>DASUFD010000093.1:0-6794 GCA_036274735.1 Burkholderiales bacterium
AAGTACTACGGCCAGCCGACGGTGGACTATCAGAAGGTGCTCGACGAGACGCTCGCGCTCGCGCCGCGCATCGCGCCGCTCGTCGCCGACGTGCCGCGCGCGCTGTACGAAGCGAACCGCAGCGGCAAGAACCTGCTCTTCGAAGGCGCGCAAGGCTCGCTCCTCGACATCGACCACGGCACCTATCCGTTCGTCACCTCGTCGAACTGCGTCGCCGGCGCGGCGGCGGCGGGGGCGGGCATCGGGCCGATGTACCTGCACTACGTGCTCGGCATCACCAAGGCCTACAGCACGCGCGTGGGCAGCGGGCCGTTCCCGACCGAGCTCTCCGACGGCGTCGGCGAGCGGCTGCGTCAGCGCGGCCAGGAGTTCGGCGCGACCACCGGCCGGCCGCGGCGCACCGGCTGGTTCGACGCGGCGGCGCTCAAGCGCTCGATCCAGCTGAACGGCTGCTCGGGCCTGTGCATCACCAAGCTCGACGTGCTCGACGGCGTCGAGGCGGTGAAGATCTGCGTCGGCTACGAGATCGACGGCCAGCTCTCCGACATCCTGCCGGTCGGGGCGGAGGAGCTCGCGCGCTGCGTGCCGGTGTACGACGAGCTGCCCGGGTGGCAGGAGAGCACGGTCGGGTTGAAGGGCTACAAGGCGCTGCCCAAGGCGGCGCGCGCCTACCTGCAGAGGATCGAGGAGCTCTGCGCGGTGCCGATCGACCTCATCTCCACCGGCCCGGACCGCGAGGAGACGATCGTCATGCGCCACCCGTTCGACCCGGGCTGAATTCGGATAGACTAGACCGTCCAGTCTAGTCCGGGGAACGCCTCACCGTGCCGATCGAGAACCGCGAGCGTGTGCTGCGCGCCGCCGCCGAGGCGTTCGTGCAGCACGGCTATCGCGCGAGCGTGGAGGACATCGCGCGCCGCGCGGGCGTCGCCAAGCAGACGGTCTACCACCACTTTCCGAGCAAGGATCGCCTCTTCGAAGCGGCGGTCTGCGACCTCTCCAAGCACGTGCTGGTCGAGCTCGACGCCGACCCGGGCGACGTGCGCGCCGCGCTGACCGCCTTCGCGCGCGCCTATCGCAAGCGCGCGCTCGGCAGCGACGGGCTTGCCATGTTCCGCACGCTGACCGCCGACGTGCCGCGCTTTCCGGAGCTCGCGCGCGCCGTCTACCAGGGCGGCGCCGGGGCGATGGTGAAGCGCCTCGCTGCGTTCCTCGGCGAAGCCATGGCCGCCGGGCGGCTGCGTCGCGACGATCCGCAGTTCGCCGCCGAGCTCTTCCTTTCGATGCTCGCCGGGCAGGAGCGTGTGCGACGCCTCTACGGCCTGAACGGGGCGGAATCGGAGTCGCGCCGCGTACCGCGCATCGTCGATTGCTTTTTGCGTGCCTACCATCCGGGAGACAAGACATGAGCCGCTGGCTCGTCGTGCTCGCATCGCTCGCCATCGCCGCCTGCAGCGAAGGCGACGCGCGACAGGGCGCGTCCAAGCCGGCTGCGGCGGCGCCGGCGGCGCTGCCCGTAGGAATGGTGGAAACGGCGCTGCGCGAAGTGCCGGTCAGCTTCGAGGCGGTGGGACGCACCGAAGGCTCGCGCGAGGTGCAGATCCGCGCGCGCGTCACCGGGATCCTCGAGAAGCAGCTCTATACCGAGGGCGACTCGGTCAAGGCCGGCGCCACGCTGTTCCAGATCGAGCGCGCACCCTTCGAGATCGCTCTCACGCAGGCGCGCGGCTCGCTCGCGCAGGAGCTGGCCAAGGAGGAGCTCGCGCAGAAGGAGCTCGAGCGACAGAAGATGCTCGCCGAGCGCAAATTCGTGAGCCAGACGCAAGCCGACCAGGCCGCCTCGCTGGCGCGCCAGTCCGCCGCCGCCGTGCAGGTGGCGCGCGCGCGGCTGCGCCAGGCCGAGCTCGACCTCTCCTATACGACCGTCAACGCGCCGATCGGCGGCATCACGGGACGCGCCCAGCAGTCGATCGGCACCCTCGTTCAGCCCGACAAAGACTCCGCGGTGCTCACCACGATCACCCGCGCCGACCCGATCTGGGTTCGCTTCGCGCTCTCGGAGGCCGAGTATGCGCAGCTGCGCCGCGTGGAGCCCAAGGCGGTCGGCGTGCATCTCGAGCTCGCGGACGGCCGCCCTTACGCGCAGGCGGCGACAGTCAATTTCGCCGGCTCTACGGTCGACGCCGCGACCGGCACGGTGCAGATGCGCGCCGAGCTCCCGAATCCCAGGATCGAGCTTCTGCCCGGGCAGTTCGTGCGCGTGCGCGTTACGGCGGGCGCGCGCCAGGCGATCGTCGTCCCGCAGAAGGCGGTCCTGGAGAACGAGGCCGGCCGCTTCGTCTGGGTGGCGACGCCGGAAGGCAAGGCCGTGCAGCGCCCGATCCGCGCCGGCGGCTGGGTCGGCGGCGACTGGGTGGTGCTCGAGGGCCTGAAGCCGGGCGAACGCGTCATCGTCGACAACCTTGCGCGCCTGCGCCCCGACGCCCCCGTTTCCCCCGCGCCCGGCGCCGGCGCGCGCGAGAAGGCGGGCTGACTTGTCGCGCTTCTTCATCCACCGGCCGGTCTTCGCCGGCGTCATCGCCATCGTCATCGTCATCGCCGGGTTGGTAGCGGCGAACCTGCTGCCGGTGGCGCAGTACCCGGAGATCGCGCCGCCGACGGTGCTCATCACCACCGCCTATCCGGGCGCCAGCGCCGAGACCCTCGCGCGCACGGTGGCCGCGCCGATCGAGGAGCAGCTCTCCGGCGTGGAGAAGCTCTCCTATTTCAGCTCTACCTCGTCGTCGAACGGCTCGCTCTCGATCACGGTGACCTTCGAGCCGGGTACCGACGTCGACGCCTCCATCTTCGAGGTCAACAACCGGGTGCAGCGCGCGCTGCCGCGGCTTCCCGACGAAGTGCGCCGCAACGGCGTGATCGTGCAGAAGCGCTCCTTCGACATCCTGCTCGTCGTCTCGCTGCTCTCGCCCGGCAACCGGCGCGACACGCTCTACCTCTCGAACTACGCCTCGATCAACCTGGTCGACGAGCTGAAGCGGCTGCCGGGCATCGCCGACGTGAACATCTTCGGCGCGCGCGACTACTCGATGCGCGTCTGGATCAATCCGGAGAAGATGGCGCGCCTCGGGGTCACGCCCTCGGACGTCGCCGCTGCGTTGCGCGCGCAGAACGCCCAGTACGCGGCGGGCAAGATCGGCACCGAGCCGGCGCCGGCGGGGCAGAGCATCGTCTACACGGTGACCGCCACCGGGCGGCTGGTCGAGCCCGAGCAGTTCGGCGAGATCGTCATCCGCGCCAACGGCGCGGGCGGGGTGCTGCGGCTGAAGGACATCGCACGCGTCGAGCTCGGTGCGCTGAACTACGACACGTCCAACACCCTGGACGGCGCACAGACCATCGGCATGGCGCTCTACCTGCAGCCCGGCGCGAACGCGCTCGAGGCGGCGGACCATGTGCGGGCGCGCATGGAGGAGCTGAAGGCGGGCTTTCCGGCGGGCGTGGACTACCGCATTCCGTTCGACACGACCCGCTTCGTCGACGCTTCGATCAAGGAGGTGCGCGGCACCATTGCCGAGGCGGCGCTGCTCGTTCTCGCCGTGGTGTTCCTCTTCCTGCAGACCTGGCGCGCGACGCTCATCCCGATGATCGCCGTGCCGGTGTCGCTGATCGGCGCCTTCGCCGGGCTCTGGATCGCCGGATTTTCCATCAACACGCTGACGCTCTTCGCCCTGGTGCTGGCGATCGGCATCGTCGTCGACGACGCGATCGTCGTGCTGGAGAACGTCGAGCGGCTGATGCGCGAGAACGGCATGCGCCCCTTCGAGGCGGCGCTCGAGGCGATGCAGGAGGTGTCGGGCGCGGTGGTGGCGATCATCCTCGTCCTGTGCGCGGTGTTCGTCCCGGTCGCCTTCCTCGGCGGCATCGCCGGCCAGCTCTACCGGCAGTTCGCGGTGACGCTCACCTTCGCGGTGGTGATCTCGGGCTTCATGGCGCTCACGCTCACGCCGGCGCTGTGCGCGATCTTCATGAAGCCGGGCGAGCACCATTCGCCGACCTTCGCCTCCCGCGCGTTCCAGCCGTTCAACCGCGGCTTCGCCTGGCTCACGCATCGCTTCCTCGCCGTCGTGCACCTGCTGCTTCGCCACCGCGTGCTCTCGCTCGTCGGCTTCCTCGGCGTGGTGGCGATCGCGCTCGGCCTCTTCCTGCGCGTCCCGTCGAGCTTCGTACCGTCGGAGGACCAGGGCTACGTGTTCGGCGGCGTGCAGCTTCCCGACGGCGCGACGATGGAGCGCACGCGCGCGGTGAGCGGGGCGCTCTCGGACATCGCGCAGGCCGAGCGCGGCGTGCAGAACGTCATGGTGATCAACGGCTTCGACCTGCTCGGCGGCGGCAACAAGACGAACGCGGCGACGCTCTTCATCCCGCTCAAGCACTGGGACGAGCGCAAGCAGCGGCCGGCGCAGGCGATCGCAGCGGACCTGGCGCGCAAGGGTGCCGAGCTTCGCGACGGCATGATCTTCGCCTTCAATCCCGCGGCGATCCGTGGCCTCGGCACGGCGGGCGGCTTCGAGTTCTACCTGCAGTCGCGCGCGAGCGCCGACGCGCAGAAGCTTTTCGCGGTGACGCAGTCCCTCCTCGCCGCGCTGCGCCGCGACGCGCGCCTCACCGGCATCAACTCGTTCTTCCGCCCGACCGTGCCGCAGCTCAAGGTCGAGGTCGACCGCGAGAAGGCGCTCGCCCTCGGCGTGCCGGTGCAGGACGTGTTCGATGCGCTCTCGAGCACCATGGCGGCGCTGTACGTGAACGACTTCAACAAGTTCGGCCGCACCTATCGCGTGCAGATGCAGGCCGACGCGCCGTTCCGCGCGCAGCCCGAGGACCTCGGCGGCGTCTACGTGCGCTCGAGCACGACGCGCGAGATGATTCCCCTCAAGTCGCTGATCCAGGTATCGAACGTGGTCGGGCCCGAGCAGCTCGATCGCTTCAACGGCTTCGTCTCGGCCCGCGTGCTCGGCAGCGGCGCGCCGGGCGTCTCGTCCGGGCAGGCGATCCGGGCCGTCGAGGAGGTGGCGGCGAAGGCGCTTCCCGAGGGCTACCAGGTGGCCTGGTCCGGCCAGGCGTTCCAGGAGAAGCGCACCGGAAAACAATCGGCGATCGCCTTCGCGCTGGCGCTCGTCATGGTCTTCCTCATCCTCGCGGCGCTCTACGAGCGCTGGCTCCTGCCCTTCGCGGTGGTGCTCGCCGTGCCCTTCGCCGTGCTGGGCGCGCTCGCCTTCGTCTGGGGGCGCGGTCTCGAGAACGACATCTACTTCCAGATCGGCCTGGTGGTCCTGATCGGCCTGTCGGCGAAGAACGCGATCCTGATCGTCGAGTTCGCGCAGCAGGGCTTCCTCGAGGGCAAGTCGGCGGTGGAGGCGGCGCTCAACGCGGCGCGGCTGCGCTTCCGGCCGATCATCATGACCTCGCTCGCCTTCGTGCTCGGCGTGCTGCCGCTCATGCTCTCCACCGGCGCGGGCGCCGCGGCGCGCCGCTCGATGGGCACCGGCGTGGTCGGCGGCATGCTCGCCGCGACCTTCATCGCCACCGTGTTCGTGCCGCTCTTCTTCGTCCTCGTCGCGCGTCGCCGGCGCCCGCGCCATGCCGCCAGCGCGGCACCCCAGGCCGCGGAATGAAGAGATCCGTCAGAAGCTCACGCCTGTCATCGATCTGCCGATCGCCTGCACCGGCCCGAGCGGATTCTGGTTCTCCTCGGTCTCCTGGATCGCCGGCTGGCCGCTCGTCAGCTTGTAGACCACCACGCGGTCCCTGAGCAGGATCAGGCCGTTGAATTTCCAGCCGACGGTGTGCGTCTCGCGATAAAAGCCGAGCACGTCGAGCACGACGTTGCCGTTGCGGCTTTTCTGTACCGAGGTCTGGTTCACCTCGAAGCCGCGGCAGCTGACCTTCGCCGTGACGCAGGCGCGCACGCCCTCGTCCAGGTCGTCCATCGAGAACGACTGGTTGACCATGAACTTGCGCATCACGTCGGCGTAATTGAGGATGGTGATGTTCGGGTTGGTGCTCGGGTCGAGCTTCATGCGGCGCAGATCGGCGAGGGTCGTCGTCCCCGGCACGATCTTGTCGAAGGCACTCTGCGCATCCCCATAGGACTGCCACGGACTGGCCGTGATCTGGCGCGACTTGGGCAGCAGCAGCGACGAGCACCCGGCGAGAACGGCGAGCCCCACGGCGATCAGCACCCAGCGCATATGTCGTCGAGAGTTGTATCACCCGCACGTCACCGTCCAAGCGGCGGGTCATAGTCCGCAAGGCTTGCGCTTCCTCCTGTAGTGGACCTGCGACAGCGACGCGCGGCGTCGTGCGACAGGGCCAAGGAACGTCAGCTGCGTTCCGGGAAATAGCGCGTGGAGTCGTCGAGAAGCTTCTTCGCCCTCTCGATCAACTCTTGCATCTCAGCTATCCACCGCTCGGCGCGGGCCAAGGTGACGTCTACTTCGGTCGGAAACGCGGACGTTTCCCGATGGGCGGACTTGTCGTCAGGTTTGATTGCCATGTACAAAGCAAGCCTAGACCGACGCAGAGGGCTTCGGAACGCAACAAGTCACAGATCCAGACGATCTTCTTTGCGCACCTGGCAGAAGTTCAGGTCGCCGCTGCACACAAGGGTGATCCGGGTCACCTTGACGGCCATATCGAAAGGCACCGGCGAGTGCTTGTGCAGGCAATACGCCTGCCGCAACACATCCCCGGTCGAAACCTCTTCTGTGCGCTCGCGGAAATATGGACAGCGCTCT
>DASUFD010000094.1:0-16747 GCA_036274735.1 Burkholderiales bacterium
GGCAGCGGCAAGCTCGAAGGCCGCGTGGCGCTCGTCACCGGCGGCGACTCGGGCATCGGCCGCGCGGTGGCGGTGCTCTTCGCGCGCGAGGGCGCCGACGTGACGGTGGTGTATCTTTGCGAGCACGAGGACGCGCAGCAAACACGCCGCGCGGTGGAGAAGGAGGGCCGGCGCTGTGTGCTCATCGCCGGCGACGTACGCGACCCGCAGTTCTGCGCCGACGCCGTGCAGCACACGGTCGACGAGCTGGGGCGGCTCGACGTGCTGGTGAATAACGCCGCCTTCCAGGAGCATGCCGCGTCGCTCGAGGCGCTTTCCGAAGAGCACTTCGACATGACGATCCGCACCAACCTGTACGGCTACTACCACATGGCGAAGGCGGCGCTGCCGCATCTCAAGCCCGGCAGCGCGATCGTCAACACCGGCTCGGAGACCGGCCTCTTCGGCTCGCCCGCGCTGATCGACTACTCCTGCACGAAAGGCGCGATCCACGCCTTCACCCGATCGCTCGCCACGGCGCTCGCCGAGAAGGGCATCCGCGTCAACGCGGTCGCGCCCGGGCCCGTGTGGACGCCGCTCAACCCGGCGGACAAGCCCGCCGAGGCGGTGCCGAAGTTCGGCACCGACACCTCGCTCAAGCGCCCGGCACAGCCCGAGGAGATCGCGCCGGCGCACGTCTTCCTCGCCGCGCCCTCCTGCTCGAGCTACATCACGGGCGTGGTGCTGCCGGTGATGGGCGGGGTGACCGGCAGCGCGCATGGATAGCGTCGGGCCGACGCGGCGAACGCTCGGCCGCTCGGGCATCGCCATCGGGCCGCTCGTCTTCGGCGGCAACGTGTTCGGCTGGACGGTCGACGAGGCGACCGGGCATGCGCTTCTCGACCGCTTCTTCGCCGCCGGCCTGAACGCCATCGATACCGCCGACGTGTACTCGAAGTGGGCGCCGGGCAATCGCGGCGGCGAGTCGGAGGCGATGATCGGCCGCTGGCTCGCGCGCTCGAGCGCGCGCCGGGAGGAGGTCGTGCTCATCACCAAGGTCGGCTCGGAGATCGCGCCGGGGCGCAAGGGCCTTTCGCGCCGGCACATCCTCCAGGCGGTCGACGACTCGCTGCGCCGCCTGCAGACCGATCACATCGACGTCTACCTCGCGCACCGGCCCGACGGCGACACGCCGATCGAGGAGACGCTCGCAGCCTTCGACACGCTCCTCAAAGCCGGGAAGGTGCGCGCCATCGGCGGCTCGAACTACGACGCCGCGGGCCTGCGCGCCGCGCTCGCGGTGTCGGCCGAGCGCGGCCTGCCTCGCTACGAGGTGCTGCAGCCCGAGTACAACCTCTACGACCGCGCGAGCTTCGACGGCGCGCTGCGCGAGCTGTGCACCGCCGAAGGGATAGGCGTCATCACTTACTACAGCCTCGCTTCGGGCTTCCTCTCGGGCAAGTATCGCTCGAAGGCCGACCTTGGCAAGAGCCCGCGCGGGCAGGGCGTCGCAAAGTACCTCGACGAGCGCGGCCGGCGCATCCTCGCGGCGCTCGACACGGTGGGCGAGCGGCACAAGGCGACGCCGGCTGAAGTGGCGCTCGCCTGGCTCGTGCAGCGCCCCGGCGTCACCGCGCCGATCGCGAGCGCGACGCGGCTCGAGCAGCTCGAGAGCCTGATCCGTGCCACGCGCCTGCCGCTCGCCGCCGTGGACATCGAGCTCCTCGACGCCGCGAGCGCGCGCTAGGGATAGCTCCGCCGCGGCGGGCGCATCGGCGGCTTGCGCCGCCTGCGCGCCGGCCCGTCGGCCGGTATCGGCTGCTGCTTGCGTTTGCGCTTCGCCGGCGGCCGCTTGATCTTCGTCACCATGCGCGGCGTCCCGCAAGGCGCGTGCCCCGTCATCGCTTCACCGTGCTTTCCTGCAACGCACGCAGCGGATCGGCGTTCTTCGCCAGCCCTTGCACCGATCTCACGCGAGTGAGAGACCGTCCGCGCAGACGGAAGGCGTCGGCCGAGACATACGAGCCGGATCCGGCGCTACGCATCACTACGACGATTTCCGGCGCCCGGTCGCCGTCGACGTCGGCGAAGACGATCCTTTCGAGAGCGCCGTAGCGGCGCTCGACCGCGCCGGCGAGGAAATCGTCGTGCGGATGGCGCGGGTTGCTTCCGCCGTAGACGCGGATGCTGTAGCTGCCGGTGCTGCGCGGCTCGAGCTCGCCTTCGGCGACGACCACGACCTTCGACGTGCCGGGCAGCGTCGCTTGCACCAGGCGCGCCGCTGCGCCGTCGGCGAGCGCGCGGCAAGCGACGAGCGCGAGGGCGAGGGCCACTGCGGCGCGCACGGCGGTCAGTCGATGCGTGCCGTCGACATCGGGAAGGATATTCATCGCGCCGCGCTAGTGTAGTAGGCCGGGCAGCCAGGTGACGAGCGGCGGGAAGAGGAACATGAGGACGAGGCCCACGAGCTCGAGCGCGATGAACGGCCCGGCGGCGCGGTAGATGTCGCGCATCGTGACGTCGGTCGCGACGCCCTTCATGACGAAGAGCAGCATGCCGAAGGGCGGCGTGGTGAAGCTGATCTCGAGGACGAGCAGCATCAGCATGCCGAACCATACCGGGTCGAGGCCGAGGAGCTGCGCGAGCGGCATGAAGAACGGCAGCGTGATCAGCATCATCGAGAGCTGGTCGAGAAAGCAGCCCATGAAGAGCAGGATGACGAGCATTCCGGCGACGAGCTGCGTCGGCCCGAGATGGAGCGAGCGCAGCGATTCGAGCAGGCCCTGGGTGGCGCCCGAGAAAGCGAGGATCTGCGAGAAGGTGAGCGAGGCGGAGGCGATGAAGAAGATCATGACGCTGATCTTCGCGGTCTCGAGCATCGCCTTGACGAAGCCCTGCCAGGTGAGGCGCCGGTAGCCCGCCGCGGCGAGCACCGCCGCCACGGCGCCGAGCGCGGCGGACTCCGAGGGCGTGGCGATGCCGGCGAGGATGCCGCCGACGACGACGACGAAGATCGAGAGCAGCGGCAGCACATAGACGAGGAACGGGCGCAGACGCTCACCGAGCGGCGCGGCGGCAAGCGCTTCGCTCGGCGCGAGGCTTGGGTCGAGCGCGCAGCGCGCGACGATGTAGCCGAAGAAGAGCACGGCGAAGATCAGGCCGGGGACGATGCCGGCGATCAGCAGATCGGCGATCGGAATCTTGGCGAGGCTCGCGAGCAGCACCGCGAGCCCGGAGGGCGGGATGAGCATGGCGATGCCGCCGGTTCCGAGGATCGGTCCCATGGCGATGGTCGGGTGGTAGCCGCGCCGGCGCATCTCGGGGAGCAGCGTCGAGCCGAGCATCGCGGTATTGGCCATGGTCGAGCCGGAGAGCGCGGCGAAGATCGTGCCGCCGACCACGGCGACGATGGAGAGCCGCCCGGGGAGGCGATAGATCAGCCGGTCCACCGCGTCGATCGCCTTATGCGCCATGCCGCTGTGGAACATCATCTCGCCCATGAACACGAAGAGCGGGATCGGCACCAGCGAGAAGTTGCTGATCGAGGAAGAGACGTTGCGCACCAGCTGCTCGACGCCGGCGTCGCCGCCGAGGAAAACGAGCGCGCCGAGCAGGTTTACGCCGAAGAACGCGAACACCACCGGCATGCCGATCGCCATCATCGCCACCAGCGAGCCGAGCAGCAGGACGAGGGCGAGCGGCCAGCTCACCGGATGCGGACGAGGCGGCGCCCGAACTCGATCGCCACGAGCGCGAGCGAGAGCGGCAGCAGGGCGGCGAGCCACCAGTCGGGGAAGACCAGCTCCTTGTAGATCATCGAGCCGCGCGCCCAGGAGTCGTGCGCGATGCGCAGCGCGTAGAACGCGAGCACCGCGGCGATGACGAGGCCGAGCGCGTCGCCGACGATCGCCGCGACGCGCCGCGCCGGCGGCGGCATGGCCTCGACCGCGATGTCGATGCTCACATGCGCGCGCTCGCGCAGCGCCCACGGCGCGCCGAAGAAGGTCATGAGGTAGAGCCCGTACTCGGACGCTTCGAGCATCCAGGGAATGCCCTGGCCCCCGAAGGTGCGCAGCAGCACGTCGAGCGATACGCCGGCGCCGATCGCCACCGCGATCAGCCCGGCGAGCCAGCCGAACGCGGAGAGCAGGGCATGATAGGCGCGCGAGACCATCACGGATCCAGGAAACGTGTGATCGGGATCTCGGGGAGGCGTGAGTGCGTCGCCCCCGCGAAGGCGGGGGCCGCGTTAATTTTTTTGAACTGGGTTCCCGCCTCCGCGGGAACGACAGTTCGCCGCTTCTCCAGAGTTTCCTACTTGGCGAGCAGCGAGCGCAGCTTCGGCGCTTCCTTCGGCGCCTTGGCGGCGAGCGCCGCCCAGCCGGCCTCGCGAGAGGCGTCGAGGAGCTTCGCCGCGTCGGCGCCGGTGAATTCGATCGTGCGCATGCCGGCCTTCTCCTGCTTGTCGCGCTCCTCGCCGTTCTTGCGCGCGATCAGCTTCGCGGTGTAATCGTCGAACCAGAGCGCCGCATCGTCGAGCACCTTCCGGCTCGCCGGGTCGAGGCGCTGGTAACGCTCGGCGTTCATCAGCACCCCGATCGAGACCGTGCGCCAGCCTGGATCGATGCGGTAGCGGGTGACCTTCTGCCAGCCGAGATCGAGCACTCCCCAGAGCGGCCAGGTGTAGCCGTCGATCACGCCGCGCTCGAGCGCGGTGTAGACCTCGCCGGGCGCGGTCTGCACGGTGGTTCCGCCGAGCGCGCGCACGACTTCCTGGAAGCCGGGCGCGACGCGGATCTTCAGGCCTGCGAGATCGGCGTGCTGCACCGCTTTCGTGGTGTAGAGATGGAACTGGATGCCGAAGCCCCACATCGTCAGCACGTGTGTCTTCATTCCCTGCTGGTGCAGCCGCTCGAGCTCGGCGTAGCCGCCATTCTTCCGGAGCTCCGCCATGTCATGCTCGGCGAGGCCGACCGCCGTGGCGGCGGGCACGAGCTTCTCGTAATAGTTGCCTGGCAGGTGCGCGACGTCGACCACGCCGGACTGCAGCGCCGAGCCGACCTCGAAGGGCGGCATGGCTTCCGGCCCGCCGAGCAGGCGCAGCTGCACCTTGCCCTTGCCCGTCTGGTTGACGTGATCGACGAAGGCGCTGAATACCTCGCCGAAGGCGGTGTTGGTGCCCAGAGCGGTGACCGCCTTCAGCGTCACCTCTTCGGCATGCAGGGACGCGGTGGCGAGCAGCGTCGCCGCGGCGCAGAGTGAGCTCAGCGTCTTACTTGGCATCGGTCCTCCCGTAGTCGCGCTTCATCCATTCGCGCACGGTGCGCACCCAGGGATGGTCCTCCCGGTCGCAGCGCTCGCTCATCGCGAAGTGATCGTAGTCCGGAAACTCCTGCATCGCCGCCTCGGCCGGCTGGTCGGCGAGCGCGCGCGACATGCGGCGCGCCTGCGGGATGAGCTCCGGGAGGTCGCGGCTGCCGTGCGCCATGTAGAAGGGCGTGCGGTTGCCGCGCACGTGCAGGAGCGGGCTCGCGCGCTCGATCTGCTCGTCGCTCGCGAGGAAGCCGCCGACGAGGTCGCGCGCGATCTCGCCCTCCACGCGCGGGCGCAGGTCGTAGATGCCGCTCTGCGGGAAGCACGCCTTCACCACGTCCTCGGGCAGGCTGCGCGCGCGGCGCAGGCCGGAATCGAGCGCGACGAGCGAGGAGAGATGCCCGCCCGCCGAGTGCCCGCCGTAGAAGAGCCGCACGCGGTCGCCGCCGTAGCGCCAGATGTTGTGGTAGACCCAGGCGAGCGCATCGGCGCAGTCCTCCGCCGGCCCGGGATAGCGCGTCGCTGGCGCGAGGCGATAGGAGACCGAGACGAAGATCGCCGGCAGCGTGATGAACGCCGGCGCCATGAAGCCCATCCATTCCTTGCAGCCGTTGCGCCACGCGCCGCCGTGCAGAAAGAGCAGCACCGGCAGGGCGTTCAGCCCTTCCTCGCGCGGCAGGTAGATGTCGAGCTTCTGCCAGTAATCCGCGCCGTACGCCACGTCGAGCACGCAGCGCTCCTCGCGCATCACGCGCTTCGAGATCTCGCTGATCCGCTTCGCATAGCCGTTCGCTGCCTCGTGGATGAGCGGCGGAAGCGGAGGAAGATCTTCGAACGACATGGGAGCGGGCGATTCTAGCGGCCCGCTCTTCGGGGTGGGCTAGTGCCGAGCCGCTTTCCTGCAAAACAGTTGGATCGGGTGGGTGCGGCCTTCTTCGATGTTCCGCGCCGAGTTGCGGGTCTTCTCGAGCGCAGTCTCACCCATCAGGAGATGGATGCCGAGCGGCGGCAGCTCGCCTTTCTCGGCCTTTGCGATCGCCGCTTGGTAGGCGGCGAGATATTTCGGCCCGGTGTTCTCGACCTGGATCTCGTCGAAGCCCGCCGCTTCGAGGAGCGCCCGCGTTTGCGCGGGCGGCATCAGGTACGCGCCGCTGCCGTCCGCCGACCACGGCAGCGGATGGTGCGGCTCGCCTTTCGGGCCGAGGCCGTGCTCGGTGAGGGCGAAGAAGGCGCCGGGCTTCAGAACGCGGTGCGCCTCCGCGAAAAAGCGCGAGCGGTCCGGCACGTTCATCGTGACGTGCTGCGTGTAAGCGCCATCGAAAGCGGCATCCTCATAGGGCAGGGCGTGGCCGTCGCCCAACTCGATCGTCACCTGCGACTCCATGCCGAGCAGGCGCGAGAGCTTGTTTCCCGCCTCTACGAAGGGCGGGGTGATGTCGATGCCGGTGACGCGGCAGTCGAAGCGCCGGGCGATGTAGCGGGCCGGCCCGCCGAGCCCGCAGCCGATGTCGAGGATCTGCTGCCCACGCTTGATTCGCAGCCGGTCCGCAAGATCCACCGTCGCCGGAAACCCGCGCGCATGGAAGTGGTCGACGGGCGCGAGGTCCTCGATCGTCAAATCCTCCAGCGGCTTTCCCATCCTCTCCAAGGTCGAGACGATCAACCCATAAACGTCTCCGCTCGCCCAGTGGCCCGCAATCGCCTTTGCATCCGCCATATCGACCTCCTCGGTCCATGCTCCCGCCGTCCGCGCGGGGTTTCAAGAGCCTTTGAAAATTGGCGAGCGGGAACGGTGTTGGCTCGAGGAATCCCGCAAGCGGTAAGGCCGTAATTCAACGGCCGGGGCTCGATTGTCGGGGATTCCCCGACACGGATGAGTCGAAGACTACGAAGGAAGGTTGAACAATAAGGAGATAACGGGGAGAAATGGCAGCAGGAGGACTTTATGGCGCTCGAGTTGGCGAGAGACCCGGTGGATCCGGCAAGCGACGAATCGACGAGAGCCGGTAAGCAAGTTGCTGGGCGGGTCGTGAGAGTTCTCCTCGCGGACGATGACGCGGACACCCTGATCACGCTCGCGGAGCTACTGCAGCGCGAAGGCTTCGACGTGAAGATGGTGCTGAACGGCGGCCCGGTCGTCGCTGTCGCGAGCTATTACCGCCCGCACATCGTTCTCCTCGACATCGGCATGCCGGACCGCAACGGGTTCAAGGTTGCGGCGGAGTTGCGGGCGATTTACGGCGACCAGGCTCCCGTGCTGATCGCCATCACCGGGCTGAGCGGCGCCGCGGAGAAGATCCAGTCGGAAAAATGCGGCTTCGATCATTACGTGAGAAAGCCGTACGACCCGGTTCAGCTTCTCGAGCTCATCGCATCGCGAGTCCCGCAGAGCTGATTCTCGGCTCTGCAACGGCGAAGGCGGAGTGGCCGCGCGGAGCGCGCTCTGGCAACATCGCGCGCGAAGGGGGCGTATGGCCAAATTCCGAGGGCTGCGGTGGGCGGCGCTGGCCCTGCTCGTCGCGGGATGCGCGGCGCAGCGGGTCGACTGGGGCCTGGCGAAGATCGACACGATCCTGGTGATCTACGCCGAGAACCGCAGCTTCGATCATCTCTATGGGTCCTTCCCCGGCGCCGAGGGAATCGCGCAGGCGACGGCGGAGGAGAAGACGCAGGTCGATCACGACGGGAAGCCGCTCCCGCGCCTGCCGCCGGTCTACAGGAGCGGCGTGCCCGATTTGCGCTTTCCCACGGCATCGCTGCCGAACGGGCCGTTTCGCATCGACGCGCCGCCGATCAACGGCCGGCTCGACCAGCTGTTGCCGAGTCCCATCCACGCCTTCTATCAGAACCGGGAGCAGATCAACGGCGGCAAGAACAACAAGTTCGTGGCGATGACGAACGTCGGCGCCTGGGTGATGGGCACCTTCGACGGCTCGAAGATGAAGGTGTGGCAGTGGGCGCGCGAATATACGCTCGCCGATCATTTCTTCATGGCCGCGTTCGGCGGCTCGTTCCTCAACCACCAGTGGCTGATCTGCGCGTGCACGCCGGTGGATCGCGGCGCGCCGCAGCCGGTCCGGCCGCAGCTCGACGAGGACGGCAAGCTGAAGAAGAAGCCCGGCTCGCCCGCCTCGGTGCTGCAGGGTCCGGTGCAGGTGCTCGACGGCCGCGTGACGCCCGACGGCTACGTGGTGAACACGTCGCAGCCGCCGTATCAGCCGAGCGGCATCCCGCCGGCGCCCGAAGGCAGGCTCGATTACGCGGACGCGGCAAAGGAGCCGCTGCCGCCGCAGGCGGCGAAGACGATCGGCGACAGGCTCTCGGCGAAAGGCGTGCGCTGGGCCTGGTACGCGGACGGCTGGAACGCCGCGCTTGCCGACGGACGCCAGCCGCCGAAGGCGCCGAGGCAGGTCATCTATAACTCGAGCGAGCCCGCGAGCCCGGTCTTCCAGCCGCATCACCAGCCGTTCAACTACTACGCGCGCTTCGCGCCCGGCACGACCGACCGCGCCGAGCACTTGAAGGACGGATCGGACTTCCTCGTCGACATCGATCGCGGCACGCTGCCGGCGGTGGCGTTCTACAAGCCGGCCGGACGCGTGAGCGAGCATCCCGGATCGGGCGACCTCATGAGCGGCGACGAGCACATCGCCGGCCTGCTCGCCAGGCTGAAGAAGAGCCCGCAATGGCCGCGCATGGCGGTGATCGTGACCTACGACGAGAACGGCGGCTTCTGGGACCACGTGCCGCCGCCCTCCGGCGAAGGCTGGGGCGATCGCTGGGGCCCGGGCACGCGCATCCCCGCGCTCGTGGTCTCGCCGCTCGCGAGGAAGGGCTACGTCGACAAGACGCCTTACGACACGACTTCGATACTGAAGCTGATCACGAGGCGCTTCGCGCTCGAGCCGCTCCCCGGCGTGCGCGAGAAGGCGGGCGACCTCACCCACGCCTTCGACTTCTAGCCCTCGGCGTCCCAGCTCCCGCCGAGCGCCTTGTAGAGCGCGACCGCGGCCTCGAGGCGCGAGAGGCGGAGGCTGGCGAGCTGATCCTGCGCCTGGAAGAGCGTGCGCTGCGCGTCGAGCGTGGAGAGCAGGTCGTCGGCGCCTTCCTTGTAGCGGATCTCGGCGAGCGAGAGCGACTTGCGCGCCTCCTCGACCACGCGGCTCTGCAGCTGCTCCTGCTCCGCGGTGCGGCTCGTCGCGGCGAGCGCCTTCTCGACGTCGCCGAGCGCGGCGAGGATCGCGGCGCGGTAGGACTGCACCAGCTCGCGCTCGCGCGACTCGGCGATCGAGCGTTGCGCGCGCAGGCGTCCGCCGTCGAAGATCGGCTGCAGCACCGAGGCGGCGACGCTGAGCGTCGCGCCCGGAGCGCCGGCGAGCGAGAGCAGGGCGTCGGAGGCCTTGCCGGCCGCGCCAGTGAGCGAGATCGACGGGAAGAGCGCGGCGCGCGCCGCGGCGAGATCGGCGTTGGCGGCGACGAGGCTCGCTTCGGCCGAGGCGACGTCCGGGCGCCGGGTGAGCACATCGGAGGGCAGGCCGGGCACGATCGACGGTACGTCGACGCTCGCCAGCGCTTTGTCTTCGAGCCGGAAGCCTTCCGGCGTGCGGCCGATCAGGATGGCGAGCGCGGCGAGCGTCTGGCGCTCCTGCAGCTCGAGCGCGGGGAGGGCCGCGCGAACCGTCTCGACGGCCGTGCGCTGGCGCGAGAGATCGAGCCCGGAGGCGGCGCCGTTCTTGTAGCGCGCCTCGACGACGCCGAGCACGCGCTCGGCGATTCCGAGGTTCTCGCGCGCGATGGCGAGGCGGCTTCTCAGCGCGAGCACCTCGAAATACGCGTTCGCGACGCCGGCGACGAGGGAGAGGCGCACCGTCTCGCGGTCGAACCGGCTCCCCTGCGCCGAGCTCTGCGCCGAGCGGGCGAGCGAGCCGTTGCGTCCCCACACGTCGAGCTCGTAGCTCGCGGTGAGGCCCGCGCTCGAGCTGTCGAAGTTGCCGTTCCCGGTCTGGCGTGAAGTGCGCGCCTGCGCGTCCACCGCTGGAAAGAGCGAGGCGCCGGCGACGCGCACGGCCGCTTCGGCCTGCTGCACGCGCTCGCTCGCGATCGCGAGGTCCGGGCTTGCCTGCAGCGCATCGGCGACGAGCTGCGAGAGCTGCTCGGCGTCGAAGGCCCTCCACCAGTCGGCGGGCACGGCAGCGCCTGCGGCAGGCGCTGCTGCCTCCTCGTAGGCGGCCGGCATGGCCACGTTCGGCGAGGGGACCGGCGAGGTGGTCACGCTCGCGCAGCCGGTCGCCGCAAGCACGATGAAGAGCAGGGCTTTCCTGAGAAGGACCATGTTCACTCGCTGGCGAGCGCCACGACCGGATCGAGCCGCGCGGCCTTGCGGGCCGGCATGTAGCCGAAGAGGAGCCCCGTGGCGAAGGCGCAGCCGAAGGCGAGCGCCACCGGGCCCGCGGAGAAGACGATCGGCCGGCCGAGCATGGAAAGAAGCCACGCCGTGCCGAGGCCGCCGGCCACCCCGATCAACCCGCCGAGCGCCGAGACCACCAGCGCCTCGCCGAGGAATTGCTGCAGGATGTTCTTCATGCGCGCGCCGGTCGCCATGCGGATGCCGATCTCGCGCGTGCGCTCGGTCACGCTCACCAGCATGATGTTCATGACGCCGATCCCGCCCACCAGGAGCGAGATGGCCGCGATCGAGCCGAGCAGCACGGTGAGAGTGTTCTGCGTCTCCGTGGCGGTCTGGATGATCGAGGCCATGTTGCGCGTCTGGAAGTCGACCTTGCGATGGCGCTCCGCGAGGAGCTGGTCGACTGCCTGCTGCGTCGCGTCGATGCGCGACACGTCGTCCACCGCCACGGTGATGCTTCGCACGTAGCGCTGGCCGAAGAGCCGCAGGCTGCCGCTCGTGATCGGCACGAACATCACGTCGTCCTGGTCGGAGCCCCACGGCGAGGCGCCGCGCTCGCTCATGACGCCGATCACCTGGAAGAGCACGTTGTTCACCAGCACGTACCTGCCGACCGGGTCGATGGCATGGCCGTTCTCGGAGGGGAAGAGGTCGTTCGCGACGGTCTGGCCGAGCACGGCGACGGTGGCGTAGCTCTTCACGTCGGCGGCGCTGAAGAAGGTGCCGCGCGCCACCGGCCAGTTGCGCGCCACCGGATAGTCCGCCGAGGTGCCGGTCGCCTGGGTCTGCGTATCGGCGTTGCCGAAGCGCGCGGTGACGCCGCCGCCGAGCTCGGGCACGGCGGCGAGCACGTTCGGGAGCCGCGCGAGCGCCTCCGCGTCCTCGGGCACGAGGGTCGCGATGCTCGCGCCCTGGCCGCGCGTGTTCGGCGCGCCCGGGCGCACGAGCAGCAGGTTGGTGCCCATCGCGCTGATGCGATCGAGCACCGACTGCTTCGCCCCGTCGCCGACCGCGAGCATGGCGATCACCGAGCCGACGCCGATCACGATGCCGAGCAGGGTGAGCACCGTGCGGAAGACGTTGGCGCGCAGCGCGCGCACTGCAGTCTTCGCCGCGACCAGCGCGTCGGCCAGAAAAGAGGCTTTGTCGTCGCTGGAAATCTGCTTGGCAAAGGATTTTTCCTGCAACTGCGGCCCGGGATCGGCGACGATGCGGCCGTCGCGGATCTCGATGCGGCGCTCGGCCTGCGCCGCGACCTCGGGCGCGTGCGTGATCAGGATCACCGTATGGCCGCGCCGCGAGAGCTCCTTCAGGAGCGCCATCACCTCCTCGCCGCTTTTCGAGTCGAGCGCGCCGGTCGGCTCGTCGGCGAGGATCACCTGACCGCCGTTCATCAGCGCGCGCGCGATCGAGACGCGCGGCTGCTGGCCGCCCGAGAGCTGGCTCGGGCGATGCTCGAGCCGGTCGCCGAGGCCGAGCTTTTCCAGGAGCTCCTTCGCCCGTTCCCTTCGCCGCGCCGCAGGCTCGCCGGTGTAGAGCGCCGGAACCTCCACGTTCTCGAGCGCGGTCGCGGTGGCGATGAGGTTGTAGCTCTGGAAGACGAAGCCGAAGGCCTCGCGGCGAAGGCGCGCGAGCTCGTCGCGCTCGAGGCGCGACACGTCGCGCCCCATGAAGCGATAGGTGCCGCGGGTGGGCCGGTCGAGGCAGCCGAGCAGGTTCATCAGCGTCGACTTGCCCGAGCCCGAGGCGCCCATGATGGCGACGAACTCCCCGGCGTGGATCTCGAGCGAGATGCCGTGCAGCACCTCGACCGCGAGCTCGCCGTTGCGGAAGGTCTTGGTGACGTCCTCGAGCCGAATGAGCGGGGTCATAGCCGCGGGCCGAAGCGCGGTCTCTGCGAGCCGCCGTTTTGCCCGGACTTGAGGCCGGCGACGACCCGTTCGCCTTCCTGCAGGCCCGCCACCACCTCGGCGGCGACGCGCGTGGTGAGCCCGAGCTTCACCACGCGGTTTTCGATCTTGCCGTTTTCGTCGAGCACGCGCACCGTGCTGCCGGCCCGGCCCTGCCGTACCGCGCCGAGCGGCACGGCGAGCGCGTTCTCGGCGTGCGCGACGACGAAGAACACCTGCGCGGTCATCTGCGTCATCAGGTTGCCTTCGTCGTTCGGCACGTCGAAGAGCGCGTCGTAGAGCACCACGTTGTTGACGAGCGTCGGCGTGGGATTGATCTGGCGCAGCTTCCCGGTCCAGCGCCGCTCGCCGCTGCCGAGCGTCTTGAAGTAGACGTCCATGCCGATCCTCAGCCGCGACACGTCGGCCTCCGACACCTGCGCATCGACGGTCATGGTGGAGAGGTCGGCGATGCGCACCACGATCGGCGCCTGCTGGTTGGCGTTCAGCGTCTGGCCTTCCTTGGCGTTCTGCGACACCACGGTGCCCGCCATCGGCGCGTAGATCTTGGTATAGCCGAGGTTCGCCTCGTCGCCGCGCAAGGTCGATTCGGTCTGGCGGATCTGCGCCGCGAGCGCATCGAGCTGCGCGCGCGCGACGCGCGCGGCGGCGTGCGCGGTCTGCAGCGCGTCGGTGGTGGTGGCGTCGGCCTTGAGCAGGTTCTGCTGGCGCTTGAGCTGCTGCTCGGCGAGCGCGAGCTTCGCCTGCGCCTCGGCGCGCTGCGCGGAGAGGTTGGCGAGCTGCGCCTTGTCGGCGTCGACGCGGCTGCGGTAGACGGTGGAGTCGATCTCGGCGAGGAGCTCGCCCTTCTTCACCACCTGGCCGACCTCGACGTGCAGCTTCTGCAGCTGCCCCGAGACCTGCGTGCCGACGTCGACGTAGTCGCGCGGCTGCAGCGTCCCGGTCGCCGTGACCACGTCCTCGAGGTCGGCGCGCTCGACCACCGCCGTGAGGAAGCGGTCGGAGCCCTGGCGCGACGCCGACCACGCCTGCCAGCCGTAGAAGCTGACGGCAAGCGCGATCAGCGCCGCCAAGGCAAGCGCCGAAAACCTAACGGCGCGACTTTTCACCATGCTGGATTCGTTCTTGGAGCTTCGTCCGCTGCTCCGGCGTGAGGACCTGGCTCACCTGCTGCATGGTCTGCGCGCGCAGCAGCGCGAGCTGGGTCACCGCCTTGCCCTGCGCTTCCGCCGCGGCCTGCACGCGCGCCGCGTCGTAGCTATCTCCGGTCGCGGCCTGGGCGAGCGCGCGCCGCGCATCGCGCAAGCTCTTCATCTGCTCGCGCATCGCAGGCTGCTGCGCATGGACGATCTTGAACACCTGGTCGCGCTGCGCCTCGCTGAGGTCGAGGCCGCGCAGGCGCATCGCTGCGCCACCGCGATCGTGCCCGCGGTAACCGGTTTCGTGGAACGCGCCGGGCGCCGCATAGGCGAGGCCGAGGGCGAGGCTGCCGGCGACGAGCAGGCCGGCGACGGCTTTCTTGGGAAGGGACATCGTTCGCTCCTTTTCCTTGGTAGGTTGCACTGCGGGGCCAGTATTCGCCGGCGGCTCCTCAAGGACGGTAAGCGCGGGTAAAGCTGGGTAAAGACGCCGGGGTGCGCATGGTCGGTCGCTATTATCCGCGCCATGGCGATTCAGGTCCTGCTCGCGGACGACGACGTCGAGCTCTCCGACATGCTCAAGGAGTACCTCGAGCGCGAGGGCTACGCCGTCACGGCCGTGCACGACGGCGAGGCCGCGGTGCGCCTCTCGCCCGGCTTCCAGATCGTCGTGCTCGACGTGATGATGCCGAAGCTCGACGGCATCGAGGCGCTGCGCCGCATCCGCCAGGCGAGCCGCGTGCCGGTGATCATGCTCACCGCGCGCGGCGACGACGTCGACCGCATCGTCGGGCTCGAGCTCGGCGCCGACGACTACGTCCCCAAGCCCTGCACGCCGCGCGAGCTCGCCGCGCGCCTGCGCGCCATCCTGCGGCGCACGCAGCCGCAGAGCGCCGAGGGGCCGCTCGCCGTCGACGGGCTGGTGCTCTGGCCGGAAAAGCGGCGCGTCGAGTGGAAGGGCCGCGCGCTCGACCTGACGAGCACCGAGTTCAACCTCCTCGAGGTGCTGATGCGGAACGCCGGGCATGCGGTGAGCAAGAAGGAGCTCTCGGAAGCCGGGCTTGGCCGCCCGCTCGCCCGCTTCGACCGCTCGATCGATGTGCACCTCTCCAGCATCCGCCACAAGCTCGGCGAGGGCGGCCGGCTGATCCACACGGTGCGCGGCGTCGGCTACCACCTGGCACGCGAATGAGGGCGAAGGAATAGCTTTGGGGCGCCTCTTCTGGAAGATCTTCTTCGCCTTCTGGCTGACGCTCGTCGCCGCGGCGGTGATCTCGGGCACGCTGGTTTCGCTGGAGCGCCGCGCGCGCGAAGGCGCTGAGCCCGAGCTCGCGGTCGGCCCGCCGCAGCGCTTCGTCACCGATCTCGCGGCGGCGACCCTCGAGCACGGTGGCGTGCCGGCGCTGCGCGCGTGGATGAACGATGCCGACCAGCGCACGCGGCTGCGGCTCTACGCCGTGGACGCCGAGGGGCGCGACCTCCTCGGCCGTGCGGTGCCCTCGGCGGCGCTCGAGCGCGCGCGCGAGCTCGCCGCCGACCCGCAAGGGCGTGGGGCGCGCGAAGCGCGCGCGCCGAGCGGCGAGTCCTACGTGCTCTTCGTGCCGTCCTCGCCGCGCACGCCGCGGCCGGTGCGCGTGCCTGCCGGGATGATGCTCGTCATCGCCGCCGTGGCGAGCCTCGCGGTGAGCGCGCTCCTCGCCTGGTACCTGACGCGGCCGATCCGCGCGCTGCGCTGGGCGTTCGACGCCGCGGCGAGCGGCCGGCTCGAGACGCGCGTCGGGCCGCGCATCGGCCGGCGGCGCGACGAGATCGCCGACCTCGGCCGCGACTTCGACCGCATGGCGGCGCAGCTGCAGACGCTGATGAGCTCGCAGCGGCGGCTGCTGCACGACGTGTCGCACGAGCTGCGCTCGCCGCTCGCGCGCCTCGCGGTGGCGATCGGCCTCGCGCGCCAGGATCCGTCGCGTCTCGACGCCTCGCTCGAGCGCATCGAGCGCGAGGCGACGCGCGTCGACGAGCTGGTGGGCGAGGTGCTCACCCTCGCGCGGCTGGAGAGCGGCTCGGGCACGTCGCTCCCGCAAAGCGTCGATCTCGCCGATCTCGTCGCGAGCATCGGCGAGGACGCGCGCTTCGAAGCCGAGGCGAGCGGCCGCCGCGTGCGCCTGGAGATCCCCGACCGGCTCGTGGTCTCGGGCAACGCCGAGCTGCTGCATCGCGCCGTGGAGAACGTGGTGCGCAACGCCGTGAAATACACCGCCGAGGGAAGCGAGGTGCTGGTGCGCCTCGAGGCGAAAAAGGATCTGGCGCTGCTGCGCGTCACCGACCGCGGCCCCGGCATTCCGGAGCGCGAGCTCGCGCGCGTCTTCGAGCCCTTCTACCGCATCCGCGACGACGGGGAGAAAGGCTTCGGCCTCGGCCTCGCCATCGCGCAGCTCGCCGTGCAGGCGCACGGCGGCACGATCGGCGCGCAGAACGTACCGGGCGGGGGCCTGCGCGTCGAGATCTCGCTGCCCCTAAATTCGGGGTCAGGTTCGTAATTCTTCAGGGACAGTGCTTGCGCGAGGTGCGATCCGGACGCCGGCAGTCGGTGTTCTCCTGTCCCTGCGCGAGATCGGCGTGCGCGCGACGCACGATGCGCCGACGGTCGGGCGACGCCGCGAAGCCCTTCACGGGCTTGGGCGTGCGGCGTTTCGCGGGGGCTTTCATGGAAAGGTCCCCCGCTTGCCCTTTTTCATCGCATCCGTCTTGTGGTCGGTGCCGACGTGCAGCCGCTCCTGGTTCTGCTTGAGCTTCTCGCGATTCACGTCGCCCGAGGGCTCGAGCGCATCGGCCGGGCTGCGCCGGCCCGGCGTGCCGGGCAGCTGCCGGCGCCGGCCTTGCTCCACCGCTTTCTCCTGATCGACCTCCGGGCCCTTGGGTTTCTCGCTCATCGGCGCCTCCGTGCGTGGGTGTAACCCTCAGCGCAGCAAGGCGCGCACCCGGCACGATATTTCCTTCGC
>DASUFD010000095.1:0-2329 GCA_036274735.1 Burkholderiales bacterium
CATGACCTGCGCCGGCGTGCCCTCGCACACCAGCTCGCCGCCCGCGGCGCCGCCCTCGGGGCCGAGATCGAGGATCCAGTCCGCGGCGCGCACCACGTCCAGGTTGTGCTCGATGACGACGAGCGAATGGCCGGCGTCGAGGAGCTGGCGGAAGGCGCGCAGCAGCTTCGCGATGTCGTCGAAGTGCAGGCCCGTGGTCGGCTCGTCGAAGAGAAACAGCTTCGGCTCGGCCCCGGCTGCGGTCTCGGCGAGGTAGCCGGCGAGCTTCAGGCGCTGCGCCTCGCCGCCCGAGAGCGTAGGCACCGGCTGGCCGAGCTTCAGGTAATCGAGCCCCACGTCGACCAGGGGGCGCAGGCGCCGCACCACCTCGGGCTCGTTGTAGAAAAAGAGCAGCGCCTGCGAGACGGTCATCTCGAGCGCGTCGGCGATCGACTTGCCGCGGATCTTCGCTTCCAGCACCTCCGCGCGATAGCGGCGGCCGTCGCAATCCGGGCAGCGCAGGTACACGTCGGAGAGGAACTGCATCTCGACGTGCTCGAAGCCGTTGCCGCCGCAGCTCGGGCAGCGTCCGTTGCCCGAGTTGAAGCTGAACGTGCCCGCCGTGTAGCCCCTTTGCTTCCCGATCGGGGATCGGGCGAAGAGCTGGCGGATGCAATCGAACGCGCCGACGTAGCTCGCCGGATTGGAGCGCGTCGTCTTGCCGATCGGCGACTGGTCGACCATCACCACGTCGCTCACCTGGTGCGCGCCCTTCAGCGCGCGGAATTTCCCCGGCGCCTCGGTCGGCCGGCCCTTGTGCTTGAGCAGCGCCGGGTAGAGCACGTCCTGGATCAGCGTCGACTTGCCCGATCCCGACACGCCGGTGACGCACACCAGCCGCTCGAGCGGGAAGCGTACGTCCAGGTCCTTCAGGTTGTGCTCGGCCGCGCCTTCGAGCGTGAGGAAGATGCGCGGCGGCGCGGCGGTGGCGACCTGCGGCAGCGCGCGCTTGCCGGAGAGATACTCCCCGGTGAGGCTCGCTTCGGCGGGCAGCCGCTCGGGCGCGCCGAAGAATACGATCTCGCCGCCGCGCTCGCCGGGACCCGGGCCCATGTCGAGGATGCGGTCGGCGGCGAACATCACCTGCGGGTCGTGCTCGACCACGACCAGGCTGTTGCCCGCGTCGCGCAGGCGCTTCATCACGTCGATCACCCGGCCCATGTCGCGCGGGTGCAGGCCGATCGAAGGCTCGTCGAGGACGAACAGCGTATTGACGAGCGAGGTGCCGAGCGCGGTGGTGAGGTTGATGCGCTGGACCTCGCCGCCCGAAAGGGTGCGCGACTGGCGGTCGAGCGTGAGGTAGCCGAGGCCGACGTCGCACAGGAAGCGCAGGCGCGTGCGGATCTCGTCGAGCACCAGCCTGGCCGCTTCGTCTTCGGCTTTCATCTCGCCGAAGAACTCCTTCACCGAGGAGATCGGCAGGAGCATGAGCTCGTGGATCGATTTCCCCTCGAGCTTCCAGAGCATCGCGTCGGGCTTGAGGCGCGTGCCGTGGCACGCTTCGCATTCCGTGTAGGCGCGGTACTTCGAGAGCAGCACGCGGATGTGCATCTTGTACGCCTTGCTCTCGAGCCACTTGAAGAAGCGCCGCACCCCGTACCAGATGCCGGGCCAGGACTTGCGCCAGCTCACCCATTCGGGCTCGCCTTCCAGCACCCAGGTCTTCTGCGCCTCGCTCAATTCACGGAAGGGAACGTCGAGCGGGATGCGTCGCTTCTTCGCGTACTTCTCGAGGTCGTCCTGGCACTCCTTGAAGCTCGGGCTCTGCCAGGGCCGCACCGCGCCCTGCTTCAGGGAAAGATTCTCGTTGGGCACCACCAGGCCGAAGTCGACGCCGATCACCCGGCCGAAGCCGCGGCAGGCCTCGCAGGCGCCGATCGGCGAGTTGAACGAGAACGCGGCCGGCGTCGGCTCGCTGTAGTGAATGTCGCAGTCCGCGCAGTGCAGGTCGGCCGAAAACCGATAAACAGGGACGTACACCGATTCCTCGTTCCCGCCGGGCGGCTCGTCTGTGGGAATCGGTGTACGTCCCTGGTTTTCGGGGTGGACGTTCAGCCGGCCGCGGCCCACGCGCAGCGCGGCGTCGAGCGCGTCCATGACGCGCGACTTTTCGGTGGAGGAGATGCGGACGCGGTCCTGCAGGACGTCGATCGCGTCCTTGGCCTTCGCATGGATGCGGGTATAGCCCTGCGCCTCGAGGAGCTGCAGCACCTCCTTCTCGGTGAAGTTCTTCGGCACCGGGACCGGGAAGGTAATCGCCAGCCGCGGGTCGCCCTGCAGCTGCCCCAAT
>DASUFD010000096.1:0-4420 GCA_036274735.1 Burkholderiales bacterium
CGCTTGAGCGCGGAGAGCGGCACGTACTTGAGCACGTTCTCGTGCGTGGCCTCGAGAACGACGCGCGGCGCGCTGCCGGCCTCCCAGGCCTCGACCCAGCGCAGCACGTGCAGGCACCAGCGGTCGCCGTGTTTGAGGCCACGGAAGCGCATTTCCGGCCGCGGCGTCACGAGGTCGTTGCCGCGCGACACGCTGAACGCGAGGAACTCGTCGGTCACCTGCACGCACACGAGGTGCGCCACGCCGTCGGTGTCGTGCGTGGCGCAGCAGCCGTCGCGGAAGTAGCCGGTGAGCGGCGCATAGCTGCAGGCGCGCAGCTCGCCGCCCAGCACGTTCTTCTCAGGCTGCAGCGCCATGCGCGGCGATGTAGCGCTTGAGACGCTCGGCGTCGGGCTCGATCAGCTCGCAGCGCTGCGGCTTCGACTCGAGCCCGGCGAGCTCGGCCGGGCGCTCCGGGTCGCGCCCGAGCGCGACGCGGATGATCTCCGCGAACTTCGCCGGCAGCGCGGTCTCGAGGCAGACGAGCGGCACGCCCGCCTCGCGGTACTCGAGGCCGACCTTCACGCCGTCGGCGGTGTGCGGATCGATCACGACCCGGTATTTTCCGTGCACCGCGCGGATGGTCGCGATGCGGTCGGCATGCGTGCTGCGCCCCGAGACGAAGCCGCTCGCCGGCACCCGCCGCCAGTAGGGCGTCGTGGAAAGATCGAACTCGCCCTCGGCATCGAGCCGGCGCCAGAGCTCGCGCAGCACGCCCGGGTCGCGCCCGACCAGGTCGTAGACGTAGCGCTCGAAGTTCGACGCCTTGGAGATATCCATCGACGGGCTGGAGGTGGCTTTCGCCGCCTTGCGCACCCGGTAGCGGCCGGTGTGGAAGAACTCGTCGAGCACATCGTTCTCGTTGGTCGCGACCACCAGCCGGCGGATCGGCAGCCCCATCGCGCGCGCGACATGGCCGGCGTAGACGTTGCCGAAGTTGCCTGAAGGCACGGCGAAGCTCACCTGCTCGCGGTCGCTTCGCGTCGCCGCGAAGTAGCCCTTGAAGTAATAGACCACCTGCGCCGCCACGCGCGCCCAGTTGATCGAGTTCACCGCGCCGATGCGGTAGCGCGCCTTGAACGCGGCGTCGGCGTTCACCTTCTTCACCAGGTCCTGGCAGTCGTCGAAGCTGCCCTTCACCGCCAGGTTGTGGATGTTCGGATCCTGTAGCGTATACATCTGCGCCGCCTGGAAGGGCGTCATGCGCTTGTGCGGCGAAAGCATGAAGACCTGCACGCCCCGTTTTCCGCGCATCGCGTACTCGGCGGCGGTTCCGGTGTCGCCGGAAGTCGCGCCGAGGATGTTCAGCTCTTTGCCTTCGAAGAGCTGGCCGAGGAGCTGCATCGCTACGTCCTTGAAGGCGAGCGTCGGGCCCTGCGAGAGCGCGAGCAGGTGCAGCCCGGGCTCGAGCGTCCTGAGCGGCGTGATCTCCTCGCCGCCGAAGATCGCCGGGGTGTAGGTTTTCTCCACCAGGCGCGCGAGGTCGGGCACATCGTCCATGAAGAGCGCGAGGATCGCCTTCGCCAGATCTAGGTACGACAAGGGACGCCAAGCAGCCAGATCTGCGCGCGGCAACTGCCCCGGCACGTACAGTCCCCCGTCGGGAGCGAGCCCCTCGAGGAGGATTTGCGAGAAGCGCTGCGGCTGCGCCCCGCCGCGGGTGCTGACGTAAAGCAAGGCGCTAATTCGGGGACGGAGCCCGAATTGTTCCGGCTGTCTTTTCTTCCTTCTTCTTCTTTTCTTCCTTCTTTTCGAGCGTGTTAAACCTGCGGATCTGCTGCGGCGTCGGCTTGGTGTGGGCGAGAGGCTGGCTCGGCTTCTTCTTCTGGTGCTGCGCCGCGGCGGGCAGCGCGAGCGCTAGGACGAGCAGCCAGGCGAGGCGCCTCACCGGTCGGAAGCGATGCCTCACAGCAGCTCTTCCATGCGCAGCCGCACGATCTTGCCCGCGACGCTCGAGAGCCGCTCGATGCGCGCGATGGCTTGCTCCACGTCCTTCTCGAGCGCGCGGTGCGTCAGCATCACGATGTCGACCTGGCTCTCGCCCTCGGCGGGCTCCTTCTGCACCATCGCTTCGATGGAGATCGCGCAGTCGGCGAGGATGCGCGTGATGTCGGCGAGCACCCCGGGCTTGTCGCTCACGCGCATGCGCAGGTAGTAGGAGGTCTCGACCTCGCCGATCGGCAGCACCGGGTCGCTCGAGAGCTGGTCGGGCTGGAAGGCGAGGTGCGGCACGCGGTGCTCCGGGTCGGCGGTGATCAGCCGCGTCACGTCGATGAGGTCGGCGACTACGGCGCTCGCCGTTGGATAGGCGCCGGCGCCCGCGCCGTAATAGAGCGTCGCGCCCACGGCGTCCCCCTTGACGAGGATCGCGTTCATCACCCCTTCCACGTTGGCGATCAGGCGCTTGGCGGGAATCAGGGTGGGATGGACGCGCAGCTCGATGCCCGCCTTCGCACGGCGCGTGATCCCCAGCAGCTTGATGCGATAGCCGAGCTCCTCGGCGTAGCCGATGTCGGCGGCGCCGAGGTTCTGCACGCCCTCGATGAAGCATTTGTCGAGCTGCATCGGGATGCCGAAGGCGAGCGCGGAGAGGATGGTGAGCTTGTGCGCCGCGTCGATGCCTTCGATGTCGAAAGTCGGGTCGGCCTCGGCGTAGCCGCGCGCCTGCGCGTCCTTAAGAGCGGCAGCGAAGGTTAGCCCCTTCTCGCGCATCTCCGAGAGGATGAAGTTGGAGGTGCCGTTGATGATGCCGGCGATCCACTCGATGCGATTCGCCGACAGGCCTTCGCGCAGCGCCTTGATGATCGGCACGCCGCCTGCCACCGCCGCCTCGAAAGCGACCATCACGCCCTTCTTCTGTGCGGCGGCGAAGATCTCGTTGCCGTGCTGCGCGAGCAGCGCCTTGTTCGCCGTGACGACGTGCTTGCCGTGGGCGATCGCTTCGAGCTGCAGCTCCTTCGCGACGGTATAGCCGCCGATCAGCTCGACGACGATGTCGACGTCGGGCGAGCGCGCGACCTCGAAGGCATCGGCCACCAGCTTTGCCTTTCCTTCGGTAACTTTGCGCGCTCGCGCCGCGTCCTTGTCGGCCACCTGCGTGATCTCGATCGCGCGCCCGGCGCGCCGACGGATCTCGCCCGCGTTGCGGTTCAGGACTTCCCAGGTACCGCCGCCGACCGTGCCGATGCCGAGCAGCCCTACGCGAATCGGTTTCAAGCCGCTCCTCGGAGGAGCCCGTCCTTGCGGAACATGTCGCGGATGCCGCGCACCGCCTGCCGCAGCCGGTGCTCGTTCTCGATGAGCGCGATGCGCACGTGGTCGTCGCCGTAGTCGCCGAAGCCCACGCCCGGCGCCACCGCGATCTTCGCGCCGCCGAGCAGGCGCTTGGTGAACTCGATCGAGCCGAGCTTGGCGTAGAAATCGGGGATCTTCGCCCAGACGTACATCGAGGCCTTCGGCTTCTCGACCATCCAGCCGATGTCGTGCAGCCCCTTCACCATCACATTGCGCCGCTTCTCATAGGTACGCCGGATCTCTTCCACGCATTCCTGCGGCCCCTCCAGGGCGACGATCGACGCGACCTGGATCGGCGCGAAAGTGCCGTAGTCGTGGTAGCTCTTGATGCGCGCGAGCGCGTTCACCAGCTCGCGATTGCCGACCATGAAGCCGACGCGCCAGCCCGCCATGTTGTAGCTCTTCGACATGGTGAAGAACTCGACCGCGACGTCGCGCGCGCCCGGCACTTCCATGATGGAAGGCGCGCGATAGCCGTCGAACACGATGTCGGCGTAGGCGAGGTCGTGCACGACCAGGATGTCATGTTGCCTTGCCAGCGAGATTATTTTTTCGAAGAACGCCAGATCGACGCACTGCGCCGTGGGATTGGACGGGAAGCCGAGGATCAGCATCTTCGGCTTGGGCGTGAGCTCGCGGATCGCGCGCTCGAGCTCGGCGAAGAAATCCACGCCCGGCGTCATGCGCACCGAGCGGATGTCGGCGCCGGCGATGATCGCGCCATAGATGTGGATCGGATACGAGGGATTGGGAACGAGCACCGTGTCGCCGCGCTCGAGCGTCGCGAGCATCAGGTGCGCGAGCCCTTCCTTCGAGCCGATGGTGACGATCGCCTCGCTGTCCATGTCGAGCTCGACGCCGTAGCGGCGCTGGTACCAGGTGCAGATCGCCTTGCGCAGGCGCGGGATGCCCTTCGAGACCGAGTAGCCGTGCGTGTCCGGACGCTGCGAGGCCTCGACCAGCTTGTCGACGATGTGCTTCGGCGTCGGCCCGTCGGGGTTGCCCATCGACAGGTCGATGATGTCCTCGCCGCTGCGCCGGGCCGCCATCTTCAGCTCGTTGGTGATGTTGAAGACGTACGGCGGGA
>DASUFD010000097.1:0-5368 GCA_036274735.1 Burkholderiales bacterium
GAGAGCGACATCGAGTACGACCGCGGCGAGTTCAAGGTCGCGGGCACCGACAAGAAGAAGATGTTCGGCGAGGTGGCGTTCGCCGCCTACGTGCCGCACAACTATCCGCTCGACAAGCTCGAGCCCGGTCTGAACGAGAACGCGTTCTACGATCCGACCAACTTCACCTTTCCCGCCGGCAGCTACGTCTGCGAGGTGGAGGTCGATCGCGAGACCGGCGCCACCGAGGTGGTGGCGTTCACCGCGGTGGACGACTTCGGCAAGATCATCAACCCGATGATCGTCGAGGGACAGGTGCACGGCGGCCTCACCCAGGGCATCGGCCAGGCGCTCACCGAGAACTGCCAGTACGACTCGACCGGGCAGCTCCTCTCGGGCACCTTCGCCGACTACTCGATCCCGCGCGCAGCCGACGTGCCGAGCTTCAAGATCGACACGCGCGAGACGCCGTGTACGCACAACCCGCTCGGCGTGAAGGGCTGCGGCGAGGCGGGCGCCATCGGCGCCCCTGCCGCGGTCGTCAATGCCATCACCGACGCGCTCGGCGTGAAGGACATCCGAATGCCCGCCACCGCGCAGACCGTGTGGCGCACGATGCACAAAGCCGCTTAGGAGGAGAAGAAACCATGCATACCTTCCAGTACCACCGTCCCTCGAGCAGCAAGGACGCGCTCGCCCTCGCCGGCAGCAAGCCCGAGGGCAAGTTCCTCGCCGGCGGCCAGAGCCTGGTGCAGGCGATGAAACTGCGCCTGTCGTCGCCTTCCGACCTCATCGACCTCGGCACCATCAAGGAACTGAGCGGCATCAAGGTCTCGGGAAGCTCCGTGGAGATCGGCGCGATGACCCGCCATGCCGACGTCGCGCACTCCGCCGACGTGAAGAAAGCGATCCCCTCGCTCGCCGCCATGGCGTCGCTTATCGGCGATCGCCAGGTGCGGCACATGGGAACCATCGGCGGCTCGCTCGCGAACAGCGACCCGGCGGCCGACTACCCCGCCGCGGTGCTCGCACTCAACGCGACGGTCAACACCAACAAGCGCAAGATCGCCGCCGACCAGTTCTTCAAGGGCCTCTACGAGACGGCGCTCGAGCCGGGCGAGCTCATCACCTCGGTCGTCTTCCAGGCGCCCAAGCGCGGCGCCTATATGAAGTTCCGGAATCCCGCCTCGCGCTTCGCGCTCGTGGGCGTCTACGTCGCCGACTTCGGCGGCGGCACCGTGCGCGTCGGCGTCACCGGCGCCGGCGCGAGCGCCTTCCGGCAGACCGAAATGGAGAAGGCCCTGTCGGCGAAGTTCGCGCCCGAGGCGGTGGCGAACATCAAGGTCAAGCCCGATGGGCTGAACAACGACCTGCACGCCTCGCCCGAGTACCGGGCGCACCTCATCACCGTGATGGCGAAGCGCGCCGTGGAGCAGGCGCTGAAGTAGCGTACCTCGCCGCCGAGCGGCCGAAGGCCCGCGCAAGCGGGCCTTTTGTTTTCAGGGGCCGCGCCAGCCGCAACCTACAATCGCGACGTGCGAACGCATATTCGCCGCTGGTTGCCGTCCCCGGAGGAGTTGAAGTCGAAGCGCGCGCTGCGCTGGCTGAAGCCGCTGCTCGAGCGGCGCTGGCTCTGGCACCTCGACCGACGCCGCGTTGCCGCCGGCGCGGCGATCGGGGTGTTCTTCGGCTTCCTCATCCCGATCGGCCAGATCCCGCTCTCGGCCGTAGGCGCGGTGGCGTTGCGCGCCAACCTGCCGGTCGCCGCCGCCTGCACGCTCGTCTCCAACCCGCTCACCTACGTGCCGATCTACATCCTCGCTTACAAGACGGGCGCGCGGCTCCTCGGCGACGAGCCATCCGCGCGCCACGTGCGCGCGCTCGAGAAGGCCGCGGGCCAGGCCCCCGGCCCGAGCTTCTGGCGCCGCGCGGCCGGCATCGCCGAGCCGCTCGCCCTCGGCTTCGCGGTGTTCGCCGTGATCGGCGCGACCCTCACCTGGCTCGCAGTCAACTGGATCTGGATCCTCGCCGTGCGTTTGCGGCGCGCACGGCACTGGCGGCACCGAAAACGCGCCTGAGCGCGGTCGGCGCTTCGCTCAAGACTTCGTCCGCGCGTGCTCGGCGCGCGCCTGGCCGATCGCGCTCTTCACCTTCTTCTTCTCCTCGGGCGGCGGCAGGACCGCCTTGAGGCCGAGCGCCTGGAGCGAGAGCTCGCGCAGCCAGCCCTTGGAGTGGTAGAGGTGCTCGTCCTCCTGGTCCTCGACCTCGCGGTGCGCCTCCTTGAGCGCCTTGCCCTCGGCGCCGCTCATCTTCTTCGCCACCTCGCCGATCAGCTTCCAGTCGGTGTGGTCCTTCTCCTCGGCCAGCACGACGCATTCGCAGGCCACGCGCTCGGCGAGCGCCGGATCGCCGGCGCCGAGCGCCGCTTCCATGGCCGCGACCAGCGAGCGCCCCATGTCGTGCACGATCTTGCGCCCCGGGGTCTGCTCTTGCGGGTCGAGCTGCATCTGGGTCAGCACGTCGTGCAGGACCTGCACGTGGTGCTCGGTTTCCTGGTGATACTTCTGCCACTCCTCCTTCAGATCGTCGTTCTGCGCGCATTTCAGCGCCGTCTCGTAGAGCTTGACGCCGCCCATCTCGTGCTCGAGCGAGTCGAGGAGCAGCTCCTTCACCTTCTGTGTGTCCATGAGGCCTCCTTTTCCGGGATGGAACGGCAGCAACCCTCGTGCCGCGCGCCCGGTTCCGGCGACGTCGTGCAAAAGCCACGCCGTATAATCCTTGCTTGAGCCGCACACCGGCCCCCCAAGTCCCGTTCATGCCCGCGCCCCTGCCGCAGTCGATCGACGCCACCCAGACCCTGCTCGCGAGCGGCGACTACGTCGCCGAGAGGAGCCTCGCCACCTCGCTCTACCTCGCGCTCACCATGCAGCGGCCGCTCTTCCTCGAAGGCGAGGCGGGCGTCGGCAAGACCGAGATCGCCAAGGTGGCGGCGCAGGCGCTCGGCCGGGAGCTGATCCGGCTGCAGTGCTACGAGGGCCTCGACATCGCGCAGGCCGCCTACGAGTGGAACTACCCGCGGCAGATGATCGAGATCCGCATGGCGGAGGCCGAGGGCGTGAAGTCGCGCGAAGGGCTCGCGCAGGACATCTTCTCCGAGCGCTTCCTCGTGCGCCGGCCGCTCCTGCGCGCGCTCGAGCCGCTCGGTGCTCCGCCGGTGCTGCTGATCGACGAGCTCGACCGCACCGACGAGCCCTTCGAGGCCTACCTCCTCGAGGTGCTCTCGGACTGGCAGATCACCATTCCGGAGATCGGCACGCTGCGCGCCGAAGAGCCGCCGATCGTCGTCATCACCTCGAACCGCACGCGCGAGATCCACGACGCGGTGAAGCGGCGCTGCTTCTACCACTGGGTGGACTACCCGGACGCGGCGCGCGAGCTCGAGATCCTGCACCGCAAGGCGCCGAAGGCGAGCGCGACGCTCTCCAAGGAGGTGGTGGCCTTCGTGCAGCGCCTGAGAAAGAGCGAGCTCTTCAAGCTGCCCGGCGTCGCCGAGACCATCGATTGGACGAACTGCCTGGTGGCGCTGGACCGCATCGCGCTCGATCCCGAGACCGTGAACAACACGCTCGGCGTGCTGCTCAAGTACCGCGATGACCTGGAGCGCGTCGCCGGCGAGGAGGCCGAGCGGCTGGTCGGCGAAGCGCGCAACGCCGCCGCCTCGGTCCCCGGCTGATGGCCGGGTCGTTCCTGCGCCGCCTGTTCGGCGGCGGGGCGCCGCAGCCGACACTGCCGCGCCTGCTCTCGCTTTGCCAGGCGCTGCTCGCCGAGAGCGGCGAGTATGCGAGCGCGGCGATCGCGCGCGAGGCGCTCGCCGCCTACCAGGGCCTGGACGCGGCGGCGCGCGAGGCGTTCTTCGACGCGCTCGCGCGCGAGTACTCCCCGCCGCCCGACGCCGTGGCGAAGGCGGCGGCCGATTACCGCGGCGATCCCTCTCCGGAGCACTTCATCGCCCTGCAGGAGGTGGTCGAGCCGCCGCGCCAGGAGCTCTTTCGCCGGCTCAACATGGCGCCGGGCGGCACCGCGGCGCTCGTGGAGATGCGCAAGACCCTGCTCCAGGGCCTGCGCGCGCATCGCGAGTGGCGCGTCATCGACGCCGACCTCCTGCACCTCCTGCGCTCCTGGTTCAACCGCGGCTTCCTGCGCCTCGACCGCATCGACTGGCGGACCCCGGCGCTGGTGCTCGAGAAGCTGATCGACTACGAGGCGGTGCATGCCATCCGCGGCTGGTGGGACCTGCGCCGGCGCCTGGAAGGCGACCGGCGCTGCTTCGCCTTCTTCCATCCGCAGCTCCCCGACGAGCCGATCATCTTCATCGAGGTGGCGCTCACGCGCGGCATGAGCGCGCACGTGCAGCCGCTGCTCGACCAGCGCGCGCCGGTCGCCCCGACGCAGGACGCCGACTGCGCGATGTTCTACTCGATCACCAACTGCCAGGAAGGGCTGCGCGGGATTTCGTTCGGCAACCTGCTGATCAAGCAGGTCGCCGAGGAGCTCAAGCGCGAGTTCCCGCAGCTGCGGCGCTTCGCCACGCTCTCGCCGATCCCGGGCTTTCGCCGCTGGCTCGAGCAGGCCGGCGACAAGCCGACGCTCGAGCGCATCGCCGATCCGGCCTGGCACGTGGGCGAGGCGCCCGAGACGCTGCAGAAGCGGCTGCTGCAGCTCTGCGCCTACTACCTGCTGCGCGCGAAGCAGAACGGCGAGGCGGGAGAGCCGCTCGATCCGGTCGCGCGCTTTCACCTCGGCAACGGCGCGGCGCTCGAGCGGCTGAACTGGCTGGGCGATACCTCCGAGCAGGGCATGGCGCGCTCGGCCGGCCTGATGGTGAACTATGTCTACTGGCTCGCCGACGTGGAGAAGAACCACGAGCGCTACTTCCGCGAGCACTTCATCGCCGCCTCGCCGGCCATCGAGAAGCTCGCCCGCGAAGCGCTGCCGAACGGCCTCGAAAAAGGCGCGGCTTGAGAGGCTCGGCCGAGGCCTCGGCGGGAAGGCTCCCCGAGAACGTCATGCACTTCGCGCGGCTGCTCCGGGCCGCCGGGCTGCGCATCGGCTCCGACCGCGTGGTCGACTGCGTGAAGGCGCTCGCGCTGGTCGGCCCGCCGCACAACGCGCCGCGGCGCGACGACTGGTACTGGACGATGTCGGCGGTGCTGCTCTCGCGCGAGGAGCAGCGGCCGATCTTCGACCAGGCGTTCCAGATCTTCTGGCGCGACCCGAAGCTCGCCGAACGGATGATGCAAGCGCTGCTGCCCAAGGTGCAGGGCCGCGCGGCGAAGCCCGAGCAGCAGCAGAGCCAGCGGCTCACCGACGCCCTCTTCAACCAGAAGGC
>DASUFD010000098.1:0-3826 GCA_036274735.1 Burkholderiales bacterium
TTGCCGACGAGGATCTCGTCGCCGATGACGTACGCGCCGATGCCGCCGATCTTCATGCCGGGGTCTCCCGCAGCACCTTCAGCGCGGACAGGAGGTAGTGCACGAAGCTCAGGCCCAGCAGCACCGGCACGAAGAAGCCGACGATCGGGATGAAGGCTGCCAGCGCGAGGATCACGCCGAGCAGGTACAGCGCGCCGCGGTACTCGGCCACCACCCGGCGCATCTCGGTGCGGTCGGCGTGCTCGGCGAGCGCGTCGTAGCGCAGCACGCGCTGGTTCACCCAGCCGATGATCGCCACCGGGATGAGCGGCCAGAGCGGCGGGAAAATCCACAGCGGGATGGACGCGAGTCCGAGGACGACCATGCCGGCGAGCGCCACGACGCTGTTCCACACGCTGCCTGCGAAGCTGCCCCCGTGCCGCTGCTCGAGGTTCGGAAAGCTGCGCGCGGCGGCGTACGCCACCATCGACGGCAGGCCGAAGATCGAAAGGATCATCAGCGCGGTGAGCTGAACGAGCGGGACGATCATCAGCAGGATCAGCACTTTCGCGATCACCAGAGTTGCGACGGTGAGGTCCCACTGTCCGACGTACGGGGCGTACGCGAGGCCCGCCTGCAGCCAGCCGGCCATCTTCAGTGCGAGCTGCGCCCAGAAGGCGATGGCGACGGCGCCCCAGAGGCCGAGCGCCAGCACGAGCGGCCAGACCATCAGCCACAGCATGCGCGGGTGAAATACGTTGCGCAGCGCATAGAAGAGGGAATCGGCGATGGAGATCATCGGCGGATACTCTGCCACAGTTTGCCCAGGCGCTTGGCCGACACGGGCACCGGCGTCTTGAGCGATTGGGCGAAGAGCGACACTCGCAGTTCCTCCAGCAGCCAGCCGAATTGCTCGATCTCCGCGGGCAGCGGTCGCGGGGCGCGCAGCCATGCCGTCAACAGCGGCCGCAGCTCACTCATCAGGCGCGCATCGCGCGCAGGATCCGCGCGAAGCTTCTCCAGCCGCATCTGGGCCGCCTGCAGATAGCGCGGGAAGTGCTGCAGGCGCACCCACGGCGTCTCGCGCAACCACCCGGGTCGCAGCAGCCGCTGCCACTGCTGCTTCACGTCCTCGGCCGCCTCCGGAAACGCCTTTGCAGTCTGCGCGAGGCGCTTCTGCAGCTCGGCGTGCGCGGACACGATCCCCGCCGCGGTGCGGCCGATCTCCTGTGCAATCAGCAGGAACCGGCTGCGACCGGCATCCACCGCGCGGGCGAACTCAACGGCCAGTGTCGGTACGGCGTCCGCGAGAAAAGCCCGATCGAGCGCGGCGGCGACCAGATCCTCCTTCAGCGGCCCGAGCGTCACGTCCCTGGCCCAGCCCCGCTCGAGATCGCGGATGCGGTCCTTGAAGGCGATGGCGAGGAGCCGCCGCACGCCCGCCCGGTGCAGCGCCTTCGCCTTTTCCGGCGTGTCGAAGAGCTGCAGCGTGACCGCGTCGCCCTCGTCGACGAGCGCGGGATAGCCGACGAGCGTATGCCCGCCGCGCTCCATCTCCATCACTTCCTCGAGATCGCCCATCGTCCAGCCGGTATGGCGCTCGAGCGCCGCGTCCTGCTGAAGCACGGCGGTCGTCTCGCGCCCGTGCGCCTTCTTGAGCGACGCGAGGTCGCGCCCGAGCCCGAGCTGGCGCCCGTCCTCGTCCAGCACGAGGTAGTTCATGTGCAGGTGGGGCGGCGCCGAGTCCGGGCGGAAGGCGTCCACGGGCACCTCGAACCCGTGCTCTTCGCGGATGAAGCGCGCGAGCGCCGCCGTGAGCGTCGTGTCGGAGGGCGAAACGCGCGCCGCGAAATCCTCCGCGAACTCCTCGAGGGGCCCCAGCTTGTGGCGCAGCCGCTGCGGCATGGACTTGGCGAGCGTGCGCACCTTCTCCTTCAGCAGCCCCGGCACCAGCCACTCGCAGCGCGCAGCGCTCACCTGGTTGAGCAGCGCGACCGGCACCGTCATCGTCACGCCGTCGCGCGGCGAGCGGGGGTCGAACAGGTACTCGAGCTTGAAGAGGCTGGGGCCGAGCGCAATCTGCGGCGGGAAGTTTTCGGTGGTGATGCCCGCCGCCTCGTGGCGCATGAGGTCCTTGCGGTCCAGATACAGCAGCTTCGGCTGCTCACGCTCGGCATCCTTGCGCCAGCGCTCGAAATCCGCGCCGTTGTGGATGCCCTCGGGCACGCGCGCGTCGTAGAACGCGTAGATCAGCTCGTCGTCCACCAGGATGTCGGGTCGGCGCGACTTGTGCTCCAGGCGCTCGATGTCGTGCACCAGGCGCCGGTTGTGCGCGAAGAACGGCGCGCGGCAGTCGAATTCGCCTTCGACCAGCGCCGAGCGAAGGAAGATCTGCCTCGAAAGCGCCGGATCGGTCGGGCCGTAGTGAACCCGGCGGTTCGTGTAGACGGGCAAGCCGTAGAGCGTGCCGCGCTCGGCGGCCACCACCTGGGCGCGCGACTTCTCCCAGTGCGGGTTGTCCCGGTGGCGCTTCAGGACGTGCGCGCCGAGCTCCTCCAGCCACTGGGGCTCGAGGGTGGCGACCGTGCGCGCGAACAGGCGCGTCGTCTCGACGAGCTCCGCGGCGAGGATCCACTTGCCGGGCTTCTTCGTGCCCGAGCCGGGATGCACCCAGAACTTGATTCCGCGCGCACCCGTGTAGTTGCCGTCGGCGTCGTCTTTCATCCCGACGTTGCCGAGCAGCCCGGTGAGCAGCGCTCGATGGACAGCGCGGTAGCCGTCCGGCTTGTCCATCTTCGCGGAGGATAGCTTCCAGTCGAGCTCGCCCACCACCGTCTGCAGCTGGCCGTGCACGTCGCGCCACTCGCGCATGCGCGGATAGGAGAGGAAGTTGTCCCGGCACAGGCGCCGCAGCCCCTGCTCGCCCTGCAGCCTCCAGAGCTTCAGCAGGGCGAGGAAGTCGGAGCGCTCGTCGGCGAAGCGCGCGTGCCGCTCGTCGGCCGCGCCCTGCTTGCCGAGCGGCCGCTCGCGCGGGTCCTGCACGGAAAGCGCCGCGGCGAGCACCAGCATCTGCTCGAGGCAGCCTTCCTCGCGCGCGGCGAGCAGCATGCGCGCGACGCGCGGGTCGAGCGGCAGCCGCGCGAGCGAGCGTCCGGTGTCCGTCAGCCGGTTGTCCTCGTCGACCGCGCCGAGCTCGGCGAGCAGCCCGTAGCCGTCGGAGATCGCGCGCCCCGTCGGCGCATCGAGGAACGGGAAGTCCTCGACGCTGCCGAGGTTGAGCGAAAGCGCCCGCAGGATCACCGCGGCCAGCGACGAGCGCAGGACCTCCGGGTCGGTAAAAGCCGGGCGCTTCTTGAAATCCTCCTCGTCGTAGAGGCGGATGCAGATGCCGTCCGCCACGCGTCCGCAGCGCCCGGCGCGCTGCTGCGCGGCCGCCTGCGAGATGTTCTCGACCTGCAGCATCTCGACCTTGTTGCGGTACGAGTAGCGCTTGACGCGCGCCTGGCCGGCGTCCACCACGTAGCGGATGCGCGGCACCGTGAGCGACGTTTCGGCAACGTTCGTCGCCAGCACCACGCGCCGCGCGCCGCCCGGATGGAAGACGCGGTCCTGCTCGGCGGCCGACAAGCGTCCATAGAGCGGCAGCACCTCCGCGCCCTTCAGCTGCCGCTTCGCGAGCACCGCGGCCGCGTCGCGGATCTCGCGTTCGCCCGGCAGGAACACGAGCACGTCGCCGGGCCCTTCGCGGAACAGCTCCTCCACCGCGTCGCCGAGCGCCTGCTCCTCCTCGTCGCGCGTGGTGTCCTCCGCGTCGCCGCCCACCGGCCGGTAGCGCACCTGCACCGGG
>DASUFD010000099.1:0-14678 GCA_036274735.1 Burkholderiales bacterium
GCGCCGTCATGGGCCGCTGAGATCCGGCGACCGAGCCCTGGTTTGTTCGAAGCGCCGGCTGTAGCGCGACAGGGCGTAGCAGAAGATGAAATAAACCAGCGCCGCGAAGAGATAGGCCTCGACGCCGAAGCCGCTCCACGCAGGCTCGGTGAGGCCGAGCTTGATGCTCGAGAGCAGGTCGAAGAGCCCGATGACGAGCACGAGCGAGGTGTCCTTGAAGAAGCCGATGAAGGTGTTGACGAGCGCCGGCACGGCGATGCGCAGCGCCTGCGGCAGGATGACGAAGCGCATTTGCGTCCAATATCCGAGCCCTATCGCCGAAGAAGCTTCGTACTGCCCGCGCGGAATGGCTTGCAGCCCACCGCGCACGACTTCGGCGAGGTAGGCCGCGGCGAAGAGGACGAGCGCGAGCTGCGCGCGCAGCAGCTTGTCGATCGATAGGCCTTCGGGGAGGAAGAGCGGCAGCATGACCGAGGCCATGAAGAGCAGCGAGATCAGCGGCACGCCGCGTACGAGCTCTATGTACGCGACGCAGATCGCCCGGATCGCGGGCAGCTGCGAGCGGCGGCCGAGCGCGAGCAGGAGCGACAGCGGAAACGCAGCCGCGAGCCCGAAGGTGGTGAGGAGCAGCGTGAGGATGAGGCCGCCCCAGCGCTCGTTCTCCACGTACGCCAGCCCGAGCACGCCGCCCCACATCAGCACGCCGATCGCGGCGAGCCCCGCGGCCCAGACAGGAATCAGCCAGGCGCGCCACGATCTTCGCAGGGCGGAAACGAACCACAGGGAAAGCAGGAGGACCGTGGCGAGCGCCGGGCGCCACTGCTCGGCGTAAGGATAGGTGCCGAAGAGGATCAGCCGGTACTTCTCGACGACGTAGCCCCAGCAGGCGCCGTGCGCGGCGCGGCAGGCCGCGGGGTCGGGGCGCCATACCGCGTCGAGGAAGGCCCACTGCACGAACGGAAGCGCCGCCGCTGCGAGCGCGAGCAGGAGCACGAGGCTGAAAAAGCGCCTCACCGCAGCGCGATCCGCGCGTTGTACCAGTTCATCAAGGCCGAGATCGCCAGGCTGATGGTGAGGTAGACGGCCATGATGATCGACACGCCTTCGATCGCCTGGCCGGTCTGGTTCATCGTCGTGTTGGCGATCGACACCAGGTCGGGAAAGCCGATCGCCACGGCGAGCGAGCTGTTCTTCGTCAGGTTGAGGTACTGGCTGGCGAGCGGCGGGATGATGACGCGCAGCGCCTGGGGAAAAACGATCTTTTCGAGAATCCGAAAATTGGATAGACCGAGCGCATGGCCGGCGTCGAGTTGCCCGCTCGGCACGGAAAGGATGCCGGCGCGCACGATCTCGGCGATGAAGGACGCGGTATAGACCGACAGGCCGACGAGCAGCGCGGCGAACTCGGGGGTGATCGCGACGCCGCCCGAGAAATTGAAGCCCTGCAGCTGCGGCGCGCTCGAGAACGTCGGCAGAAAGATGCCGCGGTTGGTGAGGAAGACATGCGGCAGCGGCTCGAGCGCCTGCCGGGGCGAGGGCAGCGCGTCGGTGATGAGCGCGTACCAGAAGAAGAGCTGCACGAGGAGCGGCACGTTGCGCACGAACTCGACGTAGGCGCTGCCGAGGCGGCGCAGGACGAAATCCCCGGAGAGGCGCGCGAGGCCGACGGCCGTCCCCGCCAGGGTAGCGAGGACGATGCCGAGCGCCGAGACGGTCAGGGTGTTGACGACGCCGACCGCGAGGGCGCGGAGGTAGGTGTCGCCGGCGTGATAGCGCAGAAAGAAGGACTCGCCGATCGCGAACCCGGCCTCCCGGCGGAGGAAGCCGAAGCCGACGGCGATGTGCCGCTCGGCGAGGTTGGCCGCGGTGTTCGAAACGAGAAACGCCACCCCGGCGGCGAGCACCGCGAGCGCCGCCGCCTGATACGCTACGCGCCTCGTCCCCTTCCGATCGAGCGCCATGACCGCCCGCAAGCTTACCCGCCAGGACCTTCGCGAAGCCGCAGAGAAGTACAAGAACTGGGGGAAGTGGGGGCCTGGAGACGAGATCGGCACGCTCAACTTCACTCGGGCCGAGGACATCGTCGCCGCCGCGCGCTTGGTGCGCAAAGGCAAGGTGATCTCGCTCGCGCTCAACTTCGACCAGCACGGCCCGCAGGGCGCGAAGAGCAAGTACCCGGCGATGGGGCGCACGAACCCGATCCACACGATGCTTCGCACCGGCACCGATGCTTACTCGGGGGTGCTCGACCACCGCGGCATCCGCGCCGCCGACGACATGGTGACGATGCCGCTGCAGTGCGGCACGCAATGGGACGGCCTTGGGCACGTGTTCTACGAGAACTCCATGTGGAACGGCTACGACTGCCGCGAGGTGACCTCGGCCGGCGCGCAGAAGTGCGGCATCGAGAAGACCAAGAACCGCATGGTCGGGCGCGGCGTGTTCCTCGACGTGCCGCGCGCGCTCGGCAAGGAGTTTCTGGAGGATGGCTACGGCATCACGTGCGCCGATCTGGACCGCACGGCGAAGGGTCAAGGAATTACCGTGAAAAGAGGCGACTTCGTCATCGTCCGCACCGGCCAGATGGAGCAGAAGCTCAAGGCGGGGAGCTGGGACGGCTACCCCGGCGGCGACGCGCCGGGCTTCGCTTTCGAGACGCTGGAGTGGATCCGCCGCACCGAGCTCGCCGCGCTCGCTTCGGACACGTGGGGCTGCGAGGTGCGGCCCAACGAGAGCGAGCCGGGCATCAACCAGCCCTGGCACTGGATCACCATCCCGATCATGGGCATGACGATGGGCGAGATCTTCTACGTGAAGGAGCTCGCCGAGGACTGCGCGGCCGACAGTGTCTACGAGTTCCTGTTCGTCGCGCCGGCGATTCCCATTACCGGGGCGGTCGGCTCGCCCACCAACCCGCTGGCGATCAAATGACCCGGATGAGCGGCGCGCAGTGCCTCGCCGACATGCTCGCCGGCTACGAGGTGTCGCATGTCTTCATGGTGCCGGCGGTGCTGCGGCGAACGTTCGCCGAGATGGAAAGAAGGACGCAGATAAGCCGGATTCATTGCCACGGCGAGAAGGCCGCCGCCTACATGGCCGACGGCTACGCGCGCGCTTCCGGAAAGCCGGGCGTGTGCATGGCCCAGGTCGTCGGCGCGCTGAACCTCGCCGCGGGCCTGCGCGACGCCTACCTCGCGCATTCGCCGGTCATCGCCTTCACCGGCGGGCGCGATCCGAAGACCAAGTTCCGCAAGGTCTACCAGGAGGTGGACGACGTGCCGGCATTCGAGCCGGTGACCAAGTGGAACGCGACCGTCGATGCGGTCGAGCGCTTCCCCGACATGGTGCGCCAGGCTTTCCGCGTCGCCACCACCGGCGCGCCGGGGCCGGTGCACCTGCAGTTCCGCGGCAACGAGGGACAGGTGGACCAGGACGAGGCGGACCTCGAGCCGCTCGTCGAGCCGCAGTTCGCGCGCGTGCCGCCTTATCGGCCCGCCCCCGACGCGAACGAACTCAAGAAGCTGCTCGAGCTCCTCCAGGGTGCCCAAAAACCCGTCATCGTGGCCGGCGGCGGCGCGCGCGCTTCGGGCGCCGGCCCCGAGCTCGTGCGGCTCGCCGAGGCGCTCGCCATTCCGGTCGCGACTTCGCTGAACGGCAAGGATTGCATCCCGGGAACGCATCCGCTCTCGGTCGGCGTGGTCGGCAGCTATTCGCGCGAGAGCGCGAACCGGGTGGTTGGGGCAGCCGATCTCGTGTGCTTCGTCGGCACCTCGGCCGGAGGCATGACCACCCACGTGTGGGCCGTGCCGAAGATCGGCGTCCCGGCGCTGCAGATCGACATCGACCCGCAGACGCTCGGCCGCAACTATCCGCTCAAGGCGGCCGTGCCCGGCGATGCCAAGACCTGCCTCGCGCAGATGCTCGAGCAGTGCGACCGGGGATCGGCCGCGCGGCGCTCGATGTGGCTGCAGCAGGTGAAGGGCCTCGGCGCCGAATGGCGCGAAAAGTACCGCTCGGTGCTCGAGTCGGACGTCGTTCCGATCCGCCCGGAGCGCATCTGCGCCGAGCTCTCGCGTCACGTGCCGGAGGACGCGATCGTGCTCTCGGACACCGGGCACGCCGGGATGTGGATGGGCGGCATGTTCGACCTGCGCGATCCTCGCCAGAGCTTCTTGCGCAGCGCCGGGCATCTCGGCTGGGCGTTTCCCGCGGGCCTGGGCGCGAAGTGCGCGGCGCCCAAGCGTCCCGTCGTCACCTTCACCGGCGATGCGGGGCTCTGGTATCACCTCGGTGAGCTCGAGACCGCCGTGCGCTGGAACATCCCGGCGGTCACCGTGGTGAACAACAACGCGAGCGGCAACCAGTCCAAGCGCGGCTTCGACCGCGCCTACGGCGGCGAGCAGACGCGCAAGGCGCGCGAGCTGTGGACCTACCGAATGGTCGACTTCGCGCGCGTGGCGAGCGACATCGGCGCCGTCGCCATCCGCGTCGAGCGCGCCGCCTACTTCGCGCCCGCGCTCGACAAGGCTTTGAAAAGCGGCCGCCCCGCGCTCATCGACGTCGTCACCGACGTCGAGGCCATCGCGCCGCTCGCCGTTTCTTCATAGGAGGAGAACCCATGATCCGCCCGCTTCTCGTCGCGCTCCTCGCCCTGGCGGCGGCTTCGACCGCCGTCGCGCAGGGCTATCCGAGCAAGCCGCTGCACCTGCTCGTCGCCTTCCCGCCGGGCGGCCCGGTCGACATCATCGCGCGCCTGGTCGGGCCGAAGCTCGGCGAGGCGCTCGGCCAGCCGGTGGTGGTCGAGAACAAGGTCGGCGCGAGCGGCAACATCGCGACGCAGGAAGTCGCCAAGTCGGCCCCCGACGGCTACACGCTGCTCGCGCACTCCTCGGCGTACGCCGTGAACCCAAGCCTCTTCGCCAACGCTGGCTACGACCCGGTGAAAGACCTGACCGCGATCGCGATCGTGGCGCAGCAGGCCAACATCGTGCTCGTCAACGCGTCGTTTCCCGCGAAGACGCTAGAGGAGCTCAAGCAGGCGATGCTCAAGGGCAAGCTCGCCTTCGCCTCCCCGGGCACCGGCACGACGCCGCACCTCACGGCCGAGAACCTCTTCCACGTGCACTGGAAAAGCGACGCCACGCACGTGCCTTTCAAAGGCGCCGGCCCCGCGGTGGCGGGCCTTCTCTCGGGGCAGCCGCCGATCGGCTGCATGGCGGGCTCGGGGCCGATGGCGAATATCAAGGCCGGGAAATTCCGCGCGCTCGCCGTTTCCTCGGCGAAGCGCCTGCCGCAGCTCCCCGACGTGCCGACGCTGGACGAGCTCGGCTATCACGGCATGCAGGACTACACCTGGGTGGGCCTCTTCGTGCCGGCGGGCACGCCGCACGAGATCGCACAGAAGCTCAACGCCGCGGTGCTGAAGGCGGTGCAGAGCGAGGACCTGAAGAAGCGGCTCGATGGCCTCGCCTTCGAGGTGACCGCCGCGCCGCTCGACGCTACGCGCGCCACGCTGGCAGCCGAAGTGACGAAGTGGGGCCAGGTCGTGCGGCAGACCGGCGCCAAGGTGGACTAGCGCAAGTACCGGTCGAACAGCATCCTCGCCAGCACGAAGACGAGGAACCCGACCAGGAACTCCGGGACCCAAGCGGCGGTGGCGCTGCCGACGTACACGTGGTCGCGCAGCAGCACGCCGGCCGACTCGCTGAGGCCGAGCCAGCTCATCTGCCCGAGCGGGAGCGGATGCGCGAAGGCGCGAAACGGCGGGCTGACGAAGAGCAGCCCGCCGAAAGCGCCGGTGAAAAAGCGCGGCAGCCAGGTCGCCCGGCGCCGCGCGGAGATCGAGAGCACGAGGCTCGCTACGAGCAGCAAGAGCGCAAGGCCCATCGCGAGGAGGAGCGGCACGAGGTGCAGCCAGTAGAAGGCCTGCGCCCTCATCCGCGGTCCGCGGAGAAAGCTAAAGATTCTCGGCGGTCTGGTCGGCCTCCTCGGGCCCCGGCTCCTTGTGCGAAGCGTCGGCGGCCGGGCCGGCGTGGTAGACCCACTGCCGGCGAATCAGCCAGGCGAGCAGCGCCGCGCTGTACCAGAGGAGCGAAAGATCGAAATAGAAGATGACGAACGACGATGCCGCGAAGATGCCGAGGGCATTGAGCCCGGTGCGCACGTCGAGCATCGCGCGACGCTAGCGAAATCTCCGTGGACGTTCTACCCCCGCTAAGCGCGTCGGCTGTCGCCCGAACCAGACACACGCCCGGCTTATCCACAGCGCCGCGTGATCTCTTCCACGTCAGCGAATCGGCGGCACGTAGAGGATGCCGCCCTGGTTCCAGAGACGGTTCAGGCCGCGCTCGAAGCCGAGCGGCTTCAAGTTGGCGTCGAAGCTCTCGGCGTAGTTGCCGACCTGCTTGACGATCTTGTAGGCCCATTTGTTGTCGAGCGAGAGCATTTGCCCGAGGTCGCCGCTCGCGCCGACGAAGCGCTGGATCGCCGGATTCGCGCTCTTCGTCTGCGCGTCGATGTTCTTCGACGTGAGGCCGAGCTCTTCCGCCTCGATCATCGCGAAGAGCGACCACTTGACGATGTCGAACCAGCGATCGTCGCCGTGGCGCACGGCGGGTCCGAGCGGCTCCTTGGAGATCACTTCCGGCAGGATGACGTGCGCGGCGGGATCGGGCACGCGCGAGGCGCGCAGCGCGACCAGCCCCGAGACGTCGGTCGTGAACACGTCGCAGCGCCCGGAGAGGTATGCGCTCATTACCTCCTCCAGCTTCTCGATCACCACGGGCCGGAATTTCATGCCGTTGGCGCGGAAGTAGTCGGCGAGGTTGAGCTCGGTAGTGGTGCCCGGCTGCACGCACACGGTGGCGCCGTTCAGCTCCTTCGCGCTCTTCACGCCGAGCTTCTTCGGCACCATGAAGCCCTGGCCGTCGTAGTAGTTCACGCCGGCGAAGTTGAGCCCGAGGCTGGTGTCGCGCGAGAGGGTCCACGTGGTGTTGCGCGAGAGGATGTCGACCTCGCCCGACTGTATGGCGGTGAAGCGCTGCTGCGCGGTGAGCGGCGTGAAGCGCACCTTGCCGGCGTCGCCGAGCACCGCCGCGGCCACCGCGCGGCAGACGTCGACGTCGATGCCGCGCCAGACGCCTTTCGAGTCGGGCTGCGAGAAGCCGGCGAGGCCGGTGTTGACGCCGCATTGCACGTAGCCGCGCGAGCGCACCGCGTCGAGGGTCGACTGGGCGGCCGCGGCCTGCGAGAGCGCGGCGAGCAGAAGCAGGATCCATTTCACGGCGAATCTCCTTGCAGGAGGAAGTCGCGCACCAGCGCGATCTGGTCGGCATGCATGAGCGTCGGCGCATGGCCGACGCCGGGAATCTCGACGACTTTCGCGCGCGGGCCGCGGCCCGCCATAGCCGCCGCCGTCGCGCGGCTGAGGAGGTCCGACGCGGCACCGCGCAGCACGAGGGTCGGGCAGCGGATCGCGTCGTAGAGCGCCCAGAGCTCGAGGTCGCCCTCCTTGGGCAGCGCAGCGCGATAGGGCTCGGCGATGCGCGGGTCGTAGTGCGGCGTCCAGCTTCCGTCCGGCCGCTGCCGCACCCAGCGCTCCGTGAGCACGCGCCACTGCGCGTCGCTGTGCGGCCCGAACGGCGCCGAGATCGAGCGCACGTATTCCTCAGCCCTCTCGAGCGAGGGAAAGCTACCGACCTTGCCCACGTACGTGGCGATGCGCTCGAGCGAGGCGCGGGTCACGACCGGCCCGGCGTCGTTCAGCACCAGCTTCTTCACCGGGTTGCCGGGCTGCGCGGCGAGCGCCATGCCGACCAGGCCGCCGAGCGAGGTGCCGAGCCAGTTCACCGTTTCGCAATCGAGCCGCGCGATCAGCGTCACCATGTCGCCCAGATACTGGGGTACCGCGTAGAGCATCGGATCGGCGAGCCGGTCCGAGTCGCCGCGGCCGGCGAGGTCGGGACAGACGACACGAAACCGACCGCACAGCGCACGCGCGAGCTCGTCGAAGTCGCGCCCCGAGCGCGTCAGCCCATGCACACAGATGAGCACGTCGCGGTTGCGTGGATCGCCCCACTCGACGTAGGCGATCCGGTGCAGCCCCTGCGGCGAGGCGCACTGCACCGAGCGACGGCGCATCTCCGCTTCAGCCATCGCCCTCGGCGGCCCAGCGGCGCAGCGCCTCGCGCAACGGCGCCGCCTCGGGGCCGAGGCTCGAGTAGCGCATGTCGTGATTGCGCAGCCAGGCGAGGCGCCCGGATTTCACGTTCGCGCCGCGCACCGGCATGCCGTATTGCGCATAGTGCGCGCGCTCGGTCGGCGCCTGCTCCTCGTCGTACCACAGCCAGTCGTCGACCAGCCGGAAGGCGACGTCCTCGAGCGCCTCGTCCGCATCCTCCGGCGCGACGAGCGTGAGGCCGTCGCGATAGCGGAAGAAGCTGTGCCGCCCGCTCGTCGCCGCGTAGCCGAGCCACTCTTGCCCGCGCCGCTCGCACACCATGGCGAGCGCGAGCCGCCCTTCGGCATCGACCTCCACCTCGGCGCCGGGGGTTTTCGGCATCTCGCCTTCGTCCTCCCGGGTGACACGTCCCGCCTCGATCACCGCGCGGCCGCGCACCCCGTCGTGGTCCCATTGCGCCTCGATGTGCAGCTCGGGGAACTCGCTCGAGGCCTCGGCGAACGTAGGAAACGGAATGCCGCGCTTCGGCGCGAAGCGGTACTCGAGCGCGCCTTCCTCGTGGTGCTCGGTGTAATCCTCGGCGTCCGGATCGCGCACCATGAGCCAGCGCACGCGCTCGCGGAAATCCGCGAGGCGCCCCGCGCCGCTCACGCGCACCACCGCGGTGAACAGCGCTCAGCCCTCGTACTTGAACGAGAGCGACAAGCGGGTGCGGAATTGCGCCACCTTGCCGTTCTCGTCGAGGCGCAGGTCGAGCTTGGTGACCTCGGCGATGCGCAGGTCGCGCAGCGTGCCCGCGGCGGTGGCGACCGCGTTCTTCGCCGCATCTTCCCAGGAACTCGGGCTCGTGCCGATCACTTCGGTGACGCGGTAAACGCCGGTGTCCTTCTTGGCCATGATCGCCTCCTCCTCGGGGAGCGAGGGAAGCCCCCTCGCCGGATCATTTTAGCCAATACCGGCCGCGCGCCCGCCGCAGCCCTTCGATCCGCATACCGTCGTGCGAGAAGCGAAGCTCGATGGCGCCGTCGAGGTCGGTGCGCGCCACCTCGGCGCCCGCGGCGCGGTAGCGCTCGAGCACCTGCGGGTGCGGATGGCCGAAACGGCTGCGATAGCCCACGGGCACGACCGCCCAGCGCGGCGCCACGGCGGCGACGAGCTCGGGCGAGGACGAGGTGCGGCTGCCGTGATGCGGCACGATCACGACGTCGCTTTTCACCTGCGCGTGCGCGCGCAGCTCGAGCTCGGCGGCGCGCTCGATGTCGCCGGTGACGAGGAGCGAGTGGCCGCCGGCAAGGATGCGCAGCACGCAGCTCGCATCGTTGCCTCCGGCCGGCGCGCCGCGCTCCGGATGCAGGAACTCGAAGCGCACGGCGTCCCATTCCCAGCGCTCGGCGCGCAGGCAGCGGCGCGCGCTCGCGGCGAGCGGCTGCAGCGGATGGCCCTCGCGCAGCGACGACGCGAGCGCGCGCACTCGCACGCTCTCGAGCACGCTCAGCGCGCCGCCGATATGGTCGTTGTCCTGGTGCGAGAGCACGAGAAGATCGAGCGCGCGCACGCCTTCGCCGCGCAGCGCCGGCACGACGACCCGCGCGCCGGCGTCCGACTCGGCGCCGTACGCCGGGCCGGCGTCGAAGAGCAGCGCGTGGCTCGCCGTGCGCGCGATCACCGCGAGGCCCTGGCCGACGTCGAGCACCGTGATCCACGCCTCGCCCGCCGCGGGCGCCGCCGGCGGAGAGAGAAAGGCGGGCGCCATCAGCGCGAAGCCGGCGGCGCGCCAGGGCACGCCGCGCGGGGCGAGCAGCCACGCGGCACCGGCGAGCGCGCACGCCACGGCCCAGGGCGCGGGCGCGTGTTGCTGCCAGAGCGCCGCCGGCAGGCTTGCGCACCACTCGAGAAACTGCAGCAGCCACTGCACGAGCCAGGCGGCGAGCTGCACCAGCGCGTCGGCCGGGAGGACCGCTGCGAGCAGCGCGAGCGGCGTGATCACCACGGAGACGAGCGGAATCGCGAGCGCGTTGGCGAGCGGACCGGCGAGCGACACCTGGCCGAAGAGCGCGAGCGCGGCCGGCGCAAGGCCGACGGTGATCGCCCATTGCACGCGCGCCCATTGCAGCGGCTTCGGCTCGGTCCCGTTCCAGCCCGCGGCGGCATAGAAGATGAGCAGCACCGCGCCGAACGAAAGCCACAGCCCGGGCGAGAGCGGCGCCCAGGGATCCATGAGCACGATCAGCGCGAGCGCGAGCGCGAGCGAGCGCCACGGGGAAGCGATGCGCCCGGCCCAGAGCGCGGCGGCGAACACCGTGACCATCCAGAACGTGCGTTGCGCCGGCACGCCGTAGCCGGCGAGCAGCGTGTAGCCGAGCGCGGCGAGGATCGCCGCGGCGGCCGCGGCCTTGCGTGCCGGCGCACGCAGCGCGAGCCGCGGCACGCGCCGCCACAACGCGGCGGCGAGCCAGGCGATAAGCCCGGACACCAGCGTCACGTGCAGGCCGGAGATGCTCATGAGGTGCGTCACCCCGGTGCGGTTGAAGAGCTCCCACTCCTCGCGCGATATCGCGCGCTGGTCGCCGACGGCGAGCGCGGAGAGGATGCCCTGCGCCGGCGTCGCGCCGAGCACCGCGAGGAAGCGCTCGCGAACGCTTTCCCGAGTCCTTTGCACGAAGTCGAAGATGTTCTTGCGCTGTCCGAGAAGCCCCTGTCCGCCCTCGCGGACATAGCCGGTAGCGCCGATGCCGCGCTCGAGGAGCCAGGCCTCGTAGTCGAAGCCGTGCGGATTCACGAGACCGTGCGGCCGATGCAGGCGCACCACGAACGACCAGCGCTCGCCCGGGTGCACGGCGAGCGGTGCGTCGTACCAGGCGAGGAGCAGCTTTGCCGGGAGGCGCTCGGGGCTCGATTCCACGTCGAAGTCGAAGCGCACGCTGCGCTCGCCGCTCGCCGGAAGCCCGGCGACCACGCCGACCACCGGGATGTCCCGGCCTTCCAACTCGGACGCGAGCCGGTCGTTCAGGCGCCCATCCGCGAGCGCAGCCGCCCAGAAAAAGCCGGCGGCGAAGGCCGTCGCCAGCCAAAGCGCCTTGTAGCGCGACGACAGCAGGGCGAGCGGCACGACGAGCCACGCCCAGGCGAGCGCCGGCAGCGCAGCCTGTAGCTGCAAGAGCGCGGCGCCTGCGGCGAACGCGAAGGCGACGTAGGTCATTTACAATGCAACGCGCCGCGCCCGTTTCGGCTGACGTGTTTCGGCTGATGATGAGGGCGCGCCCATCGTGCCCCGCAAGCTTCTTCGCAAGTACCTCGCGCACAGGGACGTCCTGCTCGCCAAGCCGTGGCTGGCGCCGTTTCGCCGCTGGCTCGCGCATCCCAGCCTCTGGCACCTCAACCGCCGCTCGGTGGCGGGCGCAGTGGCGATCGGCCTCTTCGCCGGGCTGATCCCCGGGCCGTTCCAGATGCTGGCCGCGCTGCTGCTCGCGGTACCGCTGCGCCGGAACATCCCGGTGGCGCTCGCGATGACTCTTTATACGAACCCGTTCACGATCGTGCCGCTCTACGTGCTCGCCTACGGCTACGGCCGGCTGCTGCTCGGCGGCCGCTGGCAGGGCAATGTGCAGCCCTTCGAATGGGACTGGGCCAACTTCTGGGCCTCGGTCGATGCGCTGTGGCACTGGGCGCTCAGCCTCGGCACGCCGCTCATCGTCGGCCTGCTGGCCCTCGCCCTCACCCTGGCGGTGCTCGGCTATTTCCTCGCCGACCTCGGCTGGCGCGCCTACGTCGCCGTCGCCTGGCACCGCCGCGCGCGCCGGCGCGCGGCCTAATTCGCGGCCTAATTCGGGGACGGAGCCCGAACTCCGGAAGTTCGGGCTCCGTCCCGCATTTCGAGGCGGCCGTCCTTGAGCTCGAACGCACGCTCGGCGCGCGAGGCGAGGCCGGCGTCGTGGGTGACGATGACGAAGGCGGTGCGGTGCGAGGCGGAGAGGCGCAGCATCGAGTCGAAGACGTCGTCGGCAGTATGCGAGTCGAGGTTGCCGGTCGGCTCGTCCGCCAGCACGCAGGCGGGCTCCGTGACCAGGGCGCGCGCGAAGGCGCAGCGCTGGCGCTCGCCGCCCGAGAGCTCACCCGGCTGGTGCTCGACGCGCGCGCCGAGGCCCACCTCTTCGAGGAAGAACTTCGCCTTCTCGAACGCGGCCGCGCGCGTCTCGCGGCGGATGAGGAGCGGCATCGCGACGTTCTCGATCGCCGTGAACTCGGGCAGCAAGTGGTGGAACTGGTAGACGAAGCCGAGCGTGCGGTTGCGCACCTCGCCGCGCTCGGCCTCGCTCATCTCGCCGAAAGCGCGTCCCTGCACGAGCACCTGCCCCGCGCTCGGCGTGTCGAGCCCGCCGAGGAGATGCAGCAGCGTCGACTTTCCCGAGCCCGAGCGCCCCATGATCGCCACGCGCTCGGCCGGCCGGATCTCCAGGTCCACGCCGAGCAGCACCGGCACCGCCTGCGGCCCCTGGTAGGTCTTCTCCAGCCCGCGCGCGGCGATGACCGGCGCGTCACTCATAACGCAGGGCTTCGGCGGGATTGACGCGCGAGGCGCTCCAGCTCGGGTAGAGCGTGGCGCCGAACGACAGGCCGAGCGCCATCAGGCTGATGCGCACCACGTCGGGCCACTGCAGATCGGAGGGCAGCTCCGGGATCAGGTACACGTCCTTGGAGAGGAACTTGATGCGGAAGATGCTCTCGATCGTCGGCACGATGACGTCGATATTGAGCGCGGTGACAACGCCGATCACCACGCCGACCACGGTGCCGATCACGCCCATCAGCATGCCCTGGACGATGAAGATCTGCATGATCGAGCCCGGCCGCGCGCCGAGCGTGCGCAGGATGGCGATGTCGGACTGCTTGTCCTTCACCGCGAGCACCAGCGTCGAGATGATATTGATCGCCGCGACCAGGATGATCAGGCCGAGGATGATGAACATCATGCGCTTCTCGATGTCCACGGCGCGGAAGAAGTTCGCGTGCGTGCGGGTCCAGTCGGTGGCGTAGAGGTCGCGCGGCAGCTCGCCGAGCAGCGACTGCGCCACCTCGCGCGAGCGGAAGAGGTCGTCGAGCTTGAGCCGCACGCCGCTCACGTTGTCGCCGAGCTGATAGAGCGTCTGCGCGTCCTTCATGTGGATGAGCGCGAGCCCCTGGTCGGCGTCGGCGATGCCCGCCTCGAAGACGCCGACGAGCGTGAACTGCTTGAGCCGCGGGATGACGCCCGCCGGCGTCACCAGGCCCTGCGGCGCGACGAGCGCCACCTTGTCGCCGGGCACGAGACCGAGCGCGCGCGCAAGGTCGACGCCGAGCACCACGCCGAAGCGCCCGGGCTTGAGCGCCTCGAGCGAGCCGGCGCGCATGCGGCTGCCGAGGTCGGATACCTTCGCCTCTGCTTCGGGCAGGATGCCGCGCACTACCGCGCCGCGCACCGCTTCGCCGGCCGAGAGCATCGCCTGCGCCTGCACGAAGGGCGCTGCGGCGAGCACGTGCGGATGGCGCGCCGCGAGCGCGGCGACCGCGGGCCAGTCGGCGAGCCGGTTGTCGAGCGAGAGGATCTGCACGTGCGAGGCCACGCCGAGGATGCGCGTGCGCACCTCCTTCTGGAAGCCGTTCATCACCGACAGCACCACGATCAGCGCCCAGACGCCGACGAAGATGCCGATCATCGAGACGAGGGAGTTGATGCCGACGAAACGATTGCGGCGTCGTGCCCGCGTGTAGCGCAGCCCGACGAGGAGCTCGTATCGCATTGGGGTTCGCGAGGATACTACAATCGGTGCGATGGACGCCGAGACCTCGGCCCTTCTGAAATCGCTGATTCTTAAAGAGCGCATCGCTCACTTGGCTACCCTGCGCGGCGGCGGCCCGATGGCGTCGATGACGCTCTACCTGCCCGCGGCCGATTTCTCCGCCTTCTACGTGCATGTGAGCCGGCTCGCCTGGCACACGCAGGACATGCAGCACGACCCGCGCGTCGCGCTCTCGATCGCCGAGACCGACGACGAACGCGCCGATCCATTCACGCTGATGCGCGTAACCATTCGCGGCGAAGCGACGAATATGAAAGAGGACCTCTCGATGAAAGCCGCCTGGCTCGCACGCTTCCCGGAGCAGGCGATCAACTTCCAGCTCGCCGACTTCTCGTTCTGGAAGATCGCGCCGCGCGACGCGCGCTTCGTCGCCGGCTTCGGCCGCATCCACAACCTTTCCGCGGCCGAACTCGCCGGGAGCTCCCACTCATGAACGCACAGGAACTGCGCGCGCTGCAGGCGCCGATCAAGGAGAAGTACAAGTCCGACCCGAACGCCGCCGTGGTGACGCTGCGCGCCGAAGGCCGGATCGGCGAGGGCATCGCCTGCCGCGTCGACACCGGCAAAGCGCTCGTGGAAGCGGGGCTGCACCCGGCGAGCGGCGGCAGCGGGCTGCAGGCCTGCTCGGGCGACATGCTGCTCGAGGCGCTCGTCGCCTGCGC
>DASUFD010000100.1:0-2016 GCA_036274735.1 Burkholderiales bacterium
GGAGTCGACCTCGCGAAGCTGGTCGCGATCGGGCGCTGGATCTGCGGCGTGCTCGGCCGCGAGCCCTCGTCCAAGGTCAACAAGGCCTTCAAGCTCCAGTGAAGTCGCCGTGCGTGAAGGTGTGCCAGATGGATCCGGAGCGCGGCCTTTGCCTCGGCTGCGGGCGCACCCTCGACGAGATCGCACGCTGGGCTTCGATGAGCGAGGAGGAGCGCGAAGCGGTGCTGAAGGACCTCGATCGCCGCCGCAGCCAGAGCGAAACCGTCAGATGTCGCTGAAGTCCCCATGCCTGCCCTTGCCGGAGGCGAAGCGCGCCGCGCCCGCCGCACCGTCGATCTCGAAGGCCGGGAAGCCGTTGTACCACTCCTTGCGCATCGCCTCGCGCAGCGGCAGCCCTTGCTGCATGTAGGCCGAGCGCCGGTCGGCGCGCACGCAGGCCTGGGGGAAGCGCGCGATCTGGTGCGCCATGGCCTCGGCGAACTCGCGCGACTTGCCCTCCGGCACGACGTGCTCGCAGGCGCCGATGCGCAGCGCCTCCTCGGCCGGCACCTTGCGGCCCGTGAGGATGATCTCCATCGCCCGCCCCATGCCGACGATGCGCGGCAGGCGCACGGTGCCGCCGTCGACGAGCGGCACGCCCCAGCGGCGGCAATAGACGCCGAAGTACGCCGACTGCTCCATCACGCGCACGTCGCACCAGAGGGCGAGCTCGAAGCCGCCCGCCACTGCCGGGCCGGCTACCGCGGCGATCACCGGCTTGTCGAGCTCGAGGCGCGTCGGCCCGAGCGGCCCGCGCGGAATGGCGTTTCGATCATCGAGTGGGTAGTCGATCCGGTGCAGTTCGGAACTGTCATTTACGAGAGAAGCACAATATTTGAGATCCCAGCCCGCGCAGAACGCGCCGCCCTCGCCCCAAAGCACGGCGACCGCGGCCTCGGGATCGTCATTGAATTGGAGAAACGCAGAAACCAGCGCGTCCGCGCTCTCCGGGTCCATCGCGTTTCGCGCCTGCGGGCGCGAATGGATCACCGTCCACACCTTGCCTTTCTTCTCGACTCTTACCGTCATCGTGCCTCCAGGAGCTTCACCAGTACCGCGAGTGTCCGATTGACCGGCGTAGCGACGCCGAGCGCTTCGCCTTTGCGCGCCACGAAGCCGTTCAGATGATCGATTTCCGTAGGCTTGCCGCGCGCGAGGTCCTGTGCCGTGGACGAAAGCTGTCCGGGCATGCTTTGCGCGATGCGCTGCGCCGCCTGCCAGGAGTCGCCGGGCACCTGCACGCCCGCCGCATTTGCGACGGCAAGGCATTCGTCGACGACGTCGCGCATCACCGCGGGCACGCCTTCGCCCTGCACGAGCCGCCCGTACGGCAATTGCGCGATCGCCGAGAGCGCGTTGTAGGCGCAGTTGACGATCAGCTTCGCCCAGAGCGTCCCGACGACGTTATCGGAAACGTCGACTCGCACGCCGGCGGCACGAAATGCCGCGGCGATCTTTTCCGTGGAGGGCGACATGCCGATCACCAGGTCGCCGCGGCCGTGATGACGCACGTGCCCCGGCCCCGCCATCTCGGTGGCGACATAAACGACCGCGCCGATCACCTCTTGCGCGAGCGCAGCCGCGAGCCGCTCGGGATTGTCGACGCCGTTCTGCAGGCTGAGGACGACGGTATCGCGGCCGAGATGCGGCGCCATCGCCGCCGCCGCGCGGTCGGTGTCGGTCGATTTGACGCAAAAGAGCACGACTTCCGTGTCGCGCAGCGCCGCGGCGTCCGTGCTCGCTTCCACCGGGATGGATGTGACCTTCGAACCTATTTCGAGACGCAGCCCGCCGTCGCGCATCGCTGCGACGTGCTGCGAGCGGCCGACGAGGCGGACCTCGTGCCCGGCGAGCGCGAGCATCGCGCCGTAATAGCAGCCGACGGCGCCGGCACCCATCACTCCTATCCGCATCGCTCGATCATAGTGGACCCATGAAGAACGTCGACTTCTATTTCGATTTCGTCTCGCCCTTCTC
>DASUFD010000101.1:0-4866 GCA_036274735.1 Burkholderiales bacterium
CAACCGGAACCTCGCGCTCGCCGGCGCTGCCGCGGCGCTCTCTCCCTTCGGTATCGTGCGCGCGCAGGCGCGCTCGCTCAAGGTCGGCCTGCTGCTGCCGCGCTCCGGCGTGCAGGCGGGCATCGGCCAGGACTGCCATCGTGTGGTGAAAGTCGTGCCGGCCCTCCTCAAGGACCTCGGCCTGCCGGCGCTCGAGATCATGGACGGCGACACCGAGTCCAACGTCGACGTCGCGCGCTCGCGCGCCGAGCGCTTGATCAGCGAAGGCGCGCAGCTGCTGGTCGGCGCCTTCGACTCGGGTCAGACCACCGCGATCGCGCAGGTCGCCGAGCAGCGCGGCATTCCGCTGGTGATCAACATCGCCGCCGCTCCGCCGATCACCGAGCAGGGCTACAAGTTCGTCTTCCGCAACTTCCCCACCGCGCCGATGATCCTCGGCGACGCCTTCGCCAACCAGCTCGAGATCTTCTCCATCGCCGGCCACGCGCCGAAGACGGCGGTGTTCATGCACGTCAACGACACCTTCGGCGTGGCGATGCAGAAGGGCTTCACCGGGGTGATGCAGAAGTTCCCGCAGATTCCGTACAAGGTGGTCGACACCATTGCCTACGATCCCGCGGCGCGCGACCTCTCGGTCGAGGTCGCCAAGGCCAAGGCGAGCGGCGCCGACGCGCTCGTCATGGTGAGCCGCCTGAACGACGCCATCCTGATCACGCGCGAGCTCATCAAGCAGCGCTGGAGCCCGATGACGGTGCTCAGCATGGGCCCGGGCTGGTACGAGGACCAGTATCTGAAGACGCTCGGCAAGATGGCCGACGGACCGCTCAGCTTCGTGCCCTGGTACGACCCGAACAAGAAGCTCGCGAAGAAGCTCGAGGCGGCGCACCACAAGGCCTACCCCGACGTGAACCTGAACACCAACCAGGTTTACACCTTCGAAGCGCTGCTCGTCGGCGCCGACGCCTTCAAGCGCGCGGGCACCGCCGACCCGAAGGCGCTCGCCGAGGCGATCCGCAAGACCGACATCAAGGATAACGTCAGCCCCGGCCCCGGCATCCAGTTCAACGCCAAGGGGCAGAACGACAAGCTCAAGGACTCGGCGATCCAGAACCGCGGCGGCAAGCTGGTGACCGTGGCGCCCAAGGACGCGGCGAACGCCAAGCCCGAGCTGCCGATGAAGCCTTACGACAAGCGCTAAGAGATCGTCGCCCCCGCGCAGGCGGGGGCCCCGTTTTCTCTTCAACAACCTGGGTCCCCGCCTTCGCGGGGACGACGGCCCTAGCGTTTTTCCGGTATACCGCTGCCATGCCGGTCGAGATCTACCTCAACGTTGCCGCGAGCGGCCTGCTGACCGGCCTCGTCTACGGGCTGATGGCGCTCGGCCTGTCGGTGATCTTCGGCGTGGTGCGCGTGGTGAACTTCGCGCACGGCGAGATGATGTCGTTCGCGATGTACCTGACGCTGGTCCTCTTCGGCGCGCTGAAGCTCGACCCGCTGGTGCTGCTCGTGCCGATCGCCGCCGTGCTGTTCGTCTTCGGCTACCTGCTGCAGAAGGCGCTCATCAATCCGTTCATCACCCGCCCCGAGCACAGCCAGTTCATCCTGCTCGTCGCGGTGGCGCTGATCCTGGTGAACGTGCAGCTCATCGTCTTCGGACCGGACGCGCGCGGCATCCGCACCGCCTACTCCTTCGACAGCTTCCAGCTCGGCCCGCTCATCGTCGATGCGTCGAAGGTCTATGCCGCGGGCGCCGCGGTGCTGGTCGCCGCCGCGCTCTTCGCCTTCTTTCGTTTTACGCTGCTCGGCAAGGCGATCCGCGCCTGCGCCGACAACCATTTGGGCGCGCGCGTGGTGGGGCTCAACGTGAAGCACCTCTACTCGCTCACCTTCGGCCTCGGCGCCGCCTGCGTCGGCGCGGCGGGCGCGATGCTGATGGCGGTGATCGACGTCACGCCGACCCTGGGCCCCGCCTACACGCTGCTCGCGTTCGTCATCGTCATCACCGGCGGGCTCGGCTCGATGCCCGGGGCGCTCCTCGGGGGCCTCCTCATCGGCCTCACCGAGGCGCTCGGCGGCGTGCTCTTCACGCCTTCGGCGAAAAGCATGTTCGCCTTCGGCCTGCTCGTGCTGGTGCTGCTCTTCCGCCCGCAGGGCATCCTCGGCAAGAAGACCGCATGAAAATCGTCGAGGGCGTGCCGCGGCGCGGCCTCGCCATGCTGGCAGTGCTGCTCGCGCTGCTCGCGGCGTTTCCGTTCTTCGCCAACGGCTACCTGCTCGCCGTCGGCTTCCTGATCCTCTACTTCGCCTTCGTCGGGCAGGCGTGGAATCTCATGATGGGCTTCGCCGGACAGCTCTCGCTCGGCCACTCGCTCTACGTCGGGCTCGGCGCCTACGCGGCCGCGGCGCTCTACGTGCACTTCGGCCTGAGCCCTTGGCTCGGCCTCGGCGCCTCGATCGCGCTGTGCGCGCTCGCGGGCGCGGTGATCGGCTTCCTCGCCTTCCGCTTCGGCGTGTCGGGCGTCTACTTCGCCATCCTCACCATCGCCTTCGCCGAGTTCGCGCGCATCGGCTTCGACCACTTTCCCTGGGTGCGCGGCTCCTCGGGACTGTTCCTGCCGGTCGCCAACTACAGCCGCAACGACCTGTGGAACCTGCGCGGCAGTCCGACGATGTTCTATTACCTGATGCTCGTGCTCACGAGCGCCGCTTTCGTGATGTGCCACGCGCTCCTGCGCAGCCGCATGGGCTACTACTGGCTGGCGATCCGCGAGAGCCCCGAAGCGGCGCAGGCGCTCGGCGTCAACCTCTTCCGCTACAAGCTCTACGCCATCGTGCTCTCGGCGGCGATGACCTCGCTCGCCGGCGTGGTCTTCGCCTTCTACTACAACAACCTCTTTCCCGAGCAGATCTTTCACATCTCGCGCTCGATCGAGCTCATCCTCGGCCCGATCATCGGCGGCATCGGCACGCTGGTGGGGCCGCTGGTCGGCGCGTTCCTCCTCACCGGCCTCGCCGAAGGCATGAGCAACGTGATGCTGTGGCTCGGCATCGACGTGCCGGGCGTGAAGCAGGTGCTCTACGGCGTCGTCCTCCTCGTGGTGGTGATCTTCCTGCCCGAAGGCGTCTGGCCGGCGATCGCCCGGAGGCTCAAGCTGTGAAGTGGGAGAGCCTGCTCTTCGCGCCCTTCGTCGGCTTCATCGCCGCGCCGTGGGCGGCGCTCGCGCCGGCGGCGGCGTTCCTCGGCGCGTACGCGTGGAAGCAGGTGAAGGCGGCGCGCCTCGCCGGCGTTCTCTGGACCTGCTACGCCGCGTACGAGTCCGCGATGAAGGCGCGCATTCTCTGCAGCGGCGAGTGCAACATCCGTGTCGATCTGCTGCTGGTGATCCCGGTGCTCTGGATCGTGTCGATCGTCGCCCTGGTGAAGCTCTTGCGCACGAAAGGCCGCCATGGCGCTTCTTGAGGTGCGCGGCCTCTCCAAGTCGTTCCGCGGCCTGCGCGCCGTAACCAACGCCTCCCTGGAGGTCGCGCAAGGCGACATCCACGGCCTGATCGGCCCGAACGGCGCCGGCAAGACCACGATCTTCAACATGATCGCAGGCGTGTATGCGCCGGACGCAGGGGAAATTCTTTTCGCAGGGAAGAGGATCGACGGCCTGCGCCCCGACCAAGTGTGCGCGGCCGGCATCGGCCGGACTTTCCAGATCGTCAAGCCCTTCTCCGGGCTGTCGGTGCTCGACAACGTCGTGGTCGGCGCGTTCCTCAAGGAGAGGACGCTCGCCGGCGCCCGCGCGGTGGCCCTGCAGATTCTCGCCAAGCTCGGGCTCACCGCCAAGCGCGACCAGCCTGCGTCCGCGCTCACGCTGCCCGACCGCAAGCGCCTGGAAGTCGCGCGCGCGCTCGCCACGCGGCCGACGCTCCTCCTGCTCGACGAGGTGATGGCGGGGCTGCGGCCCACCGAGTGCGACGAGATCATCGCCGTGTTCCGCGAGCTGAACCGCACCGAGGGCCTCACGATCCTGCTGATCGAGCACGTGATGCGCGCGGTCATGGCGTTGGCGCAGCGCATCGTCGTCCTGCACCACGGCGAGGTCATCGCGCGCGGCGGGCCCGAGCAGGTGGTGCGCGACCCGGCGGTGCTCGAGTGCTACCTCGGCGAGGAAGCCGAGGTATGAGCTTTCTCGAGGTCAGGAACGTCGATCTCTACTACGGCGACGCACAGGCGCTCGACCGGGTGTCGCTCGAGGTGCCGAAAGGCGCGATCGTCGCCATCGTCGGCGCGAACGGCGCGGGCAAGAGCTCGCTCATCCGCACCATCGCCGGGATCGAGCGCGCACGCTCCGGCACGATTCGTTTTGCGGAAAGGGAAATCACCGGCCTCGACTCACATCGCATCTGCAATCTCGGCATCGGGCAGGTGGCCGAGGGGCGGCAGGTCTTTCCCTCGCTCACGGTGCTCGAGAACCTGGAGGTGGGCGGCCTGCTGCCGCGCGCCCGCGCACGCTCCCGGCAGGCGCTCGAGGAAGTGTTCGCGATGTTCCCGCGCCTCGCCGAGCGGCGCGACCAGGTCGCCGGCACGCTCTCCGGCGGCGAGCAGCAGATGCTCGCCATCGGCCGCTGCCTGATGGGCGCGCCCGAGCTCATCATGTTCGACGAGCCTTCGCTCGGCCTCGCGCCGCTGGTGGTGCAGGAAGTGCTGCACACCATCCGCACGCTGAACAGCCGCGGCATGACGGTGCTGCTCGTAGAGCAGAACGTCGCCGTCTCGCTGCGCATCTCGCAGCGCGCCTACGTCCTCGAGAACGGCCGCATCGTGATGAGCGGCTCGGGCGAGGAGCTCTTGCACGACGACCGGGTGCGGCAGGCATA
>DASUFD010000102.1:0-5821 GCA_036274735.1 Burkholderiales bacterium
CCTCGTGGTATACCAGGCGGGCGCGGTCGAAGGCTTCGCGCGCGCGGCGGGAAGCCGCCTGCACCACATCAAGTGCCACGGTGCGCTCTACAACATGGCGGCGAACGACGAGGCACTTTCCGAGGCGATGGTGCGCGCGGCGAAGGACTTGGGCGTCATGCTGTACGTGCTTTCCAACAGCAAGAACTATTCAATCGGAAAGAACCTCGGCGCGTCGGTCCGTGCCGAGGTGTTCGCCGACCGCGGCTACACGGACGCCGGCGAGCTCGCGCCGCGCGACAAGCCCGGCGGCATGATCGAGGACGCCGCGAAGGCGGTGCGGCAGGCGCTGGCGATGGTCGAGGAGGGCTACGTGACGAGCCTCTCCGGCAAGCGCGTGCCGGTCGCCGCGGACACGATCTGCCTGCACGGCGACCAGCCGGGCGCGGTGACCTTCGCCGCGGCGCTGCGCCAGGCGTTCGCCGAGCGCGGCATCGCGGTCGCCGCGCCCTGAGCGGCGCTAGGGGCGATCGGCGGCGTCGACCTGCGCCGCGAGGAGCGCGAGGCTCGCCACCGCGACGATAAGGTTCACGAGCCCCAGTGCGCTGAAGGCGGGCTGCAAGTCGCCGGCGAGGCGCGCGGAGGCATCCCACAGCGTGTGCAAGGCGACCGCCGCCGAGAACGCGAGCAGCACCCTCGGGTTGATCGTGGCCCGCCCGGCTTTCACGCCTTCACCCCATAGCACGGCGCAGACGAGCCCGGTCCACGCGATGTGGCCCACCGGCGAGGTGAGGCCGCGCAGGAAGAGAATCTGGTTGAGCAGGCCGAGGTCGCCGTGCGACTGCAGGAATCTCACGTACGCATACCCCATGGTCTCGAACCCGGCGAAGCCCGCGCCGGTGGCGAGCCCGATGACGATGCCGGCGGCGCGGCTGCGCTCGCGCCATACGACATAGACGACCAGGGGGATGACCAGCTTCACGCTCTCCTCGATGAACGCGATGCCGAGCGAGGGCATGACGCCGAAGTGGCGCAGCATGCCGAGCTCGGCATGGCTCGCGACCACGGTGCCGAGGATGCCGCCCCAAAGGAAGCACGCGGCCACGATGCGCTGCGGCACCCGCCAGCCCTCCAGCCGATCGTGGAGGTAGGCGACGAAGGTGACCGGGACGAGGAACGCGCCGAGGAGAATGACGCCCGGCAGGTAGGCGGGGCTCGCGCTCGCGCCGAGCGCGCGCTGCAGGACGTAGAGCAGGACGAGCCCGCTCGCGAAGATCTGCAGCCATGACCGCTTCCACCACAGGGCGCGTTTCACCGGGCGATTGTAACGAGCGCCTCTCCCAGCCCCTAGAATCGGCCCATGGCTGCCAAACAACTTTTCACGCCGATCGAGCTCGGCGGCATCACTCTGCCCAACCGCATCGTCGTCTCGCCCATGTGCCAGTACAACGCCGACGACGGCTGCATGAACGACTGGCACCTGATCCACCTCGGCCAGCTCGCCTACTCGGGCGCCGGCCTGCTCGTGATCGAGGCGACCCACGTGACCCGCGAAGGGCGCATCACGCATCGCGACGTGGGCCTCTACGACGAGCATAACGAAGCAGCAATGAAGAAAATAATCGACGCTTGCCGGCGCTTGCGGAAAGAACCGATCGGCATCCAGCTCGCGCACGCCGGTCGCAAGGCATCGACGCAGGTGCCGTGGGAAGGCCGCTCGGCGCTCGGGCCGGGCGAGTCGCCGTGGCAGACCGTCGCGCCTTCGGCGATCGCGTTCACCGAGGGCTGGCACACGCCGCACGAGCTCACGCCATCGGAAATAAGGGACGTGGTCGATGCCTTTGCCAAGGCGGCGGAGCGCGCGAAGCGCCTCGGCTTCGACGCGGCGGAGCTGCACTCGGCGCACGGCTACCTGATGCACGAGTTCCTCTCGCCGCTCTCCAACAAGCGCACGGACGCCTACGGCAAGGACCGCATGAAATTCCCGCTCGAGGTGGCGCGCGCGGTGCGCGAGGTGTGGCCCAAGGAGCGCGCGCTCGGCGCGCGCATCAGCGGCAGCGACTTCGCCGAAGGCGGCCTCGGCCCGGACGACGCGGTCGAGTACGCGAGAGCGCTCGAGCGCGCCGGCCTCGACTACGTCTGCGTCTCGGGCGGCAACGTCGTCGGCAACCAGAAGATTCCGGCCGCACCCGGCTTCCAGGTGCCGTTCGCCGAGAAGGTGAAGAAGGGCACCCGCCTCAAGGTGCGCGCGGTGGGCATGATCGCCGATCCCGACCAGGCGGAAGAGATCGTCGCCTCCGGCAAGGCCGACATGGTGGCGATGGCGCGCGCTTTTCTCGACAATCCGCGCTGGGTCTGGCACGCGGCCGAGCATTTCGGCGTGAAGATCGACTACCCGCCGCCGTACGCGAGGAGCCATCCGGGGGTCTGGCCCGGGACCAAGCTCGCGCGACCGGGGTAACGATGGAGCCGAACCTGGAGAAGATCGAGAAGCTGGTGCGCCAGATCCTCGTCGAGCTGGGCGAGGACCCGCGCCGCGAAGGCCTCGTCAAGACGCCGCAGCGCGTGGCGAAGGCGCTCGCCTTTCTCACCCACGGCTACCGCACGAAGCTCGGCGCGGTCATCAACAAGGCGCTCTTCACCCAGGCGACGAGCAGCATGGTGATCGTCAAGGACATCGAGCTCTACAGCCTGTGCGAGCACCACATGCTGCCGTTCTTCGGCCGCTGCCACATCGGCTACATCCCGAACGGCAAGGTGTTCGGCGTCTCGAAGCTCGCGCGCCTGGTGGACATGTTCGCGCGCCGGCTGCAGCTCCAGGAGCGGCTCACGGAGGAGATCTCGCAGGTCGTGATGCGCGAGGTCGGCGCCAAGGGCGTCGGCGTCATGATCGAGGCGCGGCATCTCTGCATGATGATGCGCGGCGTCGAGAAGCAGAACTCGACCATGGTCACCTCCTCGGTCCTCGGCGTTTTCCGCGACCACCTCGCGACGCGCGAGGAGTTCCTGACCCTCATCAAGAAGACTTGAATTGGTGCCTGACCCCGATTTCGTGCACTAGAATCGTTCGCAGCTGTTCCGACAACCTGGGGAGGTGAATCGTGAGCTTGCGCAGAAATTTCCTGAAGGCGGGTCTTGGGGCGGGTGCCGGCGCGGCCGCGCTCGGCTTTCCGTACGTTGCGCGCGCGCAGCAGACGTTCAACTGGAAGATGACGAGCGCTTATCCCAAGGGCTCGCCCTTCTACATGGACGGGCCGGGCAGCGCGACCGATCTCGCGAAGCGCATCGAGGCGATGTCGAACGGGCGCCTGCGCATCCAGGTGTACGGCGCGGGCGAGCTGATTCCCGCGTTCGAGGGCTTCGACGCGGTGCGCTCGGGCACCGTCGAGATGAATCACGCCAACGCCTACTTCTGGACGGGCAAGACCTTCGCCGCGCAGTACTTCACTGCCGTGCCGTTCGGCCTCAACTTCCAGGGGATGAACGGCTGGCTCTACGACGGCGGCGGGATCCCGCTCTGGCATGAGGTCTACGCGCCCTTCGGCATGCTCGCTTTCCCCTGCGGCAACACCGGCGTGCAGATGACCGGCTGGTTCAGGAAGGAGATCAAGTCGGTCGACGACTTCAAAGGCCTGAAGATGCGCATCCCGGGCCTCGCCGGCAAGGTGTACGCGGCGCTCGGCGTCGACGTGAAGCTCTTGCCGGGCGGCGAGATCTTCCCCGCGCTCGAGCGCGGCGTGATCGACGCCGCCGAGTTCGTCGGCCCCTACCAGGATCGCCGGCTCGGGCTGCACAAGGCGGCGAAGTACTACCACACGACCGGCTGGCACGAGACCGCGACCGTCTCGGAGCTTCTCATCAACAAGGCCGCCTGGCAGAAGCTGCCGAAGGACCTGCAGGCGGTGGTCGAGAACGCCTGCGCCGCGTGCAATGTGATCAGCGAAGCGTGGTGCCAGCGCACCAACGCGGAGGCGATGGAGGACCTGATCAAGAACCAGGGCGTCATTGCCAAGCCCTTGCCCGATGCCGTCGTGAAGCGCTTGCACGAGGTCACGCAGCAGGTGCTCGCCGAGGCGGTCGCCAAGGACGCGACGACGAAGAAGGTGCACACCTCGTACATGAACTTCATGACGCAGTACCGCACCTGGGCCGGCTACAGCGAGAAGGTCTACCACGACAAGATCCTCGCGTGATTCTGCGGGGTTTCGTCTGATGGCGGGGGGGATCGAGCGCTTCGTCGACGGGGTGGGCCGGGCGGTGTCCTGGCTCTCCCTCGTCATCGTCGCGCTGATGTCGGTGAACGTCATCCTGCGCTACCTCTTCAGCACCGGCTCGGTGTGGTCGCAGGAGCTCGAGTGGCATCTCCTCGTGCCGCTCATTCTCTTCGGCTCGTCGTACGCCTTGCGGCACGGCGAGCATGTGCGCGTCGACATCGTCTACAGCCGCTTCCCGGAGCGCCGAAAGCGTGTCGTCGATTTCATTTCGGCGCTGCTCGCCATGGCGATCGCCGCGCTCTTCATCTATTACTCGATCTTCTACGTGCAGCAATCCTGGGTGATCGACGAGGGCTCGCCCGACCCGGGCGGCATCCCGCACCGCTACCTCCTCAAGGCGCTGATCCCGATCGGCTTCGCGCTGCTCCTCGCGCAGAGCCTCGCCGCGGCGCTGAACAGCTGGCATAAGCTGAAGAGCGAATGAGCACCGAGCTGCTGGCGGTGCTCATGCTCGCGGCGTTCTTCGCGCTGCTCATGGTCGGCGTGCCGGTGGCGCTCACCCTCGCCACCACCGGGTTCGTGTTCGGCTTCATCGGCTTCGGCGGGACGCTCTTCAATCTCGTGCCGGCGCGCATCTACGGCGTGGTGAGCAACTACCAGTGGCTCGCGGTCCCGCTCTTCGTCTTCATGGGCGTGATGCTGGAGAAGTCGCGGCTCGCCGAGGATCTCCTCGACGTGGTCGGCCATCTCGCCGGGGGCCTGCGCGGCGGCATGGCGCTCGGCATCATCGGCGTGGGCGTGCTGATGGGCGCGACGACCGGCATCGTCGGGGCGACCGTCATCACGCTCGGGCTCCTCACCCTGCCGACGCTCATGCGCCGCGGCTACGACCCCGGCGTCGCCTGCGGCGCGATCTGCGCCTCGGGCACGCTCGGCCAGATCATCCCGCCGAGCCTGATCCTGATCCTGCTCTCCGACATCCTGCAGCTCTCGGTCGGCACGCTCTTCGCCGCGGCGGTGATGCCCGGCCTCATGCTCGCCGCGCTCTATTGCCTCTACGTCGTCATGCTCGGGTGGCTGCGTCCCGACACCATGCCGCCGGTGCCCAAGGCGGAGCGCGACGCGCTGCCGCGCGGGGAGCTGTGGAAGCGCTTCTTCCTGGTCGTCGTGCCGCCGCTCGCGCTGGTGCTCGCGGTGCTCGGCTCGATCATCGGCGGCGTCGCCGCGCCGACCGAGGCCGCGTCGATGGGCGCGCTCGGCGCGATCGTGGTCACGCTCTTCGCGCGCCGGCTCTCGCTCAAGGTGCTGCGCGACACCGCGCAGGCGACCACCAAGATCACCGCCATGGTGATGTTCATCCTGATCTGCGCGCAGGTGTTCTCGCTCGCCTTCCGCGGCCTGCACGGCGAGGACCTGATCGCCGACATGTTCCGCCTGCTGCCGGGCGGCGTCGCTGCGGATATCTGGTTCCTGATGCTGATCATCTTCGTCCTCGGCTTCTTCATCGAGTGGATCGAGATCAGCTACATCGCCGTGCCGCTCTTCCTTCCGGTGTTTACCGCGCAGGACGTCAACATCACCTGGCTCGCGATGCTCATTTGCGTCAACCTGCAGACCTCGTTCCTCAC
>DASUFD010000103.1:0-30028 GCA_036274735.1 Burkholderiales bacterium
CGGAAGACACGAGGCGGCTTTCGCCGGGCTGCAGCACCAGCGGCGCGGCGAGGCAGGCGCGCAGGTCGAGGCCAGCAGCGCCGGGCGTGGCGTAGCGCGGCAGAAGGCTCCGCATCCTCTCGTCGAGGATCCTGACTTCCAGCTTTCTCATTCGCCTAGGCTCGCGGCGCGAGCATGCCCGCGACGTGCGCCACCAGCTTGCGCGCGAGTTCCAGCTTGGAGCCGCGGCCGAGCTCATGCGCGCCGCGCTCGTCGTACAGCGTGATCGCGTTCTCCTCGCTGCCTAGCGCCTCCTGTGCCAGGTTGGCGGCGAGTAGCGGAATGTTCTTGCGCGCGCGCTTCTCCATCGCCTGTCGCGCCAGGTCCTCGCTTTCGGCGGCGAAGCCGACGCAGAACGGAGCGTTCTTCATTCGCGCGACGTGAGCGAGGATGTCAGGATTCTCTTCCAGCTCCAGGGTCACGGTCGCGCCATTCGCCTTCTTGATCTTGCGTGCCGAAGGCTGCCTGACGCGGTAATCGGCTACGGCGGCGACGGAGATGAAGACATCCGATTGCCCCGCCGCCTGTTGCACCGCCCGGAGCATCTCCTCGGCAGTTCGTACGTCGATGCGCGAGACGCCCGGTGGCGCGCTGAGCGCTACCGGTCCACTGACAAGCGTGACGCGCGCCCCGGCCTCCGCCGCCGCCCGCGCCACGGCATAACCCATCTTCCCGGAACTCAGGTTCGTGATCACCCGCACCGGGTCGATCGGCTCCTGCGTCGGCCCCGCGCTTACCAGCACGCGCTTGCCCTCCAGCAGCCGCGGGCCGAGCAACGCCTCCACTTCGCCGAGGAGCTGCGCCGGCTCGAGCATGCGTCCCAGGCCCACCTCGCCGCAGGCCTGCTCGCCGGCGCCCGGCCCGGCGACGTATACGCCGTCCTCGCGCAGGCGCGCGAGGTTACGCTGCGTGGCCGCGTTTTCCCACATCTCTACGTTCATCGCCGGCGCGACGAGCAGCGGGCAGCGTCGGGCGACACACATCGTCGAGAGCAGATCGTCGGCGAGGCCATTCGCGGCCTTCGCCAGGAAGTCGGCCGAAGCGGGCGCCACGACAATAAGGTCGCGATCGCGCGAGAGCTCGATATGCCCCATGCCATCGGCGACGCGCGTGTCCCAGAGGTCGGTCCATACTGCCTGCCCGGACAGCGCCTGAAGGGTGAGCGGGGTGACGAAGCGAGTGGCCGCTTCGGTCATGACCACGCGCACGTCGGCCCCCGATCGCTTGAGCAGACGAGTCAGCTCGGCCGCCTTGTAAGCCGCGATGCCGCCGGTCAGGCCGAGGAGGATCGTCTTTCCGGTCAACGCCATGGGTCCCTGGCCGTTTTAGGGGGGAAGAGGATTGTACATGGCGATATCCGACTGGCCGGAGGCCGAGCGGCCGCGCGAGCGGCTGCTGGCGAAGGGAGCCGCGTCGCTCAGCGATGCGGAGCTGCTCGCCGTGCTGCTGCGCACCGGCATCCGCGGCAAGAGCGCCGTGGACCTCGGCCGCGAGCTGATCGGCGAGTTCGGTAGCGTGGGCGCTCTGCTCGCCGCCGGCTCAGCGCTGCGCCGCGTGCGAGGTCTCGGCGTCGCGAAGAGCGCGCAGTTCATCGCCGCTCTCGAGCTCGCTCGCCGCTCGATCGACGAGCAGCTGAAGCAGCGCACCGCGCTCACCTCGCCCACGGCCGTGCGCGACTACCTGCGCCTCACCCTCGCCGCCCGGCCGCACGAAGTTTTCGTCTGTATCTGGGTCGATGCGCAGCATAAGGTGATCGCCGTCGAAGAGCCCTTCCGCGGCACGCTCACGCAAACGAGCGTCTATCCGCGGGAGATCGTCAAGGCGGCGCTCGCCGCGAACGCTGCCGCGGTGATCTTTGCCCACAACCATCCTTCCGGCGTGGCGCAACCGAGCCAGGCGGACGAGCTCTTGACGCGCAGCCTGAAGGAAGCGCTGGCGCTGGTCGACGTTCGCGTCCTCGACCATTTCGTGGTCGCCGGAAGCCAGACGCTCTCCTTCGCCGAGCGGGGATTACTGTAGTAGAATCCGCGGCTTCCTGAATCTGCTTCGGAGCATCGCATGTCGCGCGTCTGCCAGGTCACCGGCAAGAAACCCATGAAGGGCCATTTCGTCTCGCACGCCAACAACAAGACGATCCGCACCTTCGAGCCGAACCTCCACTACCGGCGCTTCTGGGTCGAGAGCCAGAACCGCTGGGTGCGGCTGCGCGTCTCGACGGCGGGGCTGCGCCGCATCGACAAGCTCGGCGTCGAGGCCGTGCTCGCCGAGATCGCGGCCCGCGGCAAGGCGAAGAAAGGCTGACCATGCGCGAAAAGATAAAGCTCGAGTCCTCGGCCGGCACCGGCCACTTCTACACCACGACCAAGAACAAGCGCACTACGCCGGACAAGCTCGAGATCCGCAAGTACGACCCGAAGGCGCGCAAGCACGTCGTCTACAAGGAAACGAAGCTCAAGTAGCCGCGGTCCTTCCATCGGCGAAGAAGCCGGTCAACGAAAAAGCCCGCTCGAAGCGGGCTTTTTCGTTTTGGCGCCGTTACGCGCGGGTTAGGCGTAGCTTCGCAGGAAGTGCGAGAAATCAGCCAGCGGGCGGACGCCGCTCGTCTCGGCGCGGTGGCACCAGTCCTGGAGCTGGCGCAGCAACTGCTCCTTGGAGGCCGTCGAGCGCTCCCAGATGGCAGTGAGCTCGCGCCGCATGGCGAGCGCCGTGTCAAGCGCCCGCGACTTCTTCAGCGCCTCGGCAAGCCTCGCGCCTTCGGCTCCGGCAAGCGCCTGCCCCCGCAGCAGCGCACGGCGCAGCGAGCGCAGCGAGTCGGCATCGCGAGGCGACCACTGGCGAAGCCGCTGCAGCTCCTCGCGATAAGTAAGGCGCAACGACTTGGCGTAGCGCGAGAGCACGTCGTAGCGGTTGGCAATGACCGAATGCAGCACCTCGAAGTCGACGACGGGCTTCGCCGCGGTGAAGCGCGGTCGCGGGGCGAGCTTCTTCACCGTAGCGAGCCCGAGCGCCTGCAGAATCCGGATGTAGAGCCAGCCGATGTCGAATTCGTACCATTTCGAGGAAAGCTTCGCCGAGGCGGCGAAGGCGTGGTGGTTGTTGTGCAGCTCTTCGCCGCCGATGAGGATGCCCCACGGGACGATGTTGGTGCTCGCGTCGGCGACATCGTAGTTGCGATAGCCGAAGTAGTGGCCGACACCGTTGATCACGCCGGCGGCCCAAAACGGAATCCAGGCCATTTGCACGGCCCAGATCAGGAAGCCGGGGACGAGGCCGAAAGCGAGCAGGTTTACTGCCAGCATCAGCTGAAGGCCGAGCAGCGTATGGCGGGAGTAGACGCGGCGCTCGACCCAGTCGTCCGGCGTGCCGTGTCCATAGCGCTCCAGCGTCTCCTTGTTCGCGGCCTCGCGCGTGTAGAGCCGAACGCCGGTCCAGAGCACCTTGTTGATACCGTGCACCTGCGGGCTATGCGGATCCTCTGGGGTCTCCACCTTGGCGTGGTGCTTGCGGTGTACCGCCGCCCATTCCTTGGTGATCTGCCCGGTCGTCGACCAGAGCCAGAAGCGGAAGAAATGCGATACCAGCGGATGCAACTCCAAGGCACGGTGCGCCTGGCAACGGTGAAGGAAGATCGTCACCGCCGCAATGGTGACGTGGGTGAGGCCGAGCGCGACGAGCACGTATCCCCACCACGGGAGCTGCAAGAAGCCTTCAAACATCATGTAATCGATCCGCCTTTGGAAAGTGGGTTCTGGACTGCGCCGGCCATTCTACGCGAAGCCGTCAGCATTCCGTAAGGTGCTGAGTGCAAACATCTTTCACACCTGCCGCTGAAATACTGCCGCGAAGAAGCCGTCCGTGCCATGACGGTGCGGCCACAACCGCAGGCGCTCCCCGGTGTCGAGGGCGATGCGTTGCCGGACGAGGATTTGTGCACAGTCGAGCAGCCGGAACTGGGACCGGTCCGCCTGGAAAGCGTCGGCGACCGCCTCGTTCTCCTCCTGGAGGATGCTGCAGGTGGCGTAGACGAGCCGTCCCCCGGGCTTCACAAGCCGGGCCGCCGCCTCGAGGATCGCCCGCTGCTTAGCCGCGAGCTCCGCGATCGCCGGCGCGTCGTGGCGCCACTTGAGGTCGGGATTGCGCCGCAGGGTGCCGAAGCCGCTGCAGGGAGCGTCGACAAGTACCCGGTCGAGCTTGCCGGCAAGGCGCTTGGTACGCGGATCGGTGTCACCGGCGAGCACGATCGTATGCACATTGTTGAGCCCGGCACGCGCAGCTCGCGGGCGAAGCGCGGACAGCCGCTTCTCGGAGATGTCCATGGCGTAAATGCGGCCCGCGCCGCGCATCAGCATCCCGAGTGCGAGGGTCTTGCCCCCGGCGCCGGCGCAATAGTCCGCGACCATCTCGCCGCGGCGCGGCGCAAGCAGCCAGGCGAGCAGCTGGCTGCCTTCGTCCTGGACTTCTACGAGGCCTTCCTTGAAGAGCGGATGGCGATTGATCGCCGGCTTTCCGGCGAGCCGCAGTCCCGCCGGCGAGAACGGGGTCGGCACCGCGTCCAGACCGTCCGCAGCGAGTCGCGCGCGCGCCTCCTCTCGCGACAGACGCGCGAGGTTGACGCGCAGGTCGAGCGGCGCCGGATTGAGCAGCCCCTGCGCAATGCGCATCGCCTCCTCGCCGCCGTGCTGCGCCGCGAGCCGCTGCCACAGCCAATCCGGCAGGTCGGCGCGCACCGCGTCGGGCCAGGCATCGGCCGGCACGCCACGAACGCTGGCGATCCAGGCAGGCGCGGCAACTTCCTCCAGCGCACGCGCCGAGAAGCCAAGCACCCTGGCGAGCGCCGCGACGAGCAGCGCGCGCGGCTCCTCGGCGGGCACCGCGGCGGCGAGCGAGCGGCGGCGCCGCAGCACGGCGAACGATGCTTCGGCCACCAGCGAGCGCTCGCGCGGGCCGAGCTCCGGATGGCTGCGGAAGTACGCCGAGAGCACCTGATCGGCGGGGCGAGCGAAGCAGAGCAGCTCGGCGAGAACGCGCTCGGCGTGGCCGAGCAGCGCCGGCGTGATCCTCATCGCCCGCTTCACGGCCGGCTGATGCGGGTAGCGAGCTGCTCGTAGCGCGTGCCGTCCTCCTCGATGTCGAGCAGGCGGATCGGGATGTAGCCGAGCGAGACGGCCAGCCACAGCTCGGCACGATCGTGATCGCCGGGGTTGCGCAGGCGCTCCACGCGCACGGCGTCGAACTCACCCGCCGGTGTCTTGATGCGCTCTGTGCCGCGCACAGCGTAGCGATGATGCGAGATGCCCTTGCCATCCGCGATGTGGTAGCTCGCGAGCTGCGTGTGACCGGGCAGCAGGCTCAGCGCGAGGAGAAACGACAGCCGGTCCTGGCCGTCGGGACGCAGCCGCTCGCTCTTCGGCTCGCCCTTGTACTGCATGGTGAGCGTGCCCTTGTTCCAATCGAACCAAGCGCGCGCCGTGGCGCGTCCCGAGCGCTCGTCGAAAAACTCCCGCGGCCGCAGCACATTGTCGACGATGCTGCCGCGGCTCACGCGCCGGGCGGAGCCGAGCAGCGCATAGAGACCGCGTCCCTTCCAGGTCTCGACGAGCTCATAGCTGCCCTGCGCATACTTCAGCCGCTCGACGACATCGGCGATCGCCGAGCCGTTGCGCTGCAGCTCGTAGGCGACCTCGAGGCTGGGGGGCGGCTCGGCGTGCGCGCCGAAAACGGCGAGGCTAAATAGCAGGAAGAACGAGCTGCGCATCCTCTCCTTCGACCCACACCGCCCCGTCCTTTGCGACCAGACGCCCTTCCAGGAACCAGCGCGCCGCGCGCGGATAGATCCGGTGCTCCTGCTCGAGGACCCGCGCCGCGAGCGACGCTGCGGTGTCGGAGGCGAGCACCGGCACCGCGGCCTGGATGACGATCGGTCCCGCATCGAGCGCTTCGGTGACGAAATGCACGGTGCAGCCGTGGATCTTCACGCCAGCGGCAAGCGCGCGCGCATGCGTGTCGAGCCCGGGGAACGCCGGCAGGAGCGAGGGGTGAATGTTCAGCATGCGCCCGGCATAGCGGCGCACGAAGCCGCCGCTCAGCACGCGCATGAAGCCGGCGAGCGCGACCAGCCGCGGCGCCTGCCGGTCGATCTCGGCCGCGAGCGCCGCCTCGAACGCCTCGCGGGAGGCGAACGCGCGATGCTCGACCACCGCCGTCGCGATGCTATGCGTACGCGCGTAGTGCAGGCCGGCGGCATCGGCGCGGTTGGCGATGACACCGACGATCGGCAGCCCGGCTTCGACGAGCGCGCGCAGGTTGCTGCCGCGGCCCGAGATGAGGACGACGAGCAAGCTAGCGCGCCGGGCCGATCATCGCCGCCGGCTGCACCCAGCGGTCGAAGTCCTCGGCCTTCACGTAGCCGAGCGCGAGCGCCGCTTCGCGCAGCGTCGCGCCTTCGCGGTGCGCCTTTTTTGCGATCTCGGCGGCGCGGTCGTAGCCGATATGCGGCGAGAGCGCGGTGACCAGCATGAGCGAGCGCTCGAGAAGCTCGGCGATGCGCGCAGCGTCGGGCTCGATGCCGCGGGCGCAGTGCTCCTCGAAGGAGCGGCAGCCGTCGGCAAGCAGCCGCGCGCTCTGCAGGAAGGCGTGGATGATCATCGGCTTGTAGACGTTGAGCTCGAGGTGGCCGGACGCTGCGCCGATATTCACCGCGACGTCATTGCCCATCACCTGCGCGCACAGCATGGTGAGCGCCTCGGCCTGCGTGGGATTGACCTTGCCCGGCATGATCGAGCTTCCCGGCTCGTTCTCCGGGATGCGCAGCTCGGCAAGGCCCGAGCGCGGGCCGGAAGCGAGCAGGCGCACATCGTTGCCGATCTTGGAGAGCGCGGCGGCCAGGGTCTTCAGCGCGCCGTGCGCGAAAGCGAGCGCCTCGTGCCCGGCGAGCGCGGCGAACTTGTTGCCGGCCTCTGCGAAGAGCAGGCCCGTCGCGGCCGAAAGCCGCTCGCAGACCCGGCGCGCGAACTCGGGGTGCGCGTTGAGACCCGTGCCGACCGCCGTGCCGCCGATCGCGAGCTCTGCGAGCCCGGGCAGCACGGCGCGCAGCGCCGCGGCGGCGTGCTCGAGCTGCGCGACGTAGCCGGAAAACTCCTGGCCGAGCGAGAGCGGCGTCGCGTCCTGCAGATGGGTACGGCCAATCTTGATGATGTCGGCGAAGGCATCGCGCTTCGCCGCGAGTGTGTCTTTGAGCTCTTCGAGCGAAGGAATGACATCATCGCTAAGCGCCTGCGCGGCGGCGACGTGCATCGCGGTGGGGAAAACGTCATTCGAGGACTGCCCCATGTTCACGTCGTCGTTGGGATGCACGAGGCGCCTCGGGCCGCGCTCGCCGCCCAGCAGCTCGGAGGCGCGGTTGGCGAGCACCTCGTTGACGTTCATGTTGCTTTGCGTGCCGGAGCCGGTCTGCCACACGACGAGCGGGAATTCGTCGTCGTGCGCACCGGCGAGCACCTCGTCGGCGGCGCGCTCGATCGCCTGCGCCTTGCGCGCCTGCAGCAGGCCGAGCTCGGCGTTCACGGCGGCGGCGGCTTTCTTCACATGGACGAGCGCGTGGATCACCGCGAGCGGCATGCGCTCGCCCGAGATGCGGAAGAAGCGGCGGCTGCGCTCGGTCTGCGCGCCCCAGAGCCGCTCGGCGGGGACCTCGATGGCACCGAAGCTGTCCTTCTCGGTACGCGTATCGGCCATGGCGGCCGTATGTTACGGCAGGTCGAACACCAGAACCTCGGCCCCTTCGCCGCGCATGAGCTCGAGCAAGCGCGCGTCGGTCTTCAGCGCGTCGCCGGCTTCGAGAGCCTCGCCGTTCGCCTGCGCGCGTCCGCGCGCCATATGCACGTAGCTCCTTCGCCCGGGACCGAGCTCCAGGCGTACCCGCTCTTCGCCGTCGAACAATCCGGCGTAGATGCGCACGTCCTGATGCAGGCGCACCGAGCCGCTCGCGCCATCGGGCGAGGCGATGAGCCGCAGCCGGCCGCGCTTTTCTTCCGCGGCGAAGTGCTTCTGCTCGTAGGACGGCGCGATGCCGGCGACGGCGGGCTCGATCCAGATCTGCAGGAAATGCGTGACGCGCTCGGCGTCGTGGTTGAACTCGCTGTGCTGCACGCCGGTGCCTGCACTCATGCGCTGCACGTCGCCGGGCACGATGGTGGAGCCGTTGCCCATCGAGTCCTTGTGCGCGAGCGCGCCCTCGAGGACGTAGCTCACGATCTCCATGTCGCGGTGTCCGTGCGTGCCGAAGCCGGCGCCCGGCCGCACGCGATCCTCGTTGATCACGCGCAGGGGGCCGAAGCCCAGGTGCGCCGGGTCGTAGTAGTCGGCGAACGAGAAGCTGTGGAAGGACCGCAGCCAGCCGTGGTCGGCGTAGCCGCGCTCCGCCGAGCGGCGCAGCGCCTTCATTGCGGGGGCTGCTGCGACTCCTGCTGCATCAGCTCGTCGTGGACCTTCTGCATGTCGAGCGCCTTCGCCTGCGTGATCACCTGCTCGAGGGCGTTGCCGGGAAGGGCGCCGGCCTGCTGGAAGAGGATCACCTGCTCGCGGAACACCATCAGCGTGGGGATGGAGCGGATGCCGAAGGCGCCAGCGAGCTCCTGCTGCTCGTCGGTGTTCACCTTGGCGAAGACCACGTCGGGATGCGCCTCGGAGGCCTGCTCGTATACCGGCGCGAAGCCGCGGCACGGGCCGCACCACGGGGCCCAGAAGTCCACGATCACCATGGGGTTGCCGCGCACGGTGGATTCGAAGTTTTGCTGAGTGAGCTCGACGGTGGCCACGGCGTCCTTTCCAAAAAGGCAGGCAGTGTACTCTAGACCATATGTATACGGGCCGGTTCGCGCCTTCGCCGAGCGGGCCGCTGCACTTCGGCTCGCTCGTCGCGGCGCTCGCGAGCTGGCTCGATGCGCGCGCCGCACGCGGACGCTGGCTCGTGCGCATCGAGGACCTCGACCGCCCGCGCGTGCAGCCCGGCGCCGACGCGGCAATTCTGGGTACGCTCGTGCGGCTCGGCCTGCGCTGGGACGGAGAAGTGCTCTATCAGAGCCGGCGCGAGGCGCTGTACCGCGAGGCGCTCGCGCGGCTGCGCGAGCGGACGTACTGGTGCGCCTGCACGCGGCGCGAGATCGCCGACTCTTCGCTCGGTCTCGCGATCGACGGCGCACGCATCTATCCCGGCACTTGCCGCGAAGGAATCGCCGCCGGCAAGGAGGCACGCGCGCTGCGCCTGCGCGTCGGCGCCGACGAGATCCGCTTCGTCGATCGCGTCCAGGGGCCGCAGGCGCAGCTGCTCGCGCGCGACGTCGGCGACTTCGTTCTCTGTCGCGCCGACGGTCTCATCGCCTACCAGCTCGCCGTAGTCGTGGACGACGCGGCGCAGGGAGTCACCGACGTGGTGCGCGGCGCGGACCTGCTCGACTCCACCGCGCGCCAGGTTCACCTGCAGCGTCTCCTTGGCCTGCCGACACCCCGCTATCTCCACGTGCCCGTGGCGCTGAGCGAAGGCGGCGAGAAGCTTTCCAAGCAGACCGACGCGCCGCCGATCGATGCGGCGCGGCCGGCCGAGGCGCTCGCCGCCGCGCTCGCCTTCCTCGGCCAGCCGTCGGCGACCAGCCTCGATCAGGCGATCGAGCAATGGGACGTCTCGCTCATTCCCGCGCAGCGCGGGCGGGCGCCAGCACGCTAGCGAGCGAGCCGAGCACGAGCAGCAGCGCGAGATATTCGGTCCACGCCGGCCGCTCGCCGAGGAAGACCACGCCGCTCAGCACGCCGACGACCGGAATGACGAGCATGCTGAGCGAGAAGACGGTCACCGAGACCGACGTGGCGAGCTTGATCCATGCCCAGTGCGCGAAGGCGAACGCGACGAGCACGTTGTAGGCCATGCCGAAGAGCGCCGGCGCGCCGACGCGCTCGGCCCAGCCGAGGTCCTCGAAGAGCAGCGCGCCGGCGAATATCGGCACGCCGCCGAGCAGCATGATCCAGGCGGTGTAGACGCCGGTCGGCAGCGATACCGGATATTTTTTCTGCAGCACGGCGCCGAGCGCCCAGCTCGCGGCGGCGCCGAGGACGAGCAGCGAGCCGAGCGGCGCCGCGCCGATGCCGGCGAAGCCCTCGCCGATGAGCAGCGCCATGCCGGCGATGCCGAGGGCAAGGCCGATGACCCGCCCCGGCGTGAGCCGATCGCCGAGCAGCCAGACCGACAGCGGAATGGCGAGCGCCGGCATGGTATAGGCGAGGATCGCGGCGCGTCCGGAAGGGATCACCTTGACGCCGTAGGCGATCAGGATATTCCAGCCGGTGATGTTGAGGAAAGCGAGCAGGCAGAGACGCCGCCATTGGCCGCGCGGCGAGGAGAGCTTCACGCCGCCCACGCGCAGCACGCCGAAGAGCACGGCCGAGCCGAAGCCGAGGCAGATGGAGCGGAAAGTCCACGGCGGCACCTCGGCAAGCGCGAGCTTCATGGCGGTCCAGTTGAAGCCCCACGCCAAGCTGAGCGCCGCGAGCAGCCACCACAGCCGCGCCGGCAGGTGATCGGCGTCGGCCTTCAACGCCGCACGCGCAAGGGCAACGCCTTCATTCCCCTCAGCACGAGAGAATCGATCCACTCGAGCGGCGTCTCGTCGAGCGCGATCTCCCGCCAGCGCGCGAGTACCGCGGGCAGCGCGATCTGTCCCTCGAGCCTCGCCAGCGGAAACCCCAGGCATATGTGGGCGCCGAAGCCGAACGTCAGGTGCGCCACGCCGTTGCGGCCGAGGTCGACCCGGTCCGGCTCTTCGTAGGCACGCGGGTCGCGGTTCGCCGCGTTCATCATCAAAAAGACGCGATCGCCGGCCCGCAAGGTCCTGCCGTGAAATTCCTGCGGCGCGAGCGCGATGCGGACCTGCGCGCCGATCGGCCCGTCGTAGCGCAGCAGCTCCTCGACGGCGGCCGCGGCCAGCGAGGGATCGCGTTGCAGCCGCGTCGCTTCGTCGGGGAAGCGCAGCAGCGCGGCGAGGCCGTTGGCGAGATGGTGCGTGGTGGTCTCGTGGCCGGCGAAGAGCAGCAGCACGCAGGTCGCGACCAGCTCGTCCTCCGAGAGCCGCTCGCCGTCGTCCTCCAGGTGCACGAGCTGCGAGAGCAGGTCGGCGCGCGGCTCGGCGCGCCGCGCGGCGATGAGCGCGCGGAAGAGCTCCGCCATCTCCTGCGTCGCTGCCTCGGCGCGGTCGTACTTGGCCTCGCTCGAGCGAGCGCTGCCGACGAAGAGCGCCATGTCGTCCGACAGGCGCTTGACGCGCTCGAGCTCGCTGCGCGGGACGCCGAGCATGTTCATGATCACGAGCGCAGGCAGCGGTCCGGCGAAATCGGCGATGAAATCGAAGCGGCTGCGCTCGCCGATACGCTCGAGGAGCCAGGCCGTGAGCGCCTCGACGTTCGGACGCAGCGCCTGCATCGAGCGCACGTGGAACACCCGGCTCGTCAGCCGTCGCAGGCGGGTGTGGTCCGGCGGGTCGCGGAACACCATCCAGAGCGTCAGGATGCGAATCAGCTCGGACATGCGCGCGGCTTCGTCCGAGGGCAGCGAAGCGAAGAACGGCCGCAGGCGGTCGGAGGACATGCGGCTGTCGAGGCACACACGCTTCACGTCGTCGTAGCGGGTAAGCACCCAGCTCCTGAGCCCCGGGCTCCAATGCGCCGGGTCCTCGTCCCGCAGCGTCCGGTAGGTCGGGAACGGGTCCGCGCGGAAAGCCGTGCTGCCAGGAAGAAACTCAACCACCTTCTCTCACCATGCCGGAAGCATAAATGCAGGCCCGTAAGCGAGCACTGACATCTCGTGCGGGCGCCGTGGGGGTAGTTGATTGTGCGACACATCAAATGAATTTGGAAATTCCGAGAAAGACATTGACTTTCGAGTGGATAAGTCTAAAATCCGTTTTGCTGCGTTGCACAAAACCCAAGGACACAGGAGCTATCATGTACGTCACCCCCGAACAAATCCAGGCGGCCCAAAAGGCCAACGTCGAAGCGCTCCTCGCCGTAGCGAATGCCCAGTTCGCCGCGTTCGAGAAGCTGGCGAACCTGAGCGCCGGCGCCGTGAAAAGCGCATTCGAAGAGTCGATCAACAATACCCGCGCCCTGATGGGCGCCAAGGACGTCCAGGAGTTCGTGACCCTGCAGAACTCGTTCGCGCAGCCCGCGATCGAGAAGGCGATCGCTTACTCGAAGAGCGTCTACGAGGTCGCGACCGAAGCGAATGGCGAGCTCTCCAGAGTCGCCGAGCGACGCGTCGCCGAGTGGAACGAGAACTTCGTGACCCTGCTCGACAAGGTCTCGAAGAACGCGCCGGCCGGCTCAGACGTCGCGGTAGCCGCGGTCAAGTCGATGCTCGCCGCCGCCAACTCGGCCTACGACAACATGAACAAGGTCGCCAAGCAGGCCACCGAGATCGCGGAAGCGAACGTGAGCGCCGCGACGGAAACCGTCAAGGGCCTCGCGAAGACCAAGAGGCAAGCCGCCTAACCCGGCTTCGCCGCCGCAAAGGAGCCCCGGTGATCCCGGGGCTTTTTCATTTGTACGGAAACCCGAGCGCGCCGACCTCGGCGCGTAGCTTCTCCATTGCTGCCGGGACCTGGGCCGGCTCGCCGCGCACCCCCAGCTCGCAATGCAGGCGTGCGCCGTCGGCGGCGATGGAAGGCAGGCTGAACACTTTCACCCCGGCAAACGCGCTCTCCACCGACTGCATGGCGCCGACCAGCTGGCTCTCGCCCGCCTCGTAGACGAGGATCGAGGCCTCCGCCCAGCGCTGCGCACCGAAGAGCTTCTCGTAGCGGTTATCGAGAACCCATTCAATCATCGGCCATGCCATCTGCGGAAACCCGGGAACGAAGTGATGTTCGGCGACGGAAAAGCCCGGAATGCGGTTCACCGGGTTGGGGATGATGCGCGCGCCTTCGGGAAACTCGCCCATCTGAAGGCGCTGCGGCGTCACTGCCTGACCGGGAAAGCGCGCGCGGATCTCGCGCTCCGCCTCCGGGTGCAGGCGCAGCGGCACGCCGAGCGCGGCCGCGGCGCACTGGCGCGTATGGTCGTCGGGCGTCGCGCCGATGCCGCCGAAGCTGAAGACGACGTCGCGAGAAGCGAAGCTGCGTTGCAGCGCCTCGGTGAGCCGCGCGGGGTCGTCGCCGAGATACTGAGCCCAGGCGAGACGCAGGCCGCGCTGCGCGAGCGCGCGGATGAGGAAGCCGAGGTGCTTGTCCTCGCGCTTCCCCACCAGCAGCTCGTCGCCGATGATCAGTGCACCGAACACCGGCGAATTCTAGGGTTATGCCGCCTTTTTCGCCCAGCGCTCGAGCTCTTCCAGGCCGCCGATGTGCCTGCCGTTCATGAACACCTGCGGCACGGTGCCCCGCCCGGTGATGGCGCCTACGACGCGCGAGCGATCGCTGTGGTTGAGCGCGACTTCGCTATAGCGATAGCCCATGTCCTTCAGCAGCTTCTTCGCTCGCGCGCAGTAGCCGCAGCCCTCGCGGGTGAGGATCGCGACCTGGTCGGGCTTCTTCGCCTTCGGGTTGATGTAGTCGAGCATCGTATCGGCGTCGGAGACCTCGAACGGGTCGCCCGGCTTCTCCGGCTCGATGAACATCTTCTCGATCACGCCGTCCTTCACCAGCATCGAGTAGCGCCAGGAGCGCTTGCCGAAGCCGAGGTCGGTCTTGTCGACGAGCATACCCATCTTCTCGGTGAACTCGCCGTTGCCGTCGGGCAGCATCAGGATGTCGCCGCACTCCTGCGTGCGCGCCCACTCGTTCATCACGAACGCATCGTTCACCGAGATGCAGACGATCCGGTCGACGCCGTTGGCGAAGAAGGCCGGCGCGAGCTCGTTGTAGCGCGGCACGTGGGTCGACGAGCAGGTGGGAGTAAAAGCGCCGGGGAGCGAGAACACGACCACGGTCTTGCCTTTGAACATGTCGTCGCTCGTCACAGGCTTCCAGTCGCTCTCGGAGCGGGCACGGAAAGTCACCTGGGGGACGCGTTGTCCTTCGCGGTTGGGAAACACGGGCAATCTCCTTTTCTGAATGGGCAGAGTGTCGCAAGCGCCGTTCCCGGGATCCAATGATTTGTCCGCATGCCGGCGATAGCCGGCCTTTATCCGGGCGCCGATCTTTCCGCCGCGAGCGCGGAGAGCAGGTAATGGATGAATGCGAGACCGAAGAGCACGGGCGTGAAGAATCCGAGCACCGGCACGTAGGCGGCGAGCGCGAGCAGCATGCCCAGCGCGTAGAGCGCGCCGCGTCGCGCGCGGAAGAGCGCCGCCATCTCGTTGGCGTCGGCGTGCTCGGCGAGCGCGTCGTAGCGCAGCAGTCGCTGGTTCACCCAGCCCAGCACGACGATCGGAATCGCCGGCCAGAGCAGCGGAAAGAACCAGAACGGCAGGCTGAGCACCGCCAACGCAAGCATGCCGAGGAAGGCGACGAGCGCGTTCCAGCCGCTCCCCGCCACGCCGCCGCCGCGCCGGCGCTCGAGGCCCGGGAAGGCGCGCTCCGCCACGTACGCCACCATCTTCTGCATGCCGAAGACACTGAGGATGAAGAGCGCGGTCAGATAGACGAGCGGCACGAAGCCGAGGAACAGCAGCACGTTCGCGGCGACGAGCGCGACCGCCTGCAGATCGAGGTGCGCCCAGGAAAGCGCCCACTCGAGGCCGCGTTCCAGCCAGGCGGCGAGCGCAAATGCGGTACGCGCCCACAGGAACAGCGCCGCGGTACCCCAGATCGCCAGCGCCAGCAGCATCGGCCAGAGCATCAGCCACAGCATGCGCGGATGCAGCACGTTGGCGGCCCCGTAGAAGAGAGAGCGGGCCACGCTCGTAGGGGTGCTCATCGCCGCACTCATCTTCGCAAGCTCTGCCAGAGACGCGCCATGCGCTTGGCGGAGACCGGCACCGGGGTGCGCAGCTCCTGCGCGAAGAGCGCCACGCGCAGCTCTTCCAGCAACCAGCCGTACTGCTGCAGTTCCGGACCGAGCTCGCCGCGCGCTGCGGCGCGTGCGGCCACCTCGCGTCGGTAAGGTGCTTCCAGCGCCGCGATCTCCGCGGCCAGGCGCCGATCGCGCTGCGGATCGGCGCGTAGCTTCTCGGCGCGCAACGCCGCGGCCTTGAGGTAGCGCGTCAGGTGCTGCAGCCGCTCCCACGGCGTGCGCGCCACCCAACCCGGCGCGAGCAGACGCGCCGCCTGCTCGCGGATCTCGCCGGCCGCCTGCGGAAACGCCCTGCCGACGGCGGCGAGCTTCTTCTCGAGCGCTGCGCGCTCGGCGAGCACCGAGGCCACCGTGCGCACGATCTCCTGCGCGATCAGGTTCAAGCGGCTGCGCCCCTGCGCCACCCGCTCGGCGAAGTCGTGCGGCGTCGCAGGCAGCGACTCGGCGAGGAATGTGCGCTCGAGCGCCGCGCTCACGATATCGGACTTGAGCGGCGCGAGCGCGAGGTCGCGCTCGAGCGAGCGCTCGAGGTCGCGCACGCGGTCGCGGAAAGCGATGGCGAGCAGCCGGCGCACGCCGGCGCGGTGCGCCTCGCGCGCCGCTTCCGGGGCATCGAAGACTTCCAGCGTGACCGCGTCGCCTGCGTCGACGAGCGCCGGGTAGCCGAGCAGCGTCTGGCCGCCGCGCTCGATCTCCAGCAGCTCGGGCAGCGCGCCCATGGTCCAGCCGGTGTAGCGCTCGGCCGGCGCGACCGGCGCCTCGGCGCTCAGGAGGGAGCGCGCCTCCTTCCCCAGCTCGCGCTTCAGCGACCCGAGGTCGCGACTCATGGCGAGCTGCCGGCCGTGCTCGTCGAGCACGCGGAAGTTCATGTGCAGGTGCGGCGGCGCGGCGTCGGGCCGGAGCGCGTCGGTCGGCACCTCCACGCCGCGCTCGGCGCGGATGTAGCGCGCGAGCGCCCCGGCCAGCGGTGTAACGGATGGGGGTACTTCATTGGAAAAACGTGAAGCAAAATCGTCCAGCGAGCCGAGCTTTTGCCGCAGCCGCTGCGGCAGCGATCTTGCGAGCGCGCGCACCTTCTCCTTCAGCATTCCCGGCACGAGCCATTGGGTGCGCTCGAGCGGAACTTGATTGAGAAGCGCAAGCGGCACGACGAGCGTCACGCCGTCCTTCGCCGACCCCGGCTCGAAGTGGTACTCGAGCGTATAGCGGTTCGCGCCGAGCTGCAGGAACGGCGGGAAGTTCTCGGTGGTCACGCCGGCGGCCTCGTGGCGCATCAGGTCTTCCCGGGCGAGGAAGAGCAGCCGCGGATTCTCGCGCTCGGCCTGTGCGCGCCAGCGCTCGAAGGACGCTGCGCCGTGCACCTGCGCGGGAATGCGCTCGTCGTAGAAGGCGTGGATCAGCTCCTCGTCGACGAGGATGTCCGGGCGGCGCGATTTGTGCTCGAGGCGCTCGATCTCGGCGACGAGGCGGCGGTTGTGGATCAAGAACCGCGCGCGCGTATCCAGCTCCCCTTCGACGAGCGCAGAACGGATGAAGATCTCGCGTGCGGCCGCGGGATCGAAGCGCGCATAGGGCACCCTGCGGTTGGCGTACACGGGCAACCCGTAAAGCGTGGCGCGCTCGAGCGCCACCACCTCGCCCCGGCCTCTCTCCCAGCGCGGGTCGTGCCGCTCGCGCTTCAGCAGGTGCTCCCCCAGCTCCTCGAGCCATTTCGGGTCGATCGCCGCAACCGTGCGCGCATAGAGACGCGTTGTCTCGACGAGCTCGGCGGCGACCACCCAGCGGCCGGGCTTGCGGACCCACGAGCCGGGATGGATCCAGAACTTGATGCCGCGCGCGCCGGCGTAGCTGCCCTCCGCCTCCTCGCGCAGGCCGACATTGCCGAACAGCCCGGTGAGCAGCGCACGATGCAGGGCGCGGTAGCCCTCGGCGCTCGCCGCGTTGATAGACGAACGCGGCCAGCCGAGCTCCTCGAGCAGGCCCTGCAGCTGCCGGTCGACGTCGCGCCATTCGCGCATGCGCGGGATCGAAAGGAAGTTCTCGCGGGCCTGGCGCTCCATTTTCTCCTCGAAGAGCTGCGCCATCTTGAGGAAGGCGACGAAGTCCGAGCGTTCGTCGGCAAACCGCGCATGGCGCTCGTCCGCCGCATCCGCCTGGTCGAGCGGGCGCTCGCGCGGGTCCTGCACCGAGAGCGCCGCCGCGATCGTGCGCACCTCGGCGAGGCAGCGCTCGCTGCGCGCGGCGACGAGCATGCGTGCGATGCGGGGATCGAGGGGGAGGCGCGTCAGCTCTTTCCCGATCGCAGTCAAATCCTTGCCGTCGTCCACGGCACCCAGCTCAACCAACAGCGCGTACCCATCCGCAATCGCCCGCGGGCCGGGCGGATCGAGGAAGGGAAAGCATTCGACCTCGCCCAGTCCCAGGCTCTTCGCGCGCAGGATCACCGAAGCAAGCGAGGAGCGAAGCAGCTCGGGGTCGGTGAAAGCGGGGCGTTTCTCGAAGTCCTCGTCGGAATAGAGCCGTACGCAGATGCCGTGCGCCACGCGCCCGCAGCGCCCGGCGCGCTGGCGCGCCGCCGCCTGCGAGATCGGCTCGACGCGCAGCATCTCCACCTTGTTGCGATAGCTGTAGCGCTTGATGCGCGCCGTGCCGGTGTCGACGACATAGCGAATGCGTGGCACGGTAAGCGAGGTTTCGGCGACGTTGGTCGCGAGGACGATGCGGCGGGCCTTAGCAGGCCTGAAGACGCGGTCCTGGTCAGACGCCGAGAGGCGCGAATAGAGCGGCAGGATCTCCACCCTGCGCAGCCTCTTCTGCAGAACGGCGCTCGCATCGCGAATCTCGCGCTCGCCGGGCAGGAATACGAGCACGTCGCCCTCGCCTTCGGCGCAGAGCTCCTCGACCGCGTCGGCGAGCGCCTGCTCTTCCTCCTCGCGCGTCGTATCCTCGGCGTCGCCACCTACCGGGCGGTAGCGCACTTCCACGGGATAGAGCCGCCCCGAGACTTCGATCACTGGCGCGCCGTCGAAATGCCGCGAGAAGCGCTCGGCGTCGATGGTCGCCGAGGTGACGACGACTTTCAGCTCCGGCCGGCGCGCGACGAGCTGCTTGAGGTAGCCGAGCAGGAAGTCGATGTTGAGGCTGCGCTCGTGCGCCTCGTCGAGGATGATCGAGCCGTAGTCGCGCAGGTCGCGGTCGCCCTGCGTCTCGGCGAGCAGGATGCCGTCGGTCATGACCTTGATCGCCGTGCGCGCGCCGAGCTCCTCCTGGAAGCGCACCTTGTAGCCGACGCGCTCGCCCAGCCGGGAGCCGAGCTCCTCGGCGATGCGCGCCGCCACCGAACGCGCGGCGATGCGCCGCGGCTGGGTATGGCCGATGCGACCGAGCTCGCCGCGCCCCATCTCGAGCAGCAGCTTCGGCAGCTGGGTGGTCTTGCCCGAGCCGGTCTCGCCGCAGACGATCACCACCGGATGACGCTCGATCGCCGCGCGGATCTCGTCGCGCCGCGCGTTGATCGGCAGCGCCGGGTCGAAGAATATCGGTTTGGAAATGGCCACTTCCGGCTGCGCTTACGGATGCAACGCGTCTTAATTCGCCGCTAAGAAATGCATCGCAGACTTAGAGCATGTATGCGCGCGCGCAGCACCCACCGACTTGCCCCCGCTGCGGCGACGAGCTCGTTCGGGTGCGCCGTCGGCTAGTCGATCGCGCTCTCAGCGTCTTCTGGCCCGTTCGCCGCTATCGATGCGCCAACCCGCTATGCTCATGGCATGGCAACCGGCGTCAAGGTGAACCGGGTCGAAACGCCCTGAGACAGGATTCCACATAACGGGCGATCAGATCGACCTCGATGTTCACCGGCGCGCCGGGGGCGAGCCGGCCGAGGGTCGTGGCGCTTAGCGTGTGGGGGATGAGGAAGACCTCGAAGGCGTCGCCCTCGACCTGATTGACGGTCAGGCTCACCCCGTCCACGCACACCGAGCCCTTGCGCACCAGGTAGCGGGCGAGTCCGTGGGGCAGCCGTATCTTCAGCACGCCGCCTGCGAAGGAGAGCACCTCGCCCACGCCGTCGACATGGCCGGTCACCAGGTGACCCCCGAGCTTGCCCGAGAGGGTCAGGGACTTCTCCAGGTTCACCTCGTGCCGCGCGTGCAGGCCCGCGGTGACGCGGCGCGTTTCCGCCGAAACATCCGCGGTGAAGCCGCGCTCCGTCAGCGAAGTGACCGTCAGGCACACGCCCTGCACGCAGATCGAGTCCCCGACGGCGACGTCGGCGAGCTCGAGGCCCGCGCTGTCGATCTCGAGCGGGTCCTCGCGCACAATGCGCCCGACCGCCTGCACGATGCCGGTAAACATGGCGCCGAAGGGTAGCGCAAAAGCGCTGTCTAACGCCGCAGCGGCTGCCGGTCGAGGTGCAGCGACGACGCGGCGAGCGCCGAGGCCGCCGCGCCGACGGCGACGCAGTGCGCCGCGGCAAGCGGCAGGTCGTCAAAGCCGAGGACGAAAGGTGCCATGAGAAGCCAGATGCCGCCGCCGAGATTCAGCCATTGCAGCGACAGCTCGCAGCTCGCTTCGACATGCGCAGCGAGAGCGAGAAGCAGGCCAAGCGCCGCGGCATTGGCGGTCGCCGCGGCATGCTCGGAGTACCCGGTCAGCCAAGGCGAGACCGCGAGCCACAGCGCAAGGGCGAATACTGCCCAGCCGTGCCAGCGGGTAAGCGCGCTCATCGATTCCTTCGACTCGTCGGCGCCGTCGACGGTTCGGCCACGCGCGGTCGCACACTGCGGGGCCGGGGTGTAGCGAATGGCACGACAAATCGAGCTGATCGGCGCGGCATGGGGCCTGGGTGGCGCCGATCCCGGTTGCGCCGAGGCTCCGGTCCGGCTCGCGCCGATGCTCGCGCAGCGGCTCGCCGCCTGCGGCGTGTCGGCGACGATCGGTCGCATGCTGGCGCCCGAGGGCCGCGAGCGGCGCCGCCAGCTCGCGGTGAGCCGACTCTGCGGCGAGCTTGCCGGCGCGGTCGCCGATGCCCTTTCGCGCGGCGCATTGCCCTGCGTGCTCGGCGGAGATCATAGTTGCGCCGGCGGCACCTGGACGGGCGCCGTACGCGCGCTGCAGGCCTGCGGCCGTCGCTCGCTCGGCCTCGTCTGGATCGATGCGCACATGGATGCGCACACCCCGCGTACCAGCCCGAGCGGGCGACTGCACGGCATGCCGGTCGCCTGGCTGCTCGGCCAGGACGACGACCCGCTCTACGGCCTCGCCACCGGCGTCCTCGCGCCGCAGCACGTCTGCCTGCTCGGCGTGCGCAGCTTCGAGCCCGAGGAGAAAGAGCGCCTCGAGCGCCTCGGCGTGCGCGTGCTCTACATGACGGACGTCGAGCGGCTCGGCCTCCCCGCCGCGCTCGACGAAGCGCTCGCCGTCGCCACCGGCGGCACCGACGCCTACGGCATGAGCATCGACCTCGACGCGATCACGCCGGACGAAGCTCCCGCCGTCGGCACGCCGGTGGCGAGCGGCCTGCGCGGCGCCGAGCTCGCGAGCGCGCTCGCCTGCCTCGCCTCCCGCCCGGGCACCCCGCTCGCAGCCCTCGAGCTCGTGGAATATTCGCCGCGCCTCGATCCGGACGGGCGCAGTGCGCGGGTGGCGGTCGACCTCCTCGCCGCCGCTCTATGCGGAAACGGCGGGGCGCAGCAGCAGCCTTAGGTCGTCGCCGAGACGCTCGAGCGAGACCGGCTTCAGCTTCAGGCGCTGGTCGAGCGACGCCGGGGCGGCGAGGTCGACCATGCCTTGCGCGCCGTCGCCGAGCAGGCTGGGATTGAGGTAGACCAGGAACTCGTCGACGCAGCCTTCGCGAACGAGCGAGCCGTTCAGGCGAAAGCCCGCCTCTACGTGCAGCTCGTTGATGCCGCGTCGCGCAAGCTCCGCGAGCATCTGCGGCAGCTCTACCTTGCCGCGTGCATTGGGCAGCGCCACCACCTCGGCGTTGTCGAGCCTTCCGGCCTGGGCGGCGAAAACGAGGATCGGCTCGCCGCGCAGGATCTTCGCCGACGGCGGCGTCTCCAGCCGGCTGTCGATCAGCACACGCAGCGGCTGGCGCGGCGTCGCAACCTCGCGCACCGTGAGCTGCGGGTCGTCGGCCTTCACCGTGCCGATTCCGGTGAGGATCGCGCAGGCGCGCGCGCGCCAGCGGTGGCCGTCGCGCCGTGCAGGCGCGCCGGTGATCCACTGCGATTGCCCGTCGCGCAAGGCCGTTCTGCCATCGAGCGTCGCCGCGACCTTCAGCCGCACCCACGGACGGCCGCGTGTGACGCGCGAAACGAAGCCGATGTTGAGCTCGCGCGCCTCGTCCTCGAGCAGGCCGTGCTCGAAACCGATCCCCGCAGCGCTCAGGCGCTCGCCCCCGCCGCGAGCTTCGAGGTTGGGATCGCGCATCGCGGCGACGACGCGGGCGATCTTCTTCTCGATCAGGAGGTCGGTGCACGGGGGCGTGCGACCGTGATGGTTGCAGGGCTCGAGGTTGAGATAGACCGTGGCGCCTTCGGCGGCGACGCCCTGCAGCGCCCGCGCTTCGGCATGCGGCCCGCCGGCGCTTTCGTGCCAGCCTTCGCCGATCACCTGCTCGCCGCGCGCGACCACGCAGCCGACGCGCGGATTGGGCGTAGCCGTGAAGAGGCCTTTCTCCGCGAGCGCGAGCGCGCGCCGCATCATCGCGCGGTCGAGCTCGGAAAAGCCGCTCACGCTACTTTCGTCGCTTGCGCGGCGACTTCACTTCCTGCAGCGCCTCGCGGAAGTCCTCGGGTGTCTCGAACTGGCGGTAGACCGAGGCGAAGCGGATATAGGCGATCTTGTCCAGCTTGGCGAGCTCGCGCATGACGAACTCGCCGACCCGCGTGGTCGGCACCTCGCGCTCGCCGAGCGAGCGCACCCGCTCGGTCACCCGGTCGACCGCCGCCTCGATGTCCTCGGTGGAGACAGGGCGCTTGCGCAGCGCGACCATCATGCTGCCCATCAGCTTCTCGCGGTCGAAGTCGGTGCGGCTGCCGTCCTTCTTCACGAGGCGCGGCATCTTCAGGTCGACGCGCTCGTAGGTGGTGAAGCGCTTCTCGCAGCTCGTGCACTTCCTGCGGCGGCGGACGGTGTTGGCCTCGAGGTTGGCCCGCGTATCGATGACTTGCGTGTCTTCCGAGCCGCAGTACGGGCACTTCATGGATATACGGGAAAGCGCGCGCAGAGCGCCTTCACCTCGCCCGCCACGCGCGCCACGGTCGGCTCGTCGCGCGGCCGCTCGAGCACGTCGGCGATGAGGTGCGCGAGCCGCTCGGCCTCCGCGCGGCGAAAGCCGCGCGTGGTCATCGCCGGCGAGCCGATGCGCACGCCGCTCGTCACCGCCGGCTTCTCCGGGTCGTTGGGAATGGCGTTCTTGTTGAGCGTGATGTGCGCGCGGCCGAGCGCGTCCTCGGCTTCCTTGCCGGTGATCTTCTTGCTGCGCAGGTCGACGAGGAACATGTGCGACTCGGTGCGGCCGGAGACGATGCGCAGGCCGCGCTCGCTCAGCACCCTCGCCAGCGCCTTGGCATTGTCCAGAACGCTTTCCTGGTAGGAGCGGAAATCGGGCTTCAAGGCCTCCCCCAGGGCCACCGCCTTGGCGGCGATCACGTGCATGAGCGGCCCGCCCTGCAGCCCGGGGAAGACGGCGCTCGCGATCGGCTTCTCCTGCTCGGGCCTGCCCATCACCAGGCCGCCGCGCGGGCCGCGCAGCGTCTTGTGCGTCGTCGTGGTGACGAAGTCGGCGATGCCGATCGGCGAGGGATAGAGACCGACGGCGATCAGGCCGGCGTAATGCGCGATGTCGGCCATGAGAGCCGCGCCGACCTTGTCGGCGATGGCGCGGAAGCGCTTCCAGTCGATGGCGAGCGAGTAAGCCGACGCCCCGGTGACGATCAATTTCGGTCTCTCCGCCAGAGCGATCTTCTCCGCGGTGTCGTAGTCGATCTCCTCCTGCGCATTCAGCCCGTAGGAAACGATGCGGTAGAGCTTGCCGGAGAGGTTGACCGGCGAGCCGTGCGTCAGGTGCCCGCCCATGGCGAGGGCCATCCCCATGATCGTGTCGCCGGGCTTGAGCGCGGCGGTATACACGGCCTGGTTCGCCTGGGATCCCGAATGCGGCTGCACGTTGGCCCAGGACGCCCCGAACAGCTTCTTCGCGCGCTCGATGGCGAGGCTTTCCGCCATGTCGACGTACTCGCAGCCGCCGTAGTAGCGCTTGCCCGGATAGCCCTCGGCGTACTTGTTGGTGAGCTGGCTGCCCTGCGCGAGGAGCACCGCGCGGCTCACGTAGTTTTCCGAGGCGATCAGCTCGACATGGTCCTCCTGGCGCTGGTTCTCCAGGCGGATGGCGTTCCAGAGCTCGGGATCGGACTGGGCGAGGACGTTCGGAGCAAGCATGGCGGACGGGGGACCGGTTCGGGAGGCCGGATTCTACGCCGCTCAGCGCGCGCGGCGCTCCAGCCGGTAGCGCAGCACGTGATCGCCGGGGGTGCTGGCGGTCTTGCCCAGGCCGATCCCGCCGCGCTCGCCGAGCACCGCCTGCTCGTGCCGCAGGCGAACCTCGCGCGTGCTGCCGTCGGCCATGAGGAAGGTTCCGTTGGACGACTCGTCGGCGATCAGGAACTGCGCGTCGCGGCCGAACACGCGCGCGTGCCGGCGAGAGGCGTGCGCGCTCGGCACCACCACGTCGTTCGAGGCGTCGCGGCCGATGCGCAAGCTGCCGCCGGGCTCGACGACATGGCTCTCGCCCGCATAGGAGAGCGTGAGGACCCAGTCGCTCGCGGCGACGATCTCCTCCTCGGTGAGGTCGACCTTGGTCAGGTCTGCGTCCGGGCGCCAGAGCACCTCGCACACCGTCACCGGCGCGCCGCGGCCGCGAATCTGCGTCTCGTACAGGTCGCGGCAGCGTCGGCGCAGCTGCGGCGAGAGCGCGTCGACGGTCTGTCGCGTGGTGAGGACCTGCGAAGGACTGGCGAGCGTCGTGAGCCGCGCGCATACGTTCACGGTATCGCCGAACACGTCGTTCTCGGTGACCACCACCGGCCCGTAGTTGTAGCCGATCTTGATGCGCAGCGGCTCGGCCTCGCCCGTGCCGAGCTCGAGGGTCGCCTGCTGCATCTCGCACGCCGCGCGCAACGCGGCGTCGGGCTGCTCGAACTCGCAGATCATGCCGTCGCCGAGGGTCTTGACGACGACGCCGCCGGCGGCCTGCACCTGCCGCGTGAGCACGGCGAACAGCCGACTGATATGCGCAAGCGCGAGCGTATCGCCCACCGACTCGTAGATCGCGGTGCTCTCGCAGACGTCGGCGAAGAGGATCGCCCGCCGCTCTTCTTCCTCGTTAATGCCCCGGCCCTCCGCGCGCCATCATAGCTCGAAGCCGCGGCTGCCCATCGTCGCGCTAGACCGCGATCGGCGGCGCGAGGTCCTCCGGCGTGTCGATGTCGCGGATCACGCCCGGGTCGCCCACCGGGATCTTCACCAGCTGCTTCTCGTTCTGCGCCAGCAGCTCGCGCGCCCCCTCGTCGCCGCGCAGCTCGACGAGCGAGTCGTAAAAGCGTGCGGAGATGCCCACCGGATGCCCGCGCCGCGAGCGGAAGTACGGCGCGGCGAGCGCCGCGCCGTGCTCCAGGGCCTCGCGCACGGCGGCGATGGAAGCGGGGCGGACGAACGGCATGTCGGCGAGCGCGACGAGGTAGGCGTCGGCGCGACCGGCGCGGCGCACCGCGCAGGCGAGGCTCGCTCCCATGCCCTGCGCCGCCTGCTCGAACAGCACGGCCTCGCAGCCTTCGCCGTCCAGGATCCGCTTCATCTCGGCGTCGCGCACGACGGCGACGAGGCGGGAAACCTCCCGGCGCAGATTGCGCGCCGATTGCACGGCGATCGGGACGCCGTGCGGCAGCGCGTGGCGGAGCTTGTCCGAGCCGAAGCGGCTCGCCGAGCCTGCCGCGAGCAGCAGGCCGATGATATTCAAGTCGTCGTCGTCTTAACTTCGCATGCGGACGGGTCGAAGCGCCGCTCCGGCTTCGCCGCCCACGTCGGCTCGGGTACCCCGTGGCGCACCGCGGTCATCTCGGCGAGGATCGCCACCGCGATCTCGGGCGGCGTCTTCGAGCCGAGGTAGAGGCCCACCGGGCCGCGCAGGCGCGCGATCTCCTCGCGCGACAGGTCGAACTCCTCGAGGCGCTTGCGCCGCGCGTCGTTGTTCTTCTTCGAGCCGATGGCGCCGACGTAGAAGGCGGGCGACTTGAGCGCCTCCATGAGCGCGAGGTCGTCGAGCTTGGGATCGTGCGTGAGCGCCACCACCGCGCAGTGGCCGTCGAGGTTCAGGCTTTGCACGACATCGTCCGGCATGCCGCGATCGAGCGCGATCCCGGGCACGTCCCAGCCCGCGGCGTACTCCTCGCGCGGCTCGATCACGATCACCTGGTAGTCCAGCATGCGCGCCATCTCGGCGAGATAGCGCGTGAGCTGCCCGGCGCCGATCAGCACCAGGCGCCAGCGCGGGCCGTGCACCGTGGAGAGCACCTTGCCGTCGAACTCGAGCACGTCCTGCCAGCGGCCGGGCTCGAGGGTGGCGCGGCCGCTCGCCATGTCGAGGTGGCGCTTCACCAGCTGCTGCCCGGAGATCTTCTCCAGCAGCTCGGCGACGGCACTATGGTCTTCCAGGGGCTCGAGGACCAGCTGCAGCGTGCCGCCGCACGGCAAGCCCCAGCGGGTCGCCTCCTCGTTGGTGACGCCGTAGGTGATGAGCTCGGGCTTGCTCGCGCCCGCGAGCCTCGCGCGCACCTTGTCCACGAGGTCGTCCTCGACGCAGCCGCCGGAAACCGAGCCGACGATCTGTCCGTCGTCGCGGATCGCCACCATCGCGCCGACCGGGCGCGGCGCCGAGCCCCAGGTCTTGACGATCGTGCCGAGCGCGGCGCGATGGCCGCTGCCTCGCCAGGCCTGCGCGGTGCGCAGCACTTCGATATCCACGCTGTCCATAGGTCCTATCCTCGCGGAAATGTTATCGCAACTCGGCAGCCTTGCCTGCCGGTCTCGCCCTTGTCCCCCGCGCTCTCGCCGATCGAGAGCGTCGCGCCGTGCCCGAGGGCGATGTCGCGCACGATGGCGAGGCCAAGGCCGCTGCCCGTGCCCGGCGTGCCAGGGACGCGGTAGAAGCGCTCGAGCACGCGGCTGCGCTCGGCGGGCGGAATACCGGCGCCGTCGTCCTCGACCTCGGCGAAGGGCCGGCCGTCCCGCTCCCCGGAGCGAACCGTGACGCGCCCGCCCCGCGGCGCGTACTCGATGCCGTTGTGCACGAGGTTGGCGAGCGCTTCGCGCAGCAGGAAGGCGTCGCCGCGCACGGGAGCGGGCGCGAGGTCGAAGCCGAGATCGATGTCGCGCGCGAGCGCGTTGTGCACCCACGCATCGGCCTCGCCCTCGATCAAGGCCTTCAGGTCGATGCGCGCGGCGTCGGTGCGCGCGCCGGGCTCGGCGCGCGCGAGCGCGAGCAGCTGATTGGCGAGGCGCACGGTGCGGATGGTCGCGGCATGCACCTGCTCGAGCTCGCCGCGCGCCGGCTCCGGAAGCGGCCGCGCGAGCGCGAGCTCGGTATGCGCGCGCAGCCCGGCGAGCGGCGTGCGCAGCTGGTGCGCAGCGTCGGCGAGGAAGCGCTGCTGGTTGCTGCTCGCCTGCGCGAGCTGGCCGAGGAGGTGATTGAGCGCGGCCACCAGCGGGCGCGCTTCCTCCGGCGTGCCGGCGGAATCGATGGGACGCAGGTCCCCGGCCGAGCGCGTCTTGATCTCCTCGGACAGGCGCGCGAGCGGGCCGAGCCCGCGCTTGACGCCGAACCAGACGATCACCAGCGTGGCGAGCGCGATCAGCATCTCGGGCAGCAGGCTCGAGACGAAGATGTCGCGCGCCAGGCGATTGCGCTTCACCATCGTCTCCGCAACCAGCACGCGGCAGAGCGCCTCGCCGCACTTCGCCGCGAGCGCGACCGCGCGCACCTTCGCGCCCTTGTACGTGGTGTCGTACGAAACGGGCAGCGCTGCCGAGCGCGGCGCAGGCAGGTCCTCGTCGCCGGCGATCTGCTCGCCGGAAGGGCCGAGCACCCGGTAGTACACCTTGTCGTAGCTGTCGCGGCGCAGCACCTGGTCGACCGCCACCGGCAGCTCGAGCCGATACCCGCCGTCGGTGGCGCGGACGTAGGTGCCGAGGGAGATGCCGGCATCGATGAGCGCCTGGTCGTAGGCTGCGGTGGCCGGCTCGAGCGAGGGGTAGTAGGCGACCATCCCGCCGAGCACGAGCAGCGCGCCGATCGGCGGCAGCAGCATGCGCAGCAGGCGCGCCCGCAGGCTGCGCGCCCTCAAAGCTAGCTTTCCTTGAACTCTTCCAGCATGTAGCCGAACCCGCGCACGGTCCGGATCTTGATCCCGGAGGGCTCGAGCTTCGCGCGCAGCCGCGAGACGTAAACCTCTATCGCGTTTGGCGAGAGCTCGTCGCCCCAGCCGGCGACCGCCTGGATGATCGCCTCCTTGGAGACGATCTTCTCGACCCGGCCGAGCAGCACTTCGAGCACCGCCCACTCCCGCGCCGCGAGCTCCAGCGGCTCGCTCTTCAGGAAAGCCCTACGCGCCACGGTATCCAGCGTGAGCGGGCCGTGCATGATGCGCGGGCCGCCGTGCGCCTGCGAGCGGCGCAGCAGCGCGCGCACGCGCGCCGTGAGCTCGGGCATGGCGAAGGGCTTCACCATGTAGTCGTCGGCGCCCAGATCGAGGCCGCGCACCCGGTCGTCGATCGCGTCGCGCGCTGTGAGCACGAGCACGGGCAACGGCCCGGCGGTGGGACCGCCCGACTGCGCGCGCAGCCGGCGCAGCACCTCGAAGCCGTCGATTTGCGGCAGCCCGATGTCGAGGATGACGAGGTCGAATCGCTCCTGGGACGCGGCGAGAACCGCCTGCTCGCCCCGCGCGGTCACGTCCACCGCGTGCCCCTCGGCTTCCAGGATGCGGCGCAGGCCGGAGGCGAGCGGCGCGTCGTCTTCTACGATCAGGAGTCTCATAGCCGGGCGGTGGGGTGCGGCTTGCATCATACGCTTTTGCGGTCGCTCGCCTATAAAGGCGCTCTTGCCGGCCATAAAGGCCTTGATCTAGGATTCCTCCCCCACCCGGCAATTTCATATTCCAGCGAGGAGGAGGCCCCCGCAATGGTCAAGGTATCCATGAAAGTCAACGGCAAGTCGGTCTCCGCCGAGATCGAGCCACGTACGCTGCTCGTCACGTTCATCCGCGAGCAACTGCGGCTCACCGGCACGCACGTCGGCTGCGACACCGCGCAATGCGGCGCCTGCACCGTGCAAATGAACGGCAAAGCCATCAAGAGCTGCTCGATCGTCGCGATGCAGGCCGAAGGCGCCGACATCCTGACGATCGAGGGCGTCGCCCAGCCCGACGGCACCTTGCATCCGATGCAAGCCGCGTTCAAGGAGAACCACGGGCTGCAATGCGGGTTCTGCACGCCCGGCATGGTGATGAACGCGCTCGACTTCGCCAAGCGCCATCCCAATCCCACGGAGCAGGAAGTGCGCGAGAGCCTGGAAGGCAACCTGTGCCGCTGCACGGGCTACCACAACATCGTCAAGAGCATCATGGCCGGGGCGAAAGCCATGGCCGCGGGCAAGTAAGGAGGCCACCATGGGTGCACCGCTCATCGGCGCGCGGGTCGCGCGCAAAGAGGACTATCGCTTTCTCACCGGCAGCGGCCAGTACACGGACGACGTTGCGCTGCCGCAGCAGACGCATGCCGCGTTCTTGAGATCGCCGCATGCCCACGCGGCTTTGAAATCCGTAAAGACGGATAAGGCGAAGAAGGCGCCGGGAGTGCTCGCCGTCTACACCGGCGCCGACCTCGCCGCGGCGAAGGTCGGCGGCCTGCCGTGCGGCTGGCTGATCACCGACGTCAACGGCCAGCCGATGAAGGAGCCGCCGTATCCGCCGCTCGCGCAGGGCAAGGTGCGCCACGTCGGCGAGCGCGTCGCCGTGGTGATCGCCGAGACCGCGGCGCAGGCGAAGGACGCGGCGGAGATGATCGAGGTCGACTACGACGTGCTGCCGGCAGTCGCCGATGCGGCGAAGGCGCGCTCGGCGAAGCCCGCGCTGCACGAGATCGCGCCGGACAACACGTGCTACGTCTGGGCGCTCGGCGACAAGGCGGCCGTGGATTCTGCTTTTGCCAAAGCGAGCCACGTAACGAAGCTCGACTTCGTCAACAACCGCCTCATCCCGAACGCCATCGAGCCGCGCGCGGCGAACGCGACCTACTCGCGCGCCGACGACTCGTACACGCTCTACGTCGCGAGCCAGAACCCGCACGTCGAGCGGCTGCTGATGACCGCGTTCGTGCTCGGCCTGCCCGAGAGCAAGGTGCGCGTGGTGGCGCCCGACGTGGGCGGCGGCTTCGGCTCGAAGATCTACCTCTATCCCGAGGACGTGGTCGTCACCTGGGCGTCGAAGCAGCTCAACCGGCCGGTGAAGTGGACCGCCGATCGCTCGGAATCGTTCGTCTCCGATGCGCACGGCCGCGACCACGTGACGACCGCCGAGCTCGCCATGGACAAGGACGGCAACTTCCTCGCCATGCGGGTGAAGACGACCGCCAACCTCGGCGCCTACCTCTCGACCTTCGCTTCCTGCATCCCGACCATCCTCTACGCGACGCTGCTCGCCGGCCAGTACAAGACGCCGGCGATCCACTGCGAGGTGACGGCGGTGTTCACCAACACGGTGCCCGTCGACGCCTATCGGGGCGCCGGCCGGCCCGAGGCGACCTACGTGGTCGAGCGGCTGGTCGAGACGGCGGCGCGCGAGATGAAGATGGACCCGGCGGAGATCCGGCGGCGCAACTTCATCCGCAAGTTCCCGTATCAGACGCCGGTCGCGCTGCAGTACGACACCGGCAA
>DASUFD010000104.1:0-5508 GCA_036274735.1 Burkholderiales bacterium
GTGCTGCAGATCCCGGTGAACGAGAAGAAGGGCCTCACCTTCGCCAAGGGCCTGCGCTCGATCCTGCGCCACGACCCGGACAAGATCATGGTCGGCGAGATCCGCGACCCGGAGACGGCGAATATCGCCGTGCAGTCGGCGCTCACGGGGCACCTCGTCTTCACCACCGTGCACGCGAACAACGTGTTCGACGTGATCGGTCGCTTCATGCACATGAACGTCGACCTTTACGGCTTCGTCTCGGCGCTGAACGCCATCCTCGCGCAGCGCCTGGTGCGCATGGTCTGCCCGCACTGCGCCGAGCCGTGCAAGCCGGAAAAGGAGCTGCTGGAGGAATCGGGGCTCACCGCGGCGGGGATCAAGGGCTGGAAGTTTCTCGCCGGCAAGGGCTGCCGCGAGTGCCGCGGCGCGGGCTATCGCGGCCGCAAGGCGATCGCCGAGCTGATGATCCTGAACGACGAGCTGCGCGAGCTCATCACCGCCCGCGCCCCGGTGCGCCAGCTCAAGGAAGCCGCCACGCGGCACGGCACACGTCTCTTGCGCGAAGCCGCGCTCGACGCCGTGCGCGAGGGGCACACCACACTGCAGGAAATCAACCGTGTCACTTTTGTTTCCTGAGCAACTGCTGGTACGCTTTTTCCCCGACGAGCTGCAGCTCGGGGAAAAGCGCGTGCCCTGCGACGCGACCTACGGCGTCGAGCCCTGGCACGGTGCGCTCGAGTGCCTGAAGCAGGCGGACCTCGGCGCGAGCCGCGTCACGATCGAGCTCTCGAGCCATCTCGTGCGCTACGCGCTCGTCCCCTGGAGCAACGCGCTCGCCACGGCGGCCGAGGAAGAGGTCTACGTGCGGCACCACTTCGCGCGCATCCACGGCGAGAAGGCGAAGGCCTGGGCGGTGCGCGCGAGCGAGGGCGCGCCCGGCGCGGCGCGCCTTGCGAGCGCAGTGGATGCCACGCTCATCGTTTCTCTCAAGGAAGCCTTCCAGGGAAAAAAGGCGAAGCTCGTCTCGATCCAGCCGGCGCTCATGGCGCGCTTCAACGCCGCACGCGGCCGCGTGCCGAGGGACGGCGCCTGGCTCGTCGTCGCCGAGCCCGGCCGCGCCTGCATCGCGCTGCACGGCGGCCGGCAGTGGCGCGCGGTGCAGAATGCCAAGGGCGAATGGCGCGCCGCGCTCGAGCGCGAGCGCCATCGCGTAGAGGGCGCGGTGCCGAGCCTCGTGCTACTTGCCGGCGACGCGGCGCCGTCCGGCGATTCGCAGTGGCAGTTCCACGAGGTGGGAACCTAGCGAAGGCAACGGGAGGAAGAACGATGGACGTCAAAAGATACGGCGGGTGGTGTGCGCTGGCGCTTTCCACTGCCTTGGCGGCACCGGCCTGGGCCGATAACGAGGACTGCAAGGCGGGCGGCAGCCTGCGGCTCGTGAACGGCGTCATCCATACGATGGACGCGCGCGACACCGTCGTGTCCTCGGTGCTGATCAAGAACGGCCGCTTCGCCGCTGTCGGCCACGGGCAGGGCGCGGACGACGGCGACTGCGCGCAGACCATCAACCTGCGCGGCAAGACCGTCGTGCCGGGCATCATCGACAGCCACAATCACATCATCCTGCTCGGCCTGCGCCCGGGGCGCGACGCGCGCCTCGAGAACGCGAACTCGATCGGCGAGGCCCTCGCGACGCTCGCGGCGCGCGCGAAAGAGGCGAAGCCCGGGGAGTGGATCACCTCGATCGGCGGCTTCAGCCGCAACCAATTCTTCCCCGCGCCGCAGCCGACCCGCTTTCCGAGCCTCGACGAGCTGACCCAGGCCGTGCCCGACCATCCGGTGTTCATCATGGAAGGGTTCACTGGCCCCGGTGCGACCAATGCCCTGGGCAAGGCCTTCCTCGAGGCGAACGGCGTGCCGGTCGGCGCCGACGGCTTTATCGACGGCGGCGCCTTCGGGGTCGCGACGCCCTGCACCACGGCGCTCTTTCTCCTGCGCAAGATGCAGACGCGCGACTCGATGCTGCAAGGCCTGCGCGACGCCATGCGCTACGCGGCGGGAATCGGCGTGACGACCCACCTCGACCAGGGAGGCTTCCCGTTCACCGTGCCGGTGATCGGCGACCCGAGCGACGGCGCCGCGGACTTCGATCGCTACCGCGCGCACGATTCGGTGCGCGCTCTCTCTCAGCAGGGCGAGCTCACCAACCGCATCTGGATCAATTTCCTGCACGTCGAGCAGGACATCAACACGCCGGAACTGAAGGCCCGGCTGCTGAACAGCTGGAATGATTTCGGCGGCGACATGCTGCACGTGCTCGGCATCGGCGAGTTCACCGCGAGCTCGTTCCTGACGCCCGGGACTGCCGAGTGGTTCAACGGCACGCGCCTCGTCGCGCAGGCGCAGTGGCGCAACGAGAACCATTCGCTCAACTTCCCGGTGTTCGCCCTCCCCGGGCAACCGCTCGACTGGAAGGTGATCATCGACGGCTGGCAAACGGTAAACGACGAGATGGTGGCGGCGGGCAACCCGGACGGCATCAAGAAATTGCGCTGGGTCCTCGCCCACGTGCCGGTCATCACCCCGGAATATCTGCAGAAGCTGAAGAATCTCGGCGGCGGCGTGAATGTGCTCGGGGGCTGGCGCTGGCTCAGCGGCACGGCGACGCAGAACGGCCCGCCCTTCCGCGACATCCTGGCGAGCGGCATCCCGGTCGGCATGAGCTCCGACGGGATGCAGATCTCCACCATGAGCCCGTGGATCAACCTGTATTACGTCGTCACCGGGAAAAACGCGCGGGGCGATCTGATCAATGCCGGGCAGACGCTCGGCCGCAAGGAAGCGATGCGGCTCTATACCGCCAACAACGGCTGGTTCCTCGAGGCCGAAGACAAGCTCGGCACGATCGAGGAAGGCAAGCTTGCCGACCTGGTCGTCGTCAGCGACGACTACTTCGACAGCCGTGCGGTTCCGGACGAGAGGATCAAGGATCTGCGCTCGGTGCTGACCGTGGTCGGCGGCAAGGTGGTGTACGACGACCTCGACGGCCGCGCGGGCGACTACTGGAAGGCTGCGATGCCGTGAGACCGCCGCGCCTCGAGCTCGACTACCTCGCGCCGCCTCGCCGCACGGCATGGCCCGGGCTTGTCGTGCTGGCGCTCTCGGCTGCGCTCGCCGCCCATCTCTTCGTGCGCTACCACGACGCTCGGCAGGAGATGGCGCGGCTCGAGACCGAGAGCGGACTCATCCTGCCCGAGCGGCGAGCGGTGCGCGTGCTGCCGCGCGAGCGGCTCGAGGCCGAGACCAAGGCCGCCGAGGCGGTGGTGCGCGAGCTCACCGTGCCGTGGGCGGCGCTGGTCGGCGCGCTCGAGCAGGCCGCGACGCGCGACGTGGCGCTGCTGCAGCTGCAGCCGGTCGCCGAGCAGCGGCGGCTCAGCCTTACTGCGGAGGCGCGCGACCGCGAGGCGATGTTCGCCTACCTGAAACGCCTGGAGAATGCGCCGGCGCTCGCCGAAGTGCACCTGGTGAGCCACCGGGTGCAGGAGGACGATCCGCGCCACCCTATCCAGTTCTCGCTGCAGGCGGCGCTGCGATGAAGGCGCGCCTAGAGCGCTGGCTGCGACGCCTCGGCCCCGCCGGGGTGCTCGGCATCGGCGTGGCGCTCGCCTGCGCCGGCTTCTACGTGCAGGCGCTTGCGCCGCTCGAGGAGAGCATCGTCGCGCAGCGCGCCGCGCTCGAGCGGCTGCAGTCGCGCACGCCCTACCAGCCGGTCTCGAGCGACGGCCGCGAGGCCGACCTTGCACGCTTCTATGCGCTCTTTCCCTCGACCGCGCAGCTCACCGACCAGGTGGAGCGGCTGCACCGCCTTGCGCGCGCGAGCGGCCTCGACCTCGCGCAGGGCGAGTACCGTCTTGAGCGGCGACCGGAAGGCCTCTGGGCCTACCGCGTCACGCTGCCGCTGCGCGGCAACTTCGGGGAGTTCCGCCGCTTCCTCGCCTCGGTGCTCACCGACATGCCGGTCGCCTCGCTCGACGCGCTGCGCTTCGAGCGCAAGCGCGCGGCCGATACCCAGCTCGAAGCGCAGGTGCGCATCACCATCCACGCGCGACCCGCCGGAGACGTCCAATGAAGCGCTTCTGGAAATTCCTGCTCGTCGCGGCGCTGTGCGCGAGCTGCGCCGGACCGAGCGGCGTGCTCGACGAGGCGCGCCGGTACTACAACGAAGGCCGCGGCGACGAAGCGCTGCAGCTCCTGGCCAAGGCGCAGAAGGAGCACCCGGGCGACGCCACCGTGCGGGCCGAATACTTCCGCATGCGCGACACCCTGCTCGGCCAGTGGCTCGCGCAGGCCGACTACCTGCGCCAGGCCGAGCAGTACGAAGCGGCGGAAGCGCTCTACCGGCGCGTGCAGGCCTACGACCGCGCCAATCCGCGCGCCGCCGCCGGCCTCAACCAGATCGCCACCGATCGGCGCCACCGCGCGGTGGTGGCGAGCGCCGAGCAGCTGGTGAAGGCGGGCAAGCTGCGCGAGGCGCAGGACCTGCTGCGGCCGGTGCTGACCGAGAACCCCCAGCAACGCGAGGCGCGGCGGCTGCAGCGCAGCATCGACGAGCAGCTGGTGAAGCCCGCGCTCGCGAGCGTGCAGCTGAAGCCCGCCATCACCAAGCCGATCTCGCTCGACCTGCGCGACGTCACGCTGCGCAACATCTTCGAGGTACTGACGCGCGCCTCGGGGATCAACTTCGTCTTCGACCGCGACGTGCGCACCGAGCAGCGCACCAGCATCGCGCTGCGCGACGCGACGATCGAGGAGGCGATCCGCATGGCGCTCCTCACCAACCAGCTCGAGCAGAAGATCCTCAGCGACAACACCGTGTTCGTCTACCCGAACACGCCGCAGAAGCTGCGCGAGTACCAGGAGCTGATCGTCAAGGGCTTCTACGTCTCCAATGCCGACGTGAAGCAGACGGCGAACATGATCCGCACCATGGTGAAGACGCGCGATATCTTCATCGACGAGAAGATCGGCATGCTGGTGATCAAGGACACGCCGGCGGCGGTGCGCCTCGCCGAGCGACTGATCGCGGCGCAGGACCTCGCCGAGCCCGAGGTGATGCTCGAGGTCGAGGTGATGGAGGTGAGCCGCAACCGCCTGCGCGAGCTCGGCATCAAGTTCCCGGACACGCTCGCGATCAGCCTGCAGGGCGCGGCCGGCGTGCCCGGTCAGCTGACCCTCACCGAGTGGCAGAACCGCAACTCGGATCTCGTGCAGCTCTCCTTCACGAATCCGCTCTTCCTCTTCGCGCTCAAGCAACAGGACGGCACCTCGAGCGTGCTCGCCAACCCCCGCATCCGCGTAAAGAACAAGGAGAAGGCCCGCATCCATATCGGCGATCGCGTGCCGGTGATCACCACCACCGCCGCGGCGACCGGCGGCTTCGTCTCCGAGTCGGTCACCTACCTCGACGTCGGGCTCAAGCTCGAGGTCGAGCCGGTGATCTCGCTCGACGACGAGGTCGGCATCAAG
>DASUFD010000105.1:0-8603 GCA_036274735.1 Burkholderiales bacterium
CGCGCACATGTTCTTCGCTCCGGCGGTGTCGCGCTGGTGGGGCTTTCCCAGCCATCCGCCGATCGCCGAGCGCATTCGCCATGCCTGCCCCGCGTTCCGGCGCGACGACTACCGCGCGCGGCGCTACGGCCGGAGCCGCGAAGTCGCCGTCCTCGACGGCCTGGGCAACGTCGTCAAGCACGTGCAGGGCTTCGCGCGCGACGTCGGGCGCCCGACGCCGCAGCACGTCGACTTCGCGGCCCGGCTGCTGGCTCTCCTGCCCCGGGTCCTGCGCGAGGCGCTGCGCGAGCCGGCGGCGGCGGAGCTCGCCATGCTCGCGCTCGCCTGCCCGCCCGGGCACCGCGACGCGGGCCTGGCGCTCGTCGAGGCTCGCCGCGGGCCGGCGGCGGCGCTCGCGGCCGGCGAGCTGCATCCCGTCGTATCGGCGCTAGCGCGCGCGCACATGCTCACGCTCGCCGACCTCGCCATCCCGGCCATCAGGTCGCAGCGGCAAAGCGAGCGCGATCGTTTCCTCACCGACCTGGCGAGCGTGGTCGCGCTCGACGGCCGCCTCACGCTACGCGAGTTCGTGCTGGTCACGCTGCTGCGCCAGCGCTTGCGCGAAGGCGCCGGCCAGCCGATCGCGACCCGATTCCGCAGCCTGGAGCCGCTGGCCGAGGATGCGCGCATCGTCCTCTCGCTCGTGGCGCACGCCGGCGGGGACGCCGCGCGAGCGGCCTTCGCGCGCGGCTGGGCGGTGCTCGGCCTGCCGGCGCGGGCAATCGAAGAACGCGGCCGGCTGACGAGCGCGCTCCTCGACGCGTCCCTCGAGCGGCTGCGCCAGCTTGCGCCCTTCGCCAAGCCGGCGCTGCTTAAGGCCTGCGGCGAGGCCGCGGCCGCCGACGGCAAGCTCACGCTCGCCGAGGCGGAGCTCGCGCGAACGGTGGCGGCGACGCTCGACTGTCCGCTGCCGCCGCTGCTGGCCGGCCAGGACCCGCTCGCGCTCGCCGCATGAATTTCTTCGAGCACCAGGCCGAGGCACGCCGCAATTCCCGGCGGCTGCTCTTCCTCTTCCTGCTTTCGGTCCTCGCCGTGATCGTCGCCGTCGACGTCGCCCTGTGGGCCGCGTGGGCGTGGAGCACGGGCAGGGCGGCGCCCCCGGAGCTTTACATGGCGGGCGCCGCCGTTGCGCTCGCCTGCATCGTCTTCGGCTCGCTGCGCGAGCTGTTGCGGCTGCGCGCCGGCGGGGAGGCGCTCGCCGAGCTCGCGGGCGGGCGCCGCGTCGCTTCGGCGACCGGGGATGCGCTGGAGCGACGCCTGCTGAACGTCGTCGAGGAGATGGCGATCGCCTCGGGCGTGCGCGTGCCCAAGGTGTACGTGCTCGACGGCGAAGGCGCGATCAACGCCTTCGCCGCCGGGCGCGACGTCTCGAGCGCGGTGATCGGCGTCACGCGCGGCGCCCTCGAGCGGCTCTCGCGCGACGAGTTGCAGGGGGTGATCGGCCACGAGTTCAGCCACATCCTGAACGGCGACATGGCGCTCAACCTGCGCCTGATCGGCGTGCTCGCCGGCATCGTCTCGATCGGCTCGTTCGGCGCGTTCGTCATGCGGCGCGTGCGCGGCGAGGGCAAGAACGCCGCGACGGCGGTCCTCGTGGGCCTCGCGCTCTTCGTGATCGGCTATGCCGGGCTCTTCTGTGCGCGCCTCATCAAGGCGGCGGTATCGCGCCAGCGCGAGTTCCTCGCCGACGCCTCCGCCGTGCAGTTCACGCGCAACCCGGACGGCCTCGCCGGCGCGCTCGACCAGATCCGCCTCGCGCCCGCCGGCGCGCGCATCCAGGGCCGCTACGGCGAGGAGATGTCGCACATGTTCTTCGGCCAGTCGCTTCGCCTGTCGCGCCTGCTCGCCACGCATCCGCCGCTCGAGGAGCGGATCCGGCGCATCGATCCGCGCTTCCTCGCCGAGCAGTACCGGGCGCGCCGGGACGCGTCGCCGAAGGAGGCCGCGGCGCCGGAACCCGAGCGCTATGGAAGGCGTACCAGCGACCTCGGCGTCGCCTGGCCACGCTCGGCGGCGCAGAGCGCCGCGCTCGTCGGCTCCCTCGAGGCGGGCAAGGTGGACCACGCGTCGCGTCTGCTCGCGACGCTTCCCGCCGAGCTGCGCGAGGCGCTGCGCGAGCCCGAGCGCGCGGCGGCCGCGGTCGCGGCGCTGCTCGCGGCGGGCGAGGACGAGGTCTTCGAGCGCCAGCTCGCCGCGCTCACGCCGGCGGGCCTCGCCGGGATGATCGAGCCGGTGCGCGCCGCAGCGCGGCTCACGCGCGGCCTTCCGGAAGCCTTCCACCTGCCAGTAGTGGATCTCGCGCTGCCCGCGCTGAAGAGCGCGGCCGAGGAGACGAAGAAGGCGCTGGTCGCCGGCGTGCAGGCGCTCGCCTATGCCGACCGGCGCGTCTCGCTGCACGAGTTCGTGTTGCTGACGCTGCTGCGCTACCAGCTCGCCCCGCGCGTAAAGGCCGCGCAGGGTGGCAAGCGGCTGCGCGACATCGAGCGCGAAGCAGATGTGCTCGTCGCCGTGATGGCGCATGCCGGGACGCGCGCCGACGCGAGCGGTGCGCGTGCCGCGGCGCTCGACCGGGCGCTCGGGGCGGGCGCGCGCGAGCTCGGCATCGACGTGATGGGCACGCACAAGGCGACGCTCTCGCTCGAGGCGGTGAGCGGCGCGCTGGAAGCGGCGCGCGCGCTCGCGCCGCTCGAGAAGGCGCGGCTCGTCATGGGCCTGTTCGCGGCCGTGACGGCCGACGGCGTGATCCGGGTCGGCGAAGCCGAGCTGATGCGGCTCGTCGGCGCGGTGCTCGATTGTCCGCTGCCGCCGCTCATCGACGAGATCGACCCGGCGACGCTCGCCGCTTAGGCGGATCCTGCTAGTTCTTCTGCCGGGAGATCCTCGTCAGGATCTCCTGGCGCGTCTCCTTGACCGCTTCGAGGAACGGCCCGCCGGCGGCCACGGCGCGGTCGATGAAGGGCAGCGCTTCCTGGTCGCGTCCCTGGTCCGAGAGCGTCTGCGCGAGGTTGTTGAGCACGATCACCGAGGCCGGATCGCGCCGCGCCGCCTCGCGCAGCACGGCTTCGGCTTCCTTGAGCTCGCCGAGCGCGTGCAGCGTGTTGGCGAGGCCGATCGATGCGCCGGTGTTGCCCGGCCAGCGCTCGAGGAAGCGCGCATAGGCGAGCCGCGCCTTCGCCGGGTCGGCGACGCGCTCGTAGGCGGCGATCGCCGCGAGCCAGCGCTCTTCGTCGGCGGTGGCGGGGATGCGATCGGGCGGCACGGCGATCATCGCCCAGTAGCCGCTGCGCATCCAGGCGAACTCGTTGAACGGGAAGCGCATCTCCTTGCGCTTGTCCTCTCCGGAGCGAAGCAGCAGCATGCCGTCGTCGTAGTCCCAGCCGATCGCCACCGCGTAGTGCCAGCCGCCGAAGAGGCCGAGCTTCTGCAGCAGGATGACCGGATTGCCGGCCTTCACCTCGAGCATCAGCGATTCGAGGTTGGGGCGGATCTGGTAGGAAACGAGGCCGTGGCGGCGCGCCGCGGCGAGCATCTCGACCTGCAGGCTGCCCTGCCTCTCGGGAAGGTACACCTCGGGCACGAGGACCTCCGGCGTGACCTTCACGCCGTAGGAGACGAGCACGGTGGCGAGCGCGGCGGGGCCGCACTGGTAGTCGTCCTGCGGAAAGAACGGCACCTCGGTCAGCTCGAAGTGCTTCGGCAGACCGTCGGGCATACCCTCGTCGTGCAGCTTCGCCGTCTGCGGCACGAGGCTCGCGCAGCCGGCGAGCAGCGCGAACGCGCAGGCAAAAAAAACGCCCGCGGCCGCGCGGGCGTTTTTCGCGGCCTTGCGGCCGAGCGATTTCAGCGCCGCCAGAACCACCACACTGCCGCGGCAATGACGATGATCAGCAGGATGGCCGCGCCGTCGGACATGGCGCCGGCGGGCGCGTTCTGGACGCGACCGGCAAGCGAGTGAACCTCCTCGTCGGAGAGCGCCGCGACGCGCTGCTTCGCCGTCGAGGGATCGATGCCCATCGCCTGCAGCTGTTTCTGCACGTCGCTGCGCGTCAGGTAGCTCACCAGCGCGCCGCGCTCGGCCTGCGAAGAGGCGGCGACGGCCTTGTCGGTGCCGATCATCCCGGCGGTCGCGATCTGGTAGGGCGTCCAGATCATGAGCGCGACCAGCAGTCGGCAAAGGCTTCTGACCCAAGCGTTGTCCATGCGATGACTCCTAATGATAAAGGGGAACGGTTGATGAAGGGATAGGGGGATGGCTGCGCGAGACTAGTGCCCAAGGCCGCCGCGCGTCAATGAGCGAACCGCGCGACGCGCTGTGACAGAATCACTACGGATGGTAGCGAATCGGCGACTCGAGTCCGCGTTGCTGAACTCGACGCAAGGCGAAGTTCGCTTCGACGCCGGCGCGCGCGCGGCCTATGCCGCCGACGCATCGAACTACCGGCAGGTGCCGCTCGGCGTAGTCCTGCCGCGCTCGATCGACGACGTGCTCGCCGCGGTGGCGGCGTGCCGCGCCAACGGCGCGCCGCTCCTCGTCCGCGGCGGCGGCACGTCGCAGAGCGGCCAGGGCGTGAACGAGGCGCTGGTCGTCGACTGCTCGAAGTATCTCGACAGGGTGCTGGAGGTCGATCCGCAACGCCGCGTCGCGCGCGTGCAGCCCGGCGTGGTGTGCGACGCGCTGCGCGAGGCCGCCGAGCGCCACGGCCTCACCTTCGCGCCCGACCCGGCGACGCACTCGCGCTGCACCCTCGGCGGCATGATCGCCAACAACTCCTGCGGGCCGCATTCCGTGATGGCCGGCAAGACCGTCGAGAACATCGAGCGCCTCGAGATCCTCACGTACGACGGCGCGCGCTTCTGGGTCGGCAGGACGAGTGACGAAGAGCTGCAACGCATCATCGGTCGCGGCGGCCGGCAAGGCGAGATCTATGCGCAGCTGAAAGCGCTGATCGAGCGCTACGGCGACCTGGTGCGGCGCCGCTTCCCGAAGATCAAGCGGCGCGTCTCCGGCTACAACCTGGACCAGCTCCTGCCGGAGAACGGCTTCGACGTGGCGCGCGCGCTGGTCGGCTCCGAGGGCACGTGCGCGCTGACGCTGCAAGCCGAGGCGCGCCTGGTAAAGAGCCCGCGCGAGCGCGTGCTCGTGGTACAGGGCTACGACGACATCTTCGCCGCCGGGGATGCGGTGCCGGAGCTCCTCGCCGCGCGGCCGATCGCCTGCGAGGGCCTCGACGAGTTCATCATCGGCGGGCTGCGCGAGCGCGGGCTGCGCCTCGACGACATCGCGCTCCTGCCGCCCGGCAAGGCGTGGGTAATGCTCGAGTTCGGCGCCGATACGCTCGAGGAAGCGTTGGCGATGGCGCGCGAGCTTCCGGGAAAGGTAATTACCGAGAAAAAGCTCCTCGAGCGCCTCTGGTCCATCCGCGAGACCGGCGCCTCGGCGACCGCGCTCACGCTCGGCGCCGCCGGCCCCGACCCGGTGGTCGGCTGGGAGGACGCCGCCGTCGATCCGATGCGCCTCGGCGCGTATCTGCGCGAGTTCCGCGCATTGATCGCGCGCTTCGGCTATCGCACCTCGCTCTACGGCCACTTCGGCGACGGCTGCGTGCACGCGCGCATCGACTTCGCGCTGCGCTCGCAAGAAGGCGTCGCGCACTGGCGGCGTTTCCTCGCCGAGGCGGCGGAGCTCGTCGTCAAGTACGGCGGCTCGCTCTCGGGCGAGCACGGCGACGGCCAGGCCAAGGCCGAGTTCCTGCCGGTGATGTTCGGCGAGGAGCTCGTGCAGGCGTTCCGCGAGTTCAAGCGCATCTGGGATCCGGCGGGCAAGATGAATCCGGGCAAGCTCGTCGATCCGTACCGCGCCGACCAGCATCTGCGCATGGGACCTTCATACAAGCCCGTGGAAATGAAGACCCATATGCGGTTCAAGAGCGAAGTGGGGGACGGCTTCCTGCGGGCCAGCGAGCGCTGCATCGGCATGGGCAAGTGCCGCTCGCTGAAGGGCGGCACGATGTGCCCGAGCTATCGCGGCACGCGCGAGGAGCGCTTCTCGACGCGCGGTCGCGCGCGGCTGCTGCAGGAGATGCTGCGCGGCGAGGTGATTACCGAGGGCTGGGCGAGCGAGGACGTAAAGGAGGCGCTCGAGTGGTGCCTTGCGTGCAAGGGTTGCGCGAGCGACTGCCCGACCCATACCGACATGGCGGCTTACAAAGCCGAGTTCCTGTCGCACTACTACGAGCGCCGCCGGCGGCCGATCCAGGCGTTGACCATGGGGCGCATCGGCGAATGGGCGCCGTATGCCGCGGCTTTTCCCAAGGTGAGCAATCTGCTTGGATCCCTGGCGAAAGCCGTAGCAGGCGTGGCGAAAGAGCGCGATCTGCCGAAATTCGCGCCGCGCACCTTTCGCTCGCAATTCAGACCCGCCGGCAGGGGCCGCCGCGTGGTACTGCTCGACGACACGTTCAACAACCATTTCCGCCCCGAGACCGCTTCGGCGGCGCAGCGCGTGCTGGAAGCGGCGGGCTGCGCCATCGAGCTCCCGGCCGAGCGCATCTGCTGCGGCCGGCCCTACTACGACTTCGGCATGCTCGATCGCGCGAAGCGCACGCTGGAGCACGCGCTGCGCGTGCTGCCGCGCGACGTGCCGGTCGTGGTGCTCGAGCCCGGCTGCCTCTCGGTGTTCCGCGATGAGCTCCCGCGCGTCGTCCCCGGCGCGCGCATCCCGGCGATGAGCCTTGCCGAAGTCCTGCTGGAAATGGATTTTTGCCCGCCCACGATCGAGCAGCAGGTGCTGCTCCATGGGCATTGCCACCAGAAGGCGCTGATCGGGTTGAAGGCCGAGCAGACGCTGCTCAAGGCCGCGGGCTGCGAGGTCCTCGCGCCCGACACCGGCTGCTGCGGCATGGCGGGCTCGTTCGGCTACCGTCCCGAGTTCTACGAGACCTCGAAGAAGATCGCCGCCCTCGAGCTCCTGCCCGCGCTCCACGCCGCGCGCGAGTCGCTGGTGCTCGCCGACGGCTTCTCGTGCCGAGAGCAGATCGAAGGCCTGGCAAAGCGCAAGACCCTGCACCTCGCCGAGCTCCTCGAAAAAGGGGTCAGGACCCTTTTTCCGTAGCTCGGACGCCGCCTATAGCCAACGTCGAACCTTGCGTCGGTACGGCAGGTACTCGGAGGGGAAGCGAGCCGCGAGGTAGCGCTCTTCTCGCGGAATTACGACCAACGCCATGACCGCCAGTGCCGGAAGAAGCGCGAGCAGCAAGGCGAGGCTGTTGAGCCATGCGGCAACGCCGAGCTGGAACACGGTGAAGGCCAGATAGATCGGATTTCGGCTGAAGGCGTAGGGGCCGGTGCGGACAATGAGCGTCGTCGCCCGGTTGCCGGGGACCGGTGTGCCGGCCTTTCGCAGCGTGCGTACCGCTGAAACGAAGAGAGCGACGCCCATCATTGCGAGCGTCGCGCCGGCCGGTACGGCGGCAAAGGCGGGGAGCAGCTGCACGGGCCACAGCCAATGGACGAACAGCCCGAGGCCGATCGCGCTCAGGTAGACGAGGGGCGGGCGGACAAGTCCCGTGTTGGCGACGGGCGTGCCGCTTGGCTTGCTATCGAGAGCCACGAGTTGCACATTGCCACTTCAACTCGACTTGAGGTCAAGAGGGCAGCGCGCCGGGTGTTCCATGCGCGAGTGCTGGAACGGCTCGCTCTGATCAGGCTTGCGGCCGCCGCGGGCTTTTCGCTGGACGAAATCTCGCGCATGTTCTCGTCACAGGGAGGGCCCCGCCTCGACCGCCGGATGCTGGCGGCCAAGTCCGAGGAACTGGACAGGAGGATCCGTGAAATGAGCGCCATGCGCGACAGCTTGCGCCACGCTGTTGCCTGCCCCGCGCCGAGCCACATGCAATGCCCCACTTTCCGCCGCCTTCTGAAAGCCGCCATGTCGGGCGCTTTCCCGCCGTCCGCAGAAAAGGCGATGTTCAGGAAGTTCGGGCTCCGTCCCGGAATTCCTGCATCAGCAGCTCGTAGGAGCGAAGGCGCGTCTCGTAGGCGCCGGTGATGGTGAGCACCATCACTTCGTCGGCGCCGTAGCGCTCGGCCATCGCCTCGATCTCGCGCCGGCAGGTCTGTGGCGAGCCGAGCACGGCGCGCGCGCGCTGCCCCATCACGTAGGTGCGTTCCTCGTCGCTGTAGCGGTGGCGCGCCGCCTCCTCGTCGGTCGGGATCGGCGAGTCGACATTGAGGGCCATGTGCAGCCGCCGCAGGTCGATCGGCGCGGCGAGGCGCTCGGCCTCGGCGTCGCTCTCGGCGCAGATGGCGAAGGTGCAGACGATGACGCGCGGCGCGGCCTCGCGGCCCGACTTGAAGCGGCCGCGGTAGAACTGCGTCACCGCCTCGCCGCCGCGAGGGTTGATGAAGTGCGCGAAGGCGAAGGCGAGGCCGAGCTCGGCGGCGAGCACGCCGCTGTAGTCGGAAGAGCCGAGCAGCCAGACCTCGGGGCGCGTCTCGACTTCGGGCTGCACGCGCACGCCGTGGAATGGATGCCCCTTCGGCAGCGTGTCGTCCAGGTGCGCGAC
>DASUFD010000106.1:0-11215 GCA_036274735.1 Burkholderiales bacterium
AGCGCGAGCGCGAACACCACCCCGGCGAGCAGGATGAGGAAGGTCTGGCGCACGATGTCGCCGCCGACGTTGATCTGGTCGAGCGCGACCAGGACGACGAAGGTCAGGATGGCGTAGCGGGTCACGCCGCCCAGCAGCTCCGCGTCCTGCAGGCTGATGTTGCGGCAGTAGGCCGTGACCACGCCGCCGATGAACTTGGCGAAGTACGCGCCGAAGGCGATGATCAGCAGCGCGACCAGCAGCTTCGGCACGAAGCGCAGCACCTCCGAAAGCAGGTCGGTGATGTACGACAGGCCGAGCAGGTTGAAGCCCATCACCAGCGCGGCGAGGATGACGATCCAGTAGAAGAGCACCGCCAGCAGGTCGGTGAAATCGCCGCTCACCCCGCCCTCGCGCAGGAACGTATCGATGCCCGAGCGCTCCGTGACGACGTGGAAGTTCACCGCGCGCAGGCCGCGCTCGATCGCGAAGCGCACCGCCTTGGCGAGGAGCCAGCCGGCGAACAGGATGATCACGGCGAGCGCGAGGCGCGGCAGGAAGTCCCCGACCTGTGCGAGGAATACGCGCAGCGGCTCGATGATCGGATCGAAACGGTCCATGGCTCAGCCCCCCTCTGCGTGCTTTTGTCCGGTTTCGCCGAGCAGCCCGGCCAGGCCGCGCAGCGGGATGTCGACCCAGTCCGGGCGGTTCGCGAGCTCGTAGCGCAGCTCGTAGAGCACCTTCTCCAGCTCGGCGAGCGCGAGCAGCCCGCGCGCATCCAGGAGGTTGTCGCAGATGCCGCTGCCGGCGATCGCCGCGCCGTAAGCCTCGAGGAACGCGCGCCGCGAGTGCGCCTCCCACGCCGCGAGCGCCGCCTCCAGCTTGTCCGACCCCGGCGGCCGCTCGCCCTTCTCGATCGCGCCGCGCGCGTAGCTGAAGGAGCGCAGCATGCCCGCGACGTCGCGCAGCGGCGAGTGCTTGCGGCGGCTCTCGGCGAGCGGCCGCGACGGCTCGCCCTCGAAGTCGATGATCAGGAAATCGTTGTTGGCGAGGAGCACCTGGCCGAGGTGGTAGTCGCCGTGGTGGCGCGTCTTGAGCGTCGGCGCGCGCGGCGGCGAGCAGGCGTCGATCACGGCGAAGAGCCGCTCGCGCTGCGCGGTGAACGGCCGCGCCTTCTCCGACTGCGCCATCAGCGCGAGCGTCTGCTCGGCTTCCTGCCGTACCCGCGCGCGCCAGGCCTCGAAATCCTCGACGGTGAAGGGCTCGGGCTCGAACGCCGGGAGGCCGCTCCTCAAGGCGAAGGCGCGATGCAGCTGGGCGGTGCGCGTGGCGAGCGTCTGCACGAGCGTGATGTAGGCCTCGTGGCCGTCGTCCACGCCGCGCTGCGTCTCGACGTGGCGGCCCAAATAGGAGAGCGTGTAGCTCCAGCCGTCGCCCTGGTTCGGCACGTAGGCCTGCAGCAGCGCGAGCGCCGAAGCCTCGCCCTCCTTCGGCACGTACTCGACGCTGCCGGCGAGCGGCACGCAGTTGGGAAAGCGCGCCACCTCGGTGAGGTAGCGGCCGACCTCGAGCTCGGGATGCGTCCCCGGCCGCACGCGGCGGAAGCACTTGAGGAAGAGCCGCTCGCCGAGCCGCACCGACGTGTTGGTGCTCTGCGCGTGCAGCCGACCGAGCTGCAGCGTGGCGATCTCGTCCCTGGCGAGGTCGGCGAAGATGCGCGTCGGCGTGAACTGGATCGCCGCGCCCTCGTTGGTCGCAAGCCTGCGCTCTTCGCCGATCGCCTTCACCACCTGGCGCCAGAAGGCCTCGTCGGCGACCGCATCGGCGAGCACCCCGACGTTCGCCTGCTGGCGGATGCGCGCGATGGTGGCCACCGAGAGCGCCTTCACCTGGTCCTCCTCGTCTTCCCAGGCGAGCGCGAGCGGCAGGAAATAGGTGCACTCGCGCACCTCGACGGTGGCGAGCATCCAGCTCATCGCGCCGAGGCTCCACACCGTGTAGTCGCGCAGCACGGCGCGGCCGACCGGCTCGCCCTTCTGCGCGTACCAGCGCTGCGCCTCGAGGAAGGGCGGCACCACCTGGGTCTCGAGCTCGACGCGCAGCTTCTCCGCCATCTTCATGCGCCACGGCACGACCTTGTCGCGGAAGAAGCTCGTCCAGCCGTCGAAGAGCACGAGCATCGGCTTCTCCTGCGGCGGCGTCACCTGGGCATGCCATTCGGGCGGCGTGGCGTCGGTCGCGAGGCGGAACCAGTAGAAGGCGTAGGCCGGGAGCGTCAGCAGATAGAAGCGCTCGCCGATCGGCGGGAACGAGGTGCGCCCCAGCATCTCCACCGGCACGCGGCCCGCGTACTTCTTCAGATCCAGCTCGACCGGCTGCGCGGTGCGCGAGAGGTTGGCGACGCAGAGGATCGCCTCTTCCCCGAGCTCGCGGATATAGGCGAGGACCTTGCGGTTGCCGGGCGTGAGGAACGAGAGGCTGCCGCGGCCGAAGGCGCGGCTCGACTTGCGGGTCGCGAGCATGCGCTTGGTCCAGTTGAGGAGCGACGCCGGGTCGCGCGACTGCGCCTCGACGTTGACCGCCTCGTAGCCGTAGATCGGGTCCATGATCGGCGGCAGGTAGACGCGCTGCGGGTCGGCGCGCGAGAAGCCGGCGTTGCGGTCCGGGCTCCACTGCATGGGCGTGCGCACGCCGTTCCTGTCGCCGAGATAGATGTTGTCGCCCATCCCGATCTCGTCGCCGTAGTAGAGGATCGGCGCGCCCGGCATCGAGAGCAGCAGGCTGTTCATCAGCTTGATGCGCTCCGGGTCGTTCTCCATGAGCGGCGCGAGGCGCCGGCGGATGCCGAGGTTGATGCGCGCCTGCCGGTCGGCGGCGTACATGCGGTACATGTAGTCGCGCTCGCGCGAGGTGACCATCTCGAGCGTCAGCTCGTCGTGGTTCCGGAGGAAGATCGCCCACTGGCAGATGTCCGGGATGTCGGGCGTCTGCTGCATGATCTCGACCACCGGGTGGCGGTCCTCCTGCGCGATCGCCATGTACATGCGCGGCATGAGCGGGAAGTGGAACGCCATGTGGCACTCGTCGCCGTCGCCGAAATACGGCCGCACGTCCTCGGGCCACTGGTTCGCCTCGGCGAGCAGCATGCGGCCGCGGTAGCGCGCGTCGATCGCCGCGCGGATCTTCTTCAGCACCTCGTGCGTCTCGGGCAGGTTCTCGTTGTTGGTGCCTTCGCGCTCGCAGAGATAGGGAATCGCGTCCAGGCGGAACCCGTCGACGCCGAGGTTCGCCCAGAACTGCATGATCTTCAGCACCGCGCGCAGCACCCGCGGGTTGTCGAAGTTGAGGTCGGGCTGGTGGCTGAAGAAGCGGTGCCAGTAGTACTGCTTCGCCACCGGGTCGAACGCCCAGTTCGAGGTCTCGGTGTCGGTGAAGATGATGCGCGTGCCCTTGTATTTCTGCTCGCTGTCGCTCCAGACGTAGTAGCCGCGCTTCTTCGAGCCGGCGGGCGCGCGCCGCGCCGCCTGGAACCACGGGTGCTGGTCCGAGGTGTGGTTGACGACCAGCTCGGTGATCACGCGCAGCCCGCGCCGATGCGCCTCGTCGAGGAAGCTCTTGAAGTCCTCGCGCGTGCCGTACTGCGGATGCACGTTGCGGTAGTCGGCGATGTCGTAGCCGTCGTCCTTGAGCGGCGAGGGGTAGAACGGCAGGAGCCACACCACGTTGACACCGAGCTCCTGGATATAGTCGAGCTTGGAGGTGAGGCCCTTGAAGTCGCCGACGCCGTCGCCGTTCGAGTCGAAGAACGCCTTGACGTGCAGCTGGTAGACGACGGCGTCCTTGTACCAGAGGGCTCGGTCGGTGGACGACTCCGACTTGTCCGCCGCCGCCGCTTCCAGGGAGGCGGCCTCGGCCGCCTGCGCGAGCTGTTTATCCTCGGACAACACGGAAGACATGCGCCGGCAGGGTCTGCGGGTTGAGCTGCACGAAGTTGCGGCGCCCCGCCCAGGTATAGCGGCCGCCGCCGAGCAGGTCCTCGACGTCGTAGGTCTTGCCTTCGCCCCACGGGAAGTCGATCCAGCCCGACTGCACGTACCGGGCATCGAGGTTCACCGCCACGAGGATGAGGTTCTCGCCCTCCTGCTTGGAGTAGACCAGCAGCTGGTCGTTGTCGGTGGGATGGAACTCGAGGCTCCAGTCGCTCTGCAATGCAATGTTTTCTTTTCGAATGGAATTAAGACGAGCGATGAGCGGCGCGAGACTGTCGCTGCGTGCCCGGTCCCATTGCCGGATCTCGTACTTCTCCGAGTGCAGGTACTCCTCGCTGCCCGGCTCGCGCGGCACGTGCTCCATCAGCTCGTAGGCCGGGCCGTACAGGCCGTAGTTGGCGGCGAGCGTCGCCGCGAGCACCACGCGCACGATGAACGCCGGGCGGCCGCCGTGCTGGAGCGTCTCGTGCAGGATGTCCGGCGTGTTCGGCCAGACGTTGGGGCGGAAGTATTCGCGCGACGGATCCTTCGTGAGCTCGGTGAAGTATTCGCTGAGCTCGTATCGCGAGTTGCGCCAGGCGAAGTACGTGTAGGACTGCGTGAAGCCGAGCTTCGCGAGCTTGTGCATCACCCGCGGGCGCGTGAACGCCTCGGAGAGGAAAATCAGCTCGGGGTGTCTTGCCTTCAGATCGCCGATGCACCACTCCCAGAAAGCGAACGCCTTGGTATGCGGGTTGTCGACGCGGAAGATCTTCACGCCGTGGCCGACCCAGAACTCGAAGACGCTCTCGAGCTCCTCCCAGAGCTCTCGCCAATGCGAGCTCTCGAAATCGAACGGGTAGATATCCTGGTACTTCTTCGGCGGATTCTCGGCGTACTGCACGGTCCCGTCGGGGCGTTGGCGGAACCACTCGGGGTGCTCGAGGACGTACGGATGGTCGGGCGAGCATTGGAAGGCGATGTCCAGGGCGACGGAGATGCCGCGCCGTTCCGCTTCTTTTACCAATGCGTGGAAATCGTCGAAGCTGCCCAGTTGCGGATGAATCGCCTTGTGCCCGCCCTCCTTCGCGCCGATCGCCCAGGGACTGCCGACATCGCCCGGCGCGGCCTTCAGCGCGTTGTTCCTGCCCTTGCGCTCGGTGACGCCGATGGGATGGATCGGCGGGAAGTAGAGGACGTCGAAGCCCATCGCTTCGATTTCCGGAAGGATCTTCGCTACGTCCTTGAAGGTGGCATGCCGGCCGTCCCCGCGCACCGAGCGCGGGAAGAGCTCGTACCAGGTGGAGAAGCGCGCGCGGACGGGATCGACGTTGACGAAGAGCGTTCTCTCGTAAGTCAGCACCCTGGCCGGGTCTGGCGGCGGCGGATTCGCCTCCATGGCGGCGCGGAATCGCGCCTCCGCAGGCAGCGACGCATCGCGCAGCTCGGGCACGTCGGCGAGCTCCGCGCCGATCAGGAAGTCGATCGAGAGATCCTGCCCGGCGTCCTTGCGCTTCTGCAGGTCGCGCTGCCAGGTGACGAACGGGTCGGCCCAGCCGCGCACCGTGTATTCGTAGCGGCCGAGCCGCTCCACCGGGAACTCGGCGCTCCAGTGGTCGTTGCCGTGGAATTGCATCGGCACCTGCTGCCATTGCTCTTCACCGGCATAGCGCCAGAGAAGCTCCGCGAGGACCGCGTCGTGGCCGTCGGTGAAGACATCGGCCTCCACGAGCACGCTCTCGCCGACCGTGCGCTTGACGGGATAGCGCCCGCAGTCGACCTGCGGCCGCAGCGATTCGATGACGACGCGCGCCGGCGCGGTCCTGCTTTCCTCCCCCGGGCGCGCCTTATTCAGGCTTGAAGAAGAGTGCGGCGAGGGGTGGGAGCGTGATCGAGAGCGAGTGACTGTACTGCTCATAGGGCATTGGGGTCGTTTCGGCGCCGCCGTAGTTGCCGAGGCCGCTGCCGCCGTAAACCGGAGCATCGCTGTTCAGAAGCTCGCGCCAATAGCCCCCCCTCGGTACGCCAATCCTGTAATTGTGCCGCGGAACCGGCGTGAAGTTGCAAACCACGAGCAGCGGCGTCGATCCCTCGCCGCCCTCGCGCAGGAACGAGAGCACGCTTTGCTCCCAGTCGCCGCGCTGCACCCAGCGGAAGCCGTCGTTCGCGAAGTCCTTCGCATGGAGCGCTTTCTCGCGCGCGAGGGCCTTGTTCAGGTCGGCGACCCAGCGCTGCACCCCTTCGTGCCGCTCATCCATGCCGAGCACGTGCCACTCGAGGCTCGACTCGTGCGCCCACTCGCGGCGCTGCCCGAACTCGCCGCCCATGAAGACGAGCTTCTTGCCCGGGTGCGCCCACATGTAGCCGAAGAGCAGCCGCAGGTTCGCGAACTGCTGCCAGGCGTCGCCCGGCATGCGGCCGATGAGCGAGCCCTTGCCGTGCACCACCTCGTCGTGCGAGAGCGGCAGCACGAAGTTCTCGTTGAACGCGTACCACAGCGAGAAGGTGAGCTCGTCGTGGTGATACTTGCGGTGCACCGGGTCCTGCTTGAAATAGTTGAGCGTGTCGTGCATCCAGCCCATGTTCCACTTCATGCCGAAGCCGAGGCCGCCGAGGTAGACCGGCCGCGACACCTGCGGCCACGCCGTCGATTCCTCGGCGATCGTCTGCACATCGGGGAAGTCGCGGTACACGCTCTCGTTGAGGAACCTCAGGAACTCGATCGCCTCGAGGTTCTCGCGGCCGCCGTAGCGGTTCGGCACCCACTCTCCCTGCTTCCTGCCGTAGTCGAGGTAGAGCATCGAAGCGACCGCGTCGACGCGCAGGCCGTCGGCGTGGTAGCGATCCAGCCAGAAGCGCGCGCTGGAGGCGAGGAAGGCCCGCACTTCGTTGCGACCGTAATTGAAGATGGCGCTCGCCCAGTCCGGGTGATGGCCCTGCCGCGGGTCGGCGTGCTCGTAGAGATGCGAGCCGTCGAAGAAGCCCAGGCCGTGCCGATCCCAGGGGAAATGCGACGGCACCCAGTCGAGGATCACGCCGAGGCCCGCCTGGTGCAGCGTGTCGACGAAGTGCATGAAGTCCTGCGGCGTGCCGTAGCGGCTGCTCGGCGCGAAGTACCCGGTGCTCTGGTAGCCCCACGAGCCGTAGAACGGGTGCTCCATGATGGGCAGCAGCTCGACGTGCGTGAAGCCCATGCGCCCGGCGTACTCGGCCAGCTGGGGTGCCAGCTCTCGATAACTCAGAACCTTCTTGGGATCGTCGGGCGAGCGTCGCCACGACCCCAGGTGCACCTCGTAGATCGACCAGGGCGCATCGAGCGCATTCTTCTTCGCGCGCGACTTCATCCACGCCGCGTCGCCCCAGTCGTAGGCGAGGTCCCAGACCACCGAGCCGGTGCGCGGCGGCTCTTCGGCGCGAAACGCGTACGGATCGGCCTTGTCTACCTTGTAGCCGGCATGACGGGAGACGATGTGGAACTTGTAGACGTTGCCGGGCCGGGCTTCCGGCACGCGCAGCGCCCAGACGCCGCTGTCGCCGCTCGAGCGCATCGGGTGGCGGCGCGGATCCCAGCCGTTGAAGTCGCCGATCACCGAGACCGAGTCGGCGTTCGGGGCCCAGACGGCGAAGTGGGTCGAATCCCCGAGGAAGTGCGCGCCGAGCTTCTCGTAGAGGCGGCTGTGCGTTCCTTCGCGGAAGAGATACTGGTCGTGCCCGGTGAGGGCGACGCCGCGTTCGGTGGTTACCGGCATGAGGGTCGGTTTAGCAGATGGTCGTCGTCAGTGCTACCTCGCGTCAACTTAAGAACGACTTAAGCAGCGGTTACACTTTTCGCCATGCAAACGGACTACGTACAGCGCTTTCTGTTCGAAAACCTCGACATCCGCGGCCGGCTGGTGTGCCTCACCAGCGCCTGGCAGCGCATGCTCCACGGTCGCGGCTACCCGGACGACGTCGCAGCGCTGCTCGGCCATACCACCGCCCTCAACGTCCTCCTCGGCGCCAACCAGAAGGGCGCCGGCAGGGTGACGCTGCAAGTGCAAGGCTCGGGCCCGGTGAAGCTGCTGGTGGCCGACTGCACTCCTGAGCTGCGCATTCGCGGCATGGCCTCGTACGAGCCGCCCCGAGGCGTGCGCCAAAGCGAGCGCGGGCTGCTCGGCGACGGCCGGATGTCCGTGACTCTCGAGGACGTGAAGAGCGGCCGGTTCTACCAGAGCCTGGTGCCGCTCGAAGGCGACACCCTCGAGGATATCTTCCTCCACTACCTCACGCAGTCCGAGCAGTTGCCGGCGTTCCTGCGCCTGTACGCCGACGGCGATGCGCTCGCCGGCCTGTTGCTCGAAAAGCTGCCGGGCGCGGACGGCCGCGACCCGGACGGCTGGAACCGGGTCACCCACCTCGCCGCCACGCTCACGCTCGAGGAGACGCGCGATGCGCAACCCTACGACCTCCTCACCCGCGTCTTCCCGGAGGAGCTGATGCGCGTCTTCCGGCTGCACGCCGTCGAGTATCACTGCCCCTACGACGAGGAAAAGGTGAAGGACATGCTGCGCTCGCTCGGCCGGCAGGAAGTCGAGGCGATTCTCGCCGAGCAGGGAGAAGTCGTCATCCGCAACGAGATGTGCAACCATGAGTACCGCTTCGATGCGGACGACATAGCGCGGCTTTTCGCCACGCACTAGAACCGAAGAAGGGGGAAGGAGGAATCATGAAAGGCCTGGCCATACTTGCCGCGCTCGCCCTGGCGGCCTGCTCGGAGCCCGCGCCGCCGCCGCGCCCGGTGCCGCAGCCGCGGCCGAAGACCGAGGCCGAAGCGCCCAAGGCGGCGCCGGCGCCGCTCGTCGCCGCCGAGCCGGCCGAGGCGAAGGCGCCCGAAGCGCCGCCGGACCCCAACAAGGAGCTCGCGCTGCGCGTGCGCCAGGCGCTCGACGCGCCCGCATCGCGCCTGCCGAGCGGCGCGATCGACGTCACCGCCAAGGACGGCAAGGTGACGCTCTGGGGCGCGCTTCCCTCCGAGCACGACGTCGCGCGCGCCTCCGACGTCGCGCGCAAGATCCCCGGCGTGAAGGCGATTGACAACCGGCTTAAAGTCGTCCGCGGCTCCTGAGAATTCGGGGTCAGGTTCACAATTCGGCCCTAGGCTTCGCCGGGCCAAACGAATTGTGAACCTGACCCCGAATTCCGAATGAAGGTAGCGACCTGGAACGTAAACGGCATCCGCGCGCGCGCCGCGCAGGTGTGCGAGTGGCTGGAGCGCGACCGGCCGGACGTGGTCTGCCTGCAGGAGCTGAAGGCGGAGCCGGCGCAGGTCCCGGAGGCCTGCAACCTGCCCGGCTACCACGTCTTCTGGCACGGCCTGCGCGCCTACTCGGGCGTGTCGCTGCACATCAACAGGGAGCTGCTCGGCGAAGCGAAATTCGAGCATCCGGCCTTCGACATGGAATCGCGCATCGTCACCGCGCAGGTCGGCGAGACGCTGTTCGCCTCGGTCTATGTCCCGAACGGCGGCAAGAACTATCCAGCGAAGCTGGACTTCCTCCGCGCGCTAACGGCCTGGACGCATGCCGTTCATGAAGCGGGAAAGGAGATCGTGCTCTGTGGCGACATCAACATCGCGCGCACCGAGCGCGACGTGCATCCGAGGGAGCGCAAGGCCGGCGTGATCGGCCAGCGCGCCGAGGAGCGCGAGCTCTTCGAGGCGCTCCTCGCCGAGGGGCTGGTCGATGTCGGGCGCGAAGCCGACCCGCAGAACGACGATCTCTTCACCTGGTGGCCGCCGTGGCGCAACATGCGCAGCCGCAACATCGGCTGGCGCCTCGACTATGTGCTCGCTTCGAAGCCGGTCGCCGCTCGCGCGAGCGCCTGCCGCGTCCTTGCCGAAGTCGGGACGAGCGACCACGCCCCGGTGATGATGACTACGGCATAGCTCCAGCCGCGCCGGCGGGTTCGCGCGCGTGGGAACGCAATTTGCACGAGGCGCCGCATGCTGCTCGTTAAGGAAAAGCCGCAAGTCCTGCGGCGCGACCTGCGCCACAGCAACGCGCCCGAAATGCTGCTTCGCCGCGCGATCGTCGGCGCTTCCTTCGTCGGCACGGTGTGCATGGCGGTGACGACGATGTTCCAGATGGGCTTCTTCAAGCACCTCGCCGATCCGCCGATCGAAGGCTTCGACTCCGACAAGGTGAACGCTTCCGACCTCGCTTACGGCTGGGGCCTGCCCGACTCGCCGCTCAGCATCGGCTCGCACGCCGCGGCAATCGCGCTCGCCGCGGCCGGCGGCGTCGATCGCGCCGAAAAGCAGCCGCTCGTGCCGCTCGCTGCGACCGCCGCGGCCGCACCCGCCGCGATCACCGCCGCACGCTATCTCTTCCACGACATGCCGGTGACCGAGCGCGGCTGGTGCCCCTACTGTATCGTCGACGCGCTCGCGCACATCGCGGTCCTCGGCTTCACGCTTTGGGAGTCGAAGAAGGCGATAGACCGGCTGCGGGCATGAGAGTCGTCGTCACCGGCGCCTCGGCGGGCATCGGCCGCGCCACCGCCATCGAGTTCGCCAGGCGCGGGGCGCAGGTCGCGCTGCTCGCGCGCGGCCAGGAAGGACTGGAAGGCGCGCGGCGCGACGTCGAGCGCGCCGGCGGAAAGGCGCTCGTCATCCCGACCGACGTCGCCGACTACCCGGCGGTGGAGGCCGCGGCAGCGCGGGTCGAGCGGGAATGGGGCGGCATCGACGTCTGGGTGAACGACGCGATGAGCACGATCTTCGCGCCCTTCGAGAAGATCGGCGCCGAGGACTTCCGCCGCGCCACCGAGGTCACCTATCTCGGCACGGTGTGGGGAACCAAGGCGGCACTGAAGCGCATGCTCCCCGCCAACCGCGGCAGCATCGTGCAGGTGGGCTCGGCGCTCGCCTACCGCTCGATTCCGCTGCAGTCGGCCTACTGCGGCGCGAAGAGCGCGATCCGCGGCTTCACCGACTCGCTGCGCTCGGAGCTCAGGCACATGCGCAGCCGCGTGCGGCTCAGCTTCGTCATCCTCGGCGCGTTCAACACGCCGCAGTTCGACTGGGCGCGCGCCGATATTCCCAACAAGCCGCGCCCGGTCGGCAAGGTCTTCCAGCCCGAAGTCGCGGCGCGCCAGATCGTGCGCGTGGCGCTGCGCCCCCGGCGCGAGGTCTACGTCGGCTGGACGGCGATCCAGGCGGTGCTCGGCAACATGTTCATCCCCGGGCTCCTCGACCGCTACCTCGCGAAGAAGGCATGGCAGGGGCAGTT
>DASUFD010000107.1:0-35098 GCA_036274735.1 Burkholderiales bacterium
TTTCCCCATTCGGACATCTCCGGATCAAAGCTCGTTTGCCAGCTCCCCGAAGCTTTTCGCAGGCTACCGCGTCCTTCATCGCCTGTGATCGCCAAGGCATCCACCACATGCACTTGTTCGCTTGACCCTATAACGAGTGTGTCTCATCGACACGTCGCTACAGGTGAGTTCTCGCATTTGTGCCGTATTCCAAGTCATCTTTCGATCACTTAAATACATTTTGGTTGATACAATCACAACCCGGTATCGCGTTTTGTACTGCAGCGTCTCATCAACGCTTGCGCGACACCTTTACTACATCCCATATTGTTAAAGAACAGCCGACTTGCGTCGCTTGGCAAGGCCAAAGGAAAACACTCACATCACGTGATGCGCTTTCCTTTGACTACCAACCCAAGGTCTCTTCCCGGAACTTTGTTCCAGAGAAGTGGTGGAGGATGACGGGATCGAACCGACGACCCCCTGCTTGCAAAGCAGGTGCTCTCCCAGCTGAGCTAATCCCCCCTCGGATAACTTGGTGGGTCTGGTAGGACTTGAACCTACGACCCCCGCCTTATCAAGACGGTGCTCTAACCACCTGAGCTACAGACCCTTGGCTGTAACAGCAAACAAACCGATAAGTGTGGACACTGGACACGCAGAACGCGCGCCTCTGGAAAGGAGGTGATCCAGCCGCACCTTCCGATACGGCTACCTTGTTACGACTTCACCCCAGTCATGAACCCTGCCGTGGTAATCGCCCTCCTTGCGGTTAGGCTAACTACTTCTGGCAAAACCCACTCCCATGGTGTGACGGGCGGTGTGTACAAGACCCGGGAACGTATTCACCGCGGCATGCTGATCCGCGATTACTAGCGATTCCAGCTTCACGTAGTCGAGTTGCAGACTACGATCCGGACTACGATGCGTTTTCTGGGATTAGCTCCCCCTCGCGGGTTGGCAACCCTCTGTACGCACCATTGTATGACGTGTGAAGCCCTACCCATAAGGGCCATGAGGACTTGACGTCATCCCCACCTTCCTCCGGTTTGTCACCGGCAGTCTCTCTAGAGTGCCCTTTCGTAGCAACTAGAGACAAGGGTTGCGCTCGTTGCGGGACTTAACCCAACATCTCACGACACGAGCTGACGACAGCCATGCAGCACCTGTGTCCACTTTCCCTTTCGGGCACCTGATGCATCTCTGCTTCGTTAGTGGCATGTCAAGGGTAGGTAAGGTTTTTCGCGTTGCATCGAATTAATCCACATCATCCACCGCTTGTGCGGGTCCCCGTCAATTCCTTTGAGTTTTAATCTTGCGACCGTACTCCCCAGGCGGTCAACTTCACGCGTTAGCTACGTTACTGAAGAAATGAATCCCCAACAACTAGTTGACATCGTTTAGGGCGTGGACTACCAGGGTATCTAATCCTGTTTGCTCCCCACGCTTTCGTGCATGAGCGTCAGTGTTATCCCAGGGGGCTGCCTTCGCCATCGGTGTTCCTCCACATATCTACGCATTTCACTGCTACACGTGGAATTCTACCCCCCTCTGACACACTCTAGCCGTGCAGTCACAAATGCAGTTCCCAGGTTAAGCCCGGGGATTTCACATCTGTCTTGCACAACCGCCTGCGCACGCTTTACGCCCAGTAATTCCGATTAACGCTCGCACCCTACGTATTACCGCGGCTGCTGGCACGTAGTTAGCCGGTGCTTCTTCTTACGGTACCGTCATCCACGCGGGATATTCACCCGCGCGATTTCGTTCCGTCCGAAAGTGCTTTACAACCCGAAGGCCTTCTTCACACACGCGGCATGGCTGGATCAGGGTTGCCCCCATTGTCCAAAATTCCCCACTGCTGCCTCCCGTAGGAGTCTGGGCCGTGTCTCAGTCCCAGTGTGGCTGGTCGTCCTCTCAGACCAGCTACGGATCGTCGCCTTGGTAGGCCATTACCCCACCAACTAGCTAATCCGGCATCGGCCGCTCCTCTCGCGCAAGGCCTTGCGGTCCCCTGCTTTCCTCTCTCGAGCTCATGCGGTATTAGCCAGTCTTTCGACTGGTTATCCCCCACAAGAGGACACGTTCCGATGCATTACTCACCCGTTCGCCGCTCGCCGCCAGGGTTGCCCCCGCGCTGCCGCTCGACTTGCATGTGTAAGGCATGCCGCCAGCGTTCAATCTGAGCCAGGATCAAACTCTTCAATTAATTTGAACCTGATACCGGATGCTCATTTTGGTAAATGAGTCCGGCGAATTACCAATGCTTCACTCAAAGTAAACGAGGTTTACTTCTCGTGAGCACTTGATGCTTGGAGCCGCTCGACAAGTCCGAAGACCGGTCTCGCGGTTGCGCCAAAGCTCAAGCGCCCACACCTATCGGCTGCGAATTTTTAAAGAGCGACGCGCCGAAAAGCGCGTTTGCTGCAGTTGGTTGCGGGGAGAGGATTTGAACCTCTGACCTTCGGGTTATGAGCCCGACGAGCTGCCAGACTGCTCCACCCCGCGCCCGAAGAGAAAAAGATTATAGCGAGCCCACGGACGCGGTGTCAACGATCGACGATGAAAAAGCCGAGCGCGGAACCACAAGCGTCGCGCCGCCGGCACATACGACCGGGACAGCCCGCGCAAGTTCCCCCGTCAGTCGACCTTCGCGCCGCTCGCGCGAATGACTTCCGACCATTTCGCCGACTCCGCGCGGATCCAGCGAGCAAACTCTTCGGGCGAACCTGCGACCACGTCGAAGCCCGCCTTGCCGAGCAGGTCGCGCACCTCCCGCGCCTGCATGCCTTTCATCGTCTCGGCGCTGAGCCGCTCGAGCACCGGCCTCGGCGTCGCCGCGGGCGCTGCGAGGCCGATCCAGGCGAGCGACTCCAGCTGCGGATGGCCGAGCTCCGCGACGCTGGGGACGTCCGGGGCGAGCGGACTGCGTTTGAGCGCGGTCACGGCAATTCCCGTCATCTTCCCAGCTTTCACGTGCTGCAAAACGCCGGGGATGATGGCGAACATGGTGTCGATGTTGCCGGCGAGCATGTCCGTGACGGCGGGCGGAAAGCCCTTGTAGGGTACATGAACGATCGATACGCCGGCCGTACTCTTCAGCAGCTCCATTGTCAGATGGGAGGCGCTCCCCGCACCTACCGAGGCGTACGAGAGCTTGCCGGGATTGCGGCGCGCGTAGTCGAGGAATGCCTTGAAGTCGTGTACGCCGAGCGAGGGCTTGACCACCAGCATCTGCGGCGCCGTGGCGAGCAGCGAAATCGGCGCGAAATCCTTGTCCGGATCAAACGGCATGCTCTTGTACAGCGACTTGTTGATCGCGAATACGCCATTGGTGCTGACGAGGAGCGTGTAGCCATCGGCGTCGGCCTTGGCCACGGCGTCGGCGCCGATATTGCCGCCGGCGCCCGCCCGGTTCTCCACGACGAATGGCTGTCCGAGCGCGGCCTGAAGTCTGCTCGCGAGCGCCCGCCCGACAATGTCCGGGGTGGAGCCGGGCGGAAAAGTGACGACGATCTTCACCGGTTTGGACGGGTACGCCTGCGCGAAGGCGAACGTCGGTGCGGCAAGCAATACGGCAAACAAGCGCTTGACTATCGGTTTCAGTTTCATCAGATCCTCTCTGTTTCTCCGCTCCTCGGCTGCCAGACCATCAGCCGGCGCTCGATCACGGACACCGCGCCGTCGAGCACGAGCGCGAAGGCCGTCAGCACGACCACGCCGGCGACCACGGTGTTGATATCGAAAACCCCCTCGGCCTGCAAAATGAGATAGCCGACGCCTTCCGATGAGCCGAGATACTCGCCGACCACGGCACCGACGAACGCCAGTCCGACAGAGTTGTGCAGGCTGGCGAAAACCCAGCTCGTCGCGCTCGGCAGATAGACATGGCGCAGCAGCTTGCGGCGCGAGGCGCCGAGCATGCGAGCGTTGGCAAGCACCACCGGGCTCACCTCGCGAACGCCCTGATAGACGTTGAAGAAGACGATGAAGAACACCAGCGTGACCCCGAGCGCCACCTTCGAGGCGATGCCCAGCCCGAACCAGACGAAGAAGATCGGCGCCAAAATCACGCGCGGCATGGCATTGGCGGCCTTGATGTACGGATCGAGCAGCGCCGAGGCTGCGGGGGCCAGGGCGAGCCAGATGCCGACCGCCACGCCGAGCACCGTACCGATGGCGAAGGCGAGCAGGGTCTCGAGCAGCGTCACCCAAAGATGCCGGTAGATGTCCCCGCCCGCGAACCAATCCCAGATCCGCGCGCCCACCTTCAGCGGCTCGCCGAAGAAGAAGGCGGCCTTGTTCGGATCGTCAAAGTAGAACGAAGGCAGGACGCCTGGCACGACGAGGACGTGCCAGGCGAGAAGCAGCAGCGCAAGTAGCGCCGCCTGCCAGAACCGTAGCGCCAGCTTACCGGAGCTGCTGCGCATAGCCCTTCAGCACTTCGGCCTTCATCGCGCCCCAGATCCGGCTGTGAAGCTCGACGAAGCGCGGCGTTAGGCGGATCTCCGCCACATCGCGCGGACGCGGCAGATCGATGGAGTACTCGCCGATCGGATGCGTCTCGGGTCCGGCCGAGAGCAGCACCACGCGATCGGATAGCGCGATCGCCTCCTCGAGGTCGTGCGTGATGAAGACCACCGACTTGCGATTCGCGGACCACAGCTCCAGCAGCTCGTTCTCCATGAGCTGACGCGTCTGGATGTCGAGCGCCGAAAACGGCTCGTCCATGAGCAGCAGCTCCGGGTCGAGGATCAGGGTCTGCGCGAGGGAGACACGCTTGCGCATGCCGCCGGAGAGCTGGTGCGGATAGCGATCGCCGAAACCGCCGAGCCCGACCCGGCGCAGCCACTCGTCGGCGCGCCTGCGCGCCTCGTCGCCTGCGACCTCGCGGAATTCCAGCCCGGCGGCAACGTTGGCGAGCGCATTGCGCCAGGGCATGAGCGCCTCCTGCTGAAAGAGGTAGCCCGCCCGGCTATTGATACCGAGGAGCGGCTCGCCGTGAACGCGTACGCTGCCCGCACTCGGCTGCAGCAATCCTGCGGCCACGTTGAGCAGCGTCGACTTGCCGCACCCGGTGGGTCCGACCACGGACACGAACTCGCCCGGGGCCACCACCAGGGTCGTCTCGCGCAGCGCGGTGTATGACTTCGTCCGGTCTTCGCGCGAGACGAAAGTGCAGGTGATGTCCTCCAGCGCGAGCGCCGGAGTCACTTGTACTTCTGGTTCGCCTTCTTTGCGAACTCGTTGGTATAGGTGCGGCCGAGGTCGATCTGCGCACTCTGGACGCCGGGATCGAAGGCGCGCAGCGCGGCGAGGGTCGCCTTGGCGCCGCTGTCCGAGATCACGCCGTCGGGCGAAATCGCCTCCTTCACCTTGTCGAAGGAAAAGAGATAGAGGGCACGATCACCAAGCAGGTAGGACTCGGGCACGACCTTGGCGACGTCCGTGGCGCTCGCCTTGGCGATCCAGTGATCGGCGCGCACGATCGCGTTGGCGAGGGCCTGCACGACGTGCGGGTACTTCTGCACGAAGGCTTCCGGAGCGTAAAGGCAACCGGCGGGAAGCGGCGCACCCCAGACCTGCTGCGTGCCTTTCAGGGTTCGCGTGTCGGCGACGACCTTCGCAGCGCCGTCCATCTCGAGCTTCGTCATGACCGGATCGACGTTCGAGATGCCGTCGATCTGTCCGCTCTTCATCGCTGCGATGGCCGCCGCCCCGATGCCGACGCCCACGATCGCCACATCCTTGCTGGGATCGAGTCCTGCCTTGGTCAGCAGCTGCTTGACCAGGTTGTGCGTGCTCGACCCAGGCGCGGAAACGCCGATCTTGAGCCCCTTCAGATCCTTGTAGGAACGGAACGTCGCCGCTTTCGCGGGGGAAAGAGCGAGAGCGATTTGCGGCAGGCGCCCTTGCAGGACGAAGGCGCGGAAATACTGTTTCTTGCCCTGCAAGCTGACAGTGTGCTCGTAGGCTCCGGACACGACTTCCGCACTGCCGCCTACGACCGCGCGCAGCGCGGCGGAGCCGCCGGCGAAGTCGCTGATCTTGACCTCGAGTCCCTCGTCCCTGAAGTACCCGAGCTGCTCGGCGATGGTGAGCGGCAGGTAATAAAAGGCGTTCTTCCCGCCGACCGCGATATGGACGTCCTTCTTCTCGAGCTGTGCATGAGCCGGGCCTGCGAGCGCGCCGGCGAGCACGACGGCGGCGATCTGGATGAGCTTCATCGATTCCTCCCTGGGAGGCCGAATTTACTCGATTTCCCGCCGCTCCAGCAGGGCCTGCGAGAGCGTGCCGGCGTCGACGTACTCGAGCTCGCCGCCGACCGGCACGCCGCGCGCGAGCCGCGTCACGCGCAGGCCGCGGGCACGCAGCATCTCGGCGATGTAGTGCGCCGTCGCCTCGCCCTCGTTGGTGAAGTTGGTGGCGAGAATGACTTCACGGACCTCGCCGTCGCAGGCGCGCGCCTGCAGCCGGTCGAGGCCGATGTCGCGCGGGCCGACGCCGTCGAGCGGCGAGAGCCGGCCCATCAGCACGAAATACATGCCCGAGTAGGCGTAGGTCTGCTCGACGGTAGCGAGGTCGGAGGGCGTCTCGACCACGCAGAGCAATGTCGCGTCGCGACGGCCTGCGCGGCAAAGCGCGCACACCTCCTCCTCGCTGAAGTTGTTGCACTTCACGCAGCGCTGCACGGTGTCGAGCGCCGAGGCGAGCGCCTGTGCGAGCTCGCCCGCTCCGGCGCGCTCGTGCTGCAGGAGATGGTAGGCCATGCGCTGCGCCGAGCGCGGTCCGACGCCGGGAAGCACGCGCAGCGCCGCGATCAGGCGCTCCAGGCCCTTCGCCGACGGCACCGGTTTGGTCAAAACGGCAGGCCCGCTCAAAACGGCAGCTTGAACCCCGCGGGCAAGCCGAGGCCGGCCGTCATGCCGCTCATCTTCTCGGTGATCGTGCTCTCGACGCGCCGCGCTGCATCGTTGAATGCGGCGGCCAACAGGTCCTCGAGCATTTCCCGGTCTTCGCCGACAAGCGACGGATCGATACTCACCCGCTTCACCTCGTGCTTGCAGGTCATTTGCACTTTCACCATGCCGGCGCCGGACTGGCCTTCGACTTCCAGCGTGGCGAGCTGCTCCTGCATCCGGCGCATGTTCTCCTGCATGAGCTGCGCCTGCTTCATCAGCTGCCCGATATTGCCCTTCATTTACGCTCTCCGGAGATGGAATCGCGGATCGTCGAATCGACGACTTTTCCGTCGAACAGGTTGACCAAGTCGTTCACGAAGCCGTCGGCCTGAACCGATCGCTCGGCCGCCGTGCGCCGCGCCTGCTGCTCGGCTGCTTCCAGCACGGCCGCGCTCGCACCCGAGACATCGCCCGCCGATACCTTGAGCGATACCGCCGTGCCCAGATGCTGCTCGAGCGCCGCCTTCAACTTGTCGACGTAGGTGCGCTCCGCGAGATAGGCCTTGCCCCTGGGAACCACCAGCTCGAAGCTCTGCCCGTCTCGCCGCTGGAGCTCCGCGTGCCGTGCGAGCTCGCGCGCCGCGCCGGCGACCGGCAGCTCGCGCACGAGATCCGGCCACGGGCCCGACGCCGCCGGCGCCCCTCCCGCCGCGACACGGGGCCGCGCCGGGCTCGCTTCCGCCTGCGCCGGCTTCGGCGCGGGCAACGTGCGTGCGCCTCCCTCCGGACGGAACGCCAGCATGCGCAGGATCGTCATGACGAACCCGGCGTGCTCGTCGGGCGCGAGCTCGAGCTCCTCCCGGCCCTGCAGAGCGATCTCGTAGTAGAGCTGCACCGACTCCGCGTCCAGGCTCGCCGCCAGCTCGCGTCGCCGAGCCGTGTCGGGGTCGAGGGCCGCCGCGCCGGGCACCGCCTGCTCGACGGCGAGCGCGAGCAGCAGCCGCGCAAGCTCGCCGAGCGCGGCCGCGAAAGAGAGGCTGCGCGACTGCATCTCGTCGGCAATCCGCAGCGCGGCCGCGGCGTCGTTCGAGGCGACGGCAGCCAAGAGCTCGAGGAGGTAGGTGCGATCGATGGTGCCGAGCATTTCCCCGACGGCAGCAGTGCCTACCCGCCCGGCGCCATGGGCGATAGCCTGATCGAGGATCGACAAGGCGTCGCGCATGCTGCCCCCGGCCGCACGGGCGATCAGTTCGAGCGCCTCCGGCTCGAAGGCAATGCCTTCCTCGCTCAGCACGTGCTGCAGGTGACCGGCGATGGCGGCCGGCGGCATCTGCTTCAGGTTGAACTGCAGGCAGCGCGAGAGCACGGTTACCGGAATCTTCTGCGGATCGGTGGTGGCGAGGATGAACTTGAGGTGCTCGGGCGGCTCCTCGAGCGTCTTCAGCATGGCATTGAAGGCGGAGGTCGACAGCATGTGCACTTCGTCGATCACGTAAACCTTGTAGCGTCCGCCGGTGGGCGAGTACTGCGCGGTGTCGAGCAGCTGCCGCATCTCGTCCACCTTGGTATTCGTGGCCGCGTCCACCTCGAGGAGATCGAGGAAGCGCCCGGCGTCGATCTCCAGGCAAGCCGTGCAGCGTCCGCATGGCTGCGCCGTCACGCCCGCCTCGCAGTTCAGGCATTTGGCGAGGATGCGTGCGAGCGTCGTCTTCCCCACCCCGCGCGTGCCGGTAAAGAGGTAGGCGTGATGGAGGCGCTGCGCCTCGAGCGCATGGCGAAGCGCGCGCACGACGTGCTCCTGGCCCACGAGACTCGCGAAGTCCCGGGGCCGCCATTTGCGCGCAAGTACTTGATAGCTCATGCGTCGGTCATGGGTGGCGAGCCTGACCCCCGGCACTTGCAGTAACCAGCTGTGGCTGCTTCCTTCCGGACCTGACCAGGTTCACCAGGCTGCAATGCGGGGAGGCCCGCCGTAGTCGGTGCGCGGCCGAATCTCCGCGCCCGATCATTGTATGTCATCCCCGGCGAAAGTCCGCCGTCAGGGGCGCGTCAGGCCTTCACGCACCGATCGCCGCTATGCTCGATCGGTATCCTCCTCCATCGCGGCAGACGCGATGGTTCAACGCCCGGCCCCTGCCGGGCGTTTTCTTTTGCGCGGGAAGCTGGCGGAGAGAGAGGGATTCGAACCCTCGAAGCGCTATTAACGCTTACACGCTTTCCAAGCGTGCGCCTTAAGCCGCTCGGCCATCTCTCCTTCGGACCGATTCTACGTTAGAGCTGGTAGTGCAGCGCCAGGCGGCCCTGCAGATCGTGCGCGACCCGCAGCGACTCCTTCAGTACCGCGCTCTCGATGCGGCCGAGCTTCGCCGGGTCGACGCGATTGTGCCCCGGAACGCCGGCGGCTTGGGCCTGCGCCTGCAGCCGCAACCGCAGCGCCTGGAGCGCGTGGAAGGCGTCGACGGCGGCGGCCGTCTCGGCCTCGCTCATGCCGATCGCGTCGTGCACCGCGCGCAGGCGCTCGGCGGTATTGGTCTGCGGCGCGGCGTGCCCCAGCGCGAAGATGCGCGCCGCGTCGACGAAGATGCGCGCGCCGCTCGCCTTGAGGTCGAGGGTTCCTTCGGCGCCCGGCACCGCCTCGGTGACGAAGGCGCCGAGGCGACCGATCGCGGGCTGGGCGCGCAAGGCGTTCTCGGCCATGTGCCGCAGGAAGACGGGAAAGCGGCTGGTGCGCTCGTGCACCCAGGCGCGCAGGTCGTCCGCGAGCGAGGCGTCGCCGAACAGCGGCCGCAGGTCGAAGCAGATCACCGCGCCGAGGAGCGCCTTGGGCGACGATGACTCGATCCAGCCGCCCATCTTCGCCCGCCACTCGGCCGCCGAGAGGCAGAGCTGCGGGTTGGACGCCATCACGTTCCCCTTGCACAAGGCGAACCCGCAGGCGTCGAGCGCCTCGTTGACCTCGCGCGCGAAAGGCAGCAGCCGGGCGCGCACGCTCACGGGGTCGGCTGCCTCGTGCGCCTCGAAAAGCAAGCCGTTGTCCTGGTCCGAGGAGAAGGTCTGCTCCAGCCGTCCCTCGCTGCCGAACGCGAGCCAGCACCAGCTGATGCGCTCGAGATCGTGGCGCTTGCGCACGATCTCGATTACCCGCTGCGACAGGCGGTCGTTCAGCACGGAGACGAGCGACATGAGTTGCTCGGCCGCCACGCCCTGCGAGACGAGCCGAGCGGTGAGCTGACGGACCTCGGCGGCGAGCCCGGCCACGCTCTCGATCTCCTCGGCAAGGCGGATTTCCATCGTCAGCTCGCCGAGCGCCAGGCGCTGCAGGCCGAAGAGGTCGCGCTCCGAGACCACCCCGAGCAGCCGCCCCGCCTCGATCACCAGGACATGGCGGATGCGGCGAGTGCTCATGGCGAGCGCCGCCTCGTAGGCGAGCGCATGCGGCGGCAGCGAGAAGGGCGACGGCGTCATGCCCTTGCCGATCGGCCGGGCACCGCCGTCCGCGGCAAGCGCGTCGAGCAGGTCGCGCGAGGTGACGATGCCGATGGGCCGGGCGGCCGCGTCGACGACCACGAGCGAGCCGACCCGCTCGGCTCGCATGAGCGCGGCGGCCTGCATGGCCGGCAGCTCCGGCGTGCAGACCACCGGCGCGCGCCCGAGGAGCGAGCGCAGCGGCCGCGCGAGCGTCTGCTGCTCTTCGGCGATGCGGCGCTCGAGCTGCGCGAAGCTCGCGGTCATGCCGTCCTCTCAGTAGCGCAAGCGCGCATAGTACGTCTGGCGCGACGCCTCGAGCGCCTCGCCGAGAGTGACGATCCCGCGCTCGGCAAGCAACGCGAGCAGTCTGAGGAACACCTCCCCCGCGAGCAACGCGTCTCCGAGCGCGGTGTGCCGGCCGATAACGCTCAGCCCGAGGCGCTCGGCGATCGCTTCCAGCCGATGATCTTCGACGCTCGGATTCACGACCGACGAGAGCAGCAGCGTATCGAGGACCGGCATGTCGAATCGCAACCCGGTGCTCGCCTCCTTCAGCTCCAGAAAGCGCATGTCGAACGCGGCGTTGTGCGCGACGAGCACCGTATCCTCGCAGAAACGCCGAAAGGCCGGCAGCACTTCGCTGATTGCCGGCTGGGCGGCGAGCGCCGCGGGATCGATGCCATGCACCGGCGCCGAGCGCGGATTCAGCGGCCGTCGCGGGTTGACGAGCTGCTCGAACGCCTCGCTGCGTAGCAGCCGGCCGTTGACGATGCGCACGGCGCCGATGCTGATGATCTCGTCACCCGCCGAGGGCTCGAGTCCGGTGGTCTCCGTGTCGAAGACGGTGTAGCTCAGGGCCGCGAGCCTCGCCTGGTGCAGCTCGCTCGGCAGCGCGCGCCGGGCGAACAGGTCGAAGTCGTAATACTCCGGCCGGCTTTCCGCCATGCGCCGGGGCACGGGTGCGACGCTCGGCACGCCGGCCCCGACCAGGAAGCGGAAGCAGCCTTGCTGGGTACCCCCGACGGCGGAGCGCTGGTACCAGACTTCGCCGCCGTGGCGCTCTAAGATATCCCGCACGGTGAGCGGCGAGCGCTCCGCGCCCGCCTCGATCGGCTCGGCCTCCCAAAGCGGCAGCGCGTCGGTAGAGACAATCGCCCCCGTCCAGGCGAGGTCGATCTGCGCCAAACCCTCAGCGCGACGCGCCCGCAGCTCGAGCAGGCGCACCCCGTAGTCGGCGCTGAGCCGGCCGCCGAGATGGACCATAGCCTGCACCAGCGCGTAACTATCGACCCGCAGCCAGAGCTCCGGCTCGACTGCGGCGATCTCGGCGCCAATGCCGAGCGCCTGCTCGAGGCGCGTGCGAGCGAACTCGAGCAGCTCCGCCGCGCGTATGTCCTCGAGGCTGAGCGACGCCTTCAGCGCGTCGGCGTATTCGCCGAGCGCCTCGTCGATGGTTCGCGAAAGGCGGTGCGACTCCTCGGCGACGATGCCGATGAACTGCGTGCGCCGCTGCGGCTCGATCTCGCCGAAGGCGGCCAGGTTCTCGGCGGCGGCGCGAATGTTGGCCGCCGGCGCGCGGATGCGGCCCGCAAACGCCTGCAGCAGCGACCGGCGCTGCGACTCGCGCGCCAGCAGCGCCGTGGCGTCCTCAAGGGTGAGCACGAGGCCGGCGAGTTCGGCTTCCGCGCGCAGGAAAGGCGCGAGCTGTACCCGGAGCAGCCGACCGCCCGGCGTCGAGGCGACGAAGCGGACGCTCGGACGGTGCTCGCCGCGCGCCAAGGCGTGCTGCAGCCTCTGCTCCGCATGCGCCACCTGGCCGCGGTCGAGCAGCGCGAAGAGCGAGCGTCCGAGGCCGACGAGGCCCGGCGCGCCGGCCGCGGCCGGCGCCGAGAAGAGCGCGTGCGCCTGCTCGTTGTAGAGCAGGATGGCCCCCTCGGGGTTGCAGACCAGCACCCCCTGGCTGAGCTCGGACATGAGCGCGGCGAGGCGGTTGCGCTCCTCCTCCAGGCGCGAGCGCGCCTCGGCGGCGCGCGCTTCGCTGTCGCGCTTCAGGGCGCGCCGGGCATCGCCGAGGGCGTTGATGGCGCGCGCCACTTCGCCGAGCGCGCCGCGGTCGGGCGCGAGGCGCAGCTCCGGGTTGGCGCCGGTGACGATGCGCGTCTGCTCCGCCAGCGCGTGCGCCGCGGTGACGTGGCGCGAGAAAGCCCACCGGGCGGCCGCGGCACAGACGAAAAGGAGCACGATCGCAAGAAAGGCGAGCAGCGGGGCGCGCAGGCGAAGCACGCGTCCGAGAACCTCGGCTTCGGCCTCCGGCAGCCCCGCGTAGAGCATCGCCAGGGCGGCCAGCGCCACGGCGAGCGCCGCGCCGTACAGCACGGCGAGCCACGCGAGCAGGCGGCCGCGCGCCCTCATGCCGTGCGCGGCGCGCCTCCGCCCGCGAGAAGCGCGTCGATGCGCGCCACCAGCTCGGCGTTGGAGAAGGGCTTGGTGACGTAGGCATCGGCGCCCAGCGAGAGGCCTTTGCTCACGTCGGCGTCTCGGCCCATGGCCGACAGGATCACGATCTTTACCCCTTGCCACTGGGGCCGCTCGCGGATGCGCTGACAGACGTCGAAGCCGCTGAGCTGCGGCATCATGACGTCCAGGAGCACGAGATCGGGCGCAAAGCGCTCCATCTCGCGCAGACCGTCCTCGCCGTTCGCGGCGGAGCGCACCTCGTACCCGCTGCGCTGCAGGAGGTATTCGAGCGCCGCCACGATGTTCGCCTCGTCGTCGACGATCAACACCTTCTTCGCCATCGCTTTCCCTCTCGCTCGCGCTAGGCCGCCGCCGCCGCGCGCTCCACCGGCAGCGTAAACGAGAAGCAGGCGCCCGCGCCCAGCCGGCTCTCGACCCAGAGGCGGCCGCCGAAATGCTCGATGATGTGGCGGCTGATGTAGAGGCCCAGCCCGGTGCCCTGCGGCTTGGCGGTGAGCGTGTCGCCGCCTTGGCGGAACTTGTCGAAGATCACCGACTGCTCGGCGGGGCTCAGCCCCGGGCCGTTGTCGCGCACGTCTACCCGGACGTAATCGCCGGCGCTCGAGAGGCCGACCTCGATGCGGCCGCGCCCGGGCTGGCAGAACTTCGCCGCGTTGGCGAGCAGGTTGAGCAGCACCTGGACGATGCGGTCGGGGTCGGCGCGCACCGGCGGCACGCGCTCGGGCGCTCGCAGGTCGGCCTGGATGCCTTTCTCCTTGAACAGCTGGCTCATTGCCGCCAGCGTGTCGGCGGCCGCCTGCTTGAGGTCGATGCGCTCGAGCTGCCAGTCGACGCGGCCCGACTCGATCTTCGAGAGGTCGAGCACCTGGTTGATGAGCCGGGTCAGGCGCTCGGTCTCGCGGGCGATGATGTCGACGAACTTGCGCCGCTGCGCGACCTCGATGCGCGGATCCTCGCGCAGGATCTCGGAGAAGGCGCGGATCGACGTCAGCGGCGTGCGCAGCTCGTGCGTCACCGTGGTGATGAAGTCGTCCTTCAGTCGATCGAGCTCCTTCAGCCGCTCGTTCGCGGCGCGCAGCTCGGCGCTCGTCGCCTCGAGCTCATGCGACTTCTGCTCGAGGCGGTGGCTGTAGATCACCACCTGCGACGCCTCATCGAGGATGCGGCGCATCTCCTCGAGCGACAGCGCCTCCTCCTTGGCGACCTTGGCGACCATGATGCGGGCCGAGGCGGCGCCAATGGCGCCGGCGAGCACGCGCTCGACGAAGTGCACGAACTCGGCGTCGGCGGCGAGCCCGGGGCCCGGCCAGGTCTCGCCCTTCGCCGCCGCGTGCTCGCGGAACGCCGCGTCCGCCGCGGCGACCCCGACGAAGCGCGCGAGCACCTCGTGCAGGTCGCGCACCGACGCGGTGCCGCGCCAGAGCACCGTGCCCTCGCCTTCGCGGCGGAACACGTCGACGAAGAGGGTCGCCTGCGCGTGCTCCTCGGCGCTCGGCGTGTCGAGCAGCGACACGAACACGTAGACGCCGACGTTGGCGAGCATGCTCCAGATCATGGCGTGCGTCGTCTGGTCGAGCCCGGCGACGCCGAACAGCTGCAGCGGCTTGAGCGCCTCGAGGCCGAACGGCCCGTGCTCGAGCAGGCCGATCGGCAGCCAGCCCGAGCGCTCGAGCGCCGGCAGGAGCAGCGTGTAGAGCCAGACCAGGAAGCCGGCGAGCAGTCCCCAGAAGGCGCCGCGGCGGGTGCCGCGCCGCCAGAAGATGCCGCCGAGGACCGGCGGCGCGAACTGCGCTACCGCGGCGAAGGAGATGAGGCCGATCGAGACGAGCGCATAAGCCTCGCCGGCGAGCCGGAAGTAGAGAAAGCCGAGCAGCACGATGAGCACGATGGCGCCGCGGCGGATGCCGAGCAGCAGGCCGGTGAGATCGCGTCGCTCGCCCAGGCGTAGGCTGCTCAGGCGCAGGAGCACCGGCATCGCCAGGTCGTTGCAGACCATGGTCGAAAGCGCGATGGTCTCGACGATCACCATGCCGGTGGCCGCCGACAGGCCGCCAATGAACACGAGCAGCGCCAGCGCCTCCTGCTTCTCGAACATCGGCAGGGTCAGCACAAAGCTGTCGGGGTCGACCGCGCCGCCCGGGAAATGCAGCCGCCCGCCGAAGGCGAGCGGCAGCACGAAGACGTTGATCGCCAGCATGTACAGCGGAAAGAGCCACATCGCCTTGCCGAGGTGGCGCTCGTCGACGTTCTCGATCACCGCGACCTGAAACTGGCGCGGCAGGAACATGATGGCGAGCATCGAGAGGATGGTGAGCCAGGCCCAGCTGGAATAGCCGCCCGCGACGCCTTCGAGCGGGCTGAGCATGGGACTGAGCTTCGCATCCGCGGCTGCGCGCGCGAAGACGTCGCCGAAGCCGTCGTAGATGCCGAAGGTCACCCAGGCGCCCACGGCAACGAAGGCGAGCAGCTTGACGAGCGACTCCACCGCAATGGCCGCGACCATTCCCTCGTGGCGCTCCGCTACCGACAGCCGGCGCGTGCCGAACGCGATGGTAAAGGCCGCGAGCGTCAGCGCCACCCAGAGCGCGTTGTCCTGCAGCACCGGTACCGCCGCCGGGTCGCCGGGCGCGCTCACCGCGGGATACTGCAGCAGCAGCGTGAAGCTGTTCGACACCGCCTTCAGCTGCAGCGAGATGTAGGGCACGATGCCGATCACCGCGATAACCGTCACCGCGCCGCCGAGCAGCGCGCTCTTGCCGTAGCGCGAGGCGACGAAGTCGGCGAGCGAAGTGATGCGGTTCGCCTTGGAGATGCGCACGATCTTGCGCATCACCAGCCACCACAGCGCGATCATCAGCGTCGGGCCGATATAGATCGGCAGGAAGCCGACGCCGTCGTGGGCGGCCCGGCCGACGCTGCCGTAGAAGGTCCAGGCGGTGGCGTACACCGCGAGCGAAAGGCTGTAGACGTAGGGGCTGGCGATGACCGAGCGCCCCGCGACGGCGCGCTTGTCGGCGAAATAGGCGACCCCGAAAAGCAGCCCCAGGTAAGCGAACGACGCGGCGACGATCACCCAGCCCTGAAGCACGCCACCCTCCCGTCAGCCGCGCCGCTCCACAACAAGCGCGACCAGCGCGATCAGCAGCGCCCAAGCCGCGAAGATGTAGGCATAAAGGACCGGAACGCCGAGGATCGCGCCCGGCACGTTGAAGATCGCGAGCACCGGGTAGTTGAACAGCACGCAGCCGAGCAGGCAAAGCGCGACTAGCCGCTGCTCCCTCAGCCTCGCCTTGTCCATCCTCGGCCCTCCTCGGGCCTATCTTAACGCGCCAGCCTGCCGATCATCTGCGCGATCTCGCTCTCGAGCGGAAAGGAGAGCATGCCCATCACCGAGTAGCCGAGGAGCCAGGGCATCAGGTAGAAGCGGAACATGAAGAAGAACCACGCGACGTAGAGCGGCACCATCGGCGGGATCAGGAAGGACGGCGTCACCGGGCGGAACAACCTCAGCAGCGGGTCGGTGGCGCGGACGAAGAAACGCATGAAGAAGAAGCTGCTCGTCTCCGGCAAGAAGATGCCCATGGCGAAGCGGCCAATGAGCGTCCACATCACCACGCCGGCGACGTAATCGATGGCGAGGACCCAGATCGGAAAGGCTTGCGTCATGAGCGAAAAAAAGCCGGAGCGAGGGGCTCGCTCCGGCGTTTTGGGCCTTGCGACGTTCTAGTGCGTCGAAGCGAGGACCGTTCGGCCCTTTGGAATGCGCACTTCGTCGATCATCGCCTGCGTTTCCGCGTCCGGCTCCTTGGTCATCAGCGTCACCGCGACCATGGCGACCAGGCTCGCCGCCGCGCCGATGACGCCGAAGCGCAGGTCGTCGATGCCCCACCAGGGTTTCATGCCGCCCCACTTCACGGCGTAGAGGTACCAGGAGCCGACCGCCAGGCCGACCGCCATGCCGGCGATCGCTCCCGCGCGGTTGGCGCGCTTCCACCACACGCCGAGCACCAGCGGGAAGAAGAGGCCCGACATTGCGAAGTCGAATGCCCAAGCGACCGCGCCGAGGATGCCGGTGAGCCGCAGGCTGGCCACCGCCGAGCCTGCGGCCCCGATGGCCAGGAGCAGCACCCTTGCGACGATCAGGCGGCGACGCGTCTCGGCCTTCGGGTCGATGATCTTGTAGTAAAGATCATGCGAAAGCGCATTGGCGATCGCGAGCAGCAGTCCGTCGGCCGTCGACATCGCCGCCGCGAGGCCGCCTGCGGCGACAAGGCCGGAGATCACGGCCGGCAAGCCGGCGATCTCCGGTGTGGCGAGCACGACGATGTCCGGTCGCATGAAGAACTCGTTGATCTGGACGATGCCGTCCTTGTTCGAGTCGACGACGCTCAGGAAGCCGACGTTGCTCCACTTCTGCACCCAATCGAGCGCTAACACCTGCGACACCGGCTTGCCGATGATGCTCGTGGCGAGGCTCGGGTCGAGCACCTGCAGCTTGGTGAGCGTCGCGAGGCAGGGAGCGGTGAAGTAGAGCAGGAAGATGAAGAGGAGCGACCAGGCCACCGAGGTGCGCGCCGAGCGAACCGACGGCGTCGTGAAATAGCGCATCAGGATGTGCGGCAGGGACGCCGTTCCCATCATCATGCACGCCACGAGGGTGACGAATCTGATACTGGCGATCGGATCGCTCGATGCGGCAGCGTGGTGCACGGTCAGCGCGCTCATCCCGGCGACCGGCGCGGCCGGCTTCAGCACGCCGACCTGGTGAAGCTGCTCGAGCTGCGCGATCTTGGCCACCGCGTCGCCGTACTCGAATTGGGGGAAGATGCCGAAGCCCTGTTTGCTCGACATCCAGAACACCGGCACAAGGTAGGCGACGATCAGTACGATGTACTGGGCCACTTGCGTCCAGGTGACGGCACGCATGCCGCCGAGCATCGCGCAGAGCAGGATCGCGACGAGCGCCAGCCACACCCCCAGGCCGTACGGGATCTGCAGCACCTTGGCGGCGATGGTGCCGGTCGCGTCGATCTGCGCCGTCACGTAGGTGAACGAGGCGACGATCAGCACGATCACGGCGAGGACGCGCGCCGTGTTGCCGCCGTAGCGCGTGCCGATGAAGTCCGGCACCGTATAGCAGCCGAACTTGCGCAAGTAAGGCGCCATGAGCACGGCCACCAGCACGTAGCCGCCGGTCCAGCCGACGACGAAGCCGAGGTAGGGATGGCCGCCCATGTAGATGCCGCCGGCCATCGCGACGAAGGAGGCCCCGGACATCCAGTCGGCAGCGGTCGCCATGCCGTTGAACACGGCGGGCACCTGGCGGCCCGCCACGTAGTAGGCGTCGACCTGCATGGTGCGCGAGAGGTAGCCGATCACCGCGTAGATCACGACGGTGAAGCCGACGAACAGGACGCCGATCAGATCCTCGGAGCCGCCCATCTTCTCGACCAGCGCCATCAGCAGGATGAAGAGGAAGAACCCGCCGGTGTAGAGGCCGTAGATCTTGGGCAGGTTGTCGATGAACGAGCCCTGCATGCGGAAAACGCTCATTGGCTATCTCCCTATTGGTCTTCGGCCATGCCGTATTCGCGGTCGATGCGATCCTGCTGCTTGGCGAATACGAAGAGCTGCACCACGAACACGATGAGCGAGCCCTGCGCCGCCATATAGAAGCCGAGCGGGAAGCCCATGAAGGACACCTTGTTCAGCTGCGGCGCGAACCAGTGGACGACGAAGGAGAAAATGAACCAGATGACGATATGCACGATCATCAGGTTCCGCGTGCGGTCCCAGTGGGCCGCCTTGTTGCCTGCGGAAGCGGTTGCGTTTGCGTTCACCGACTATCCCTCCTCTCTAATATTTGTTCTTGGATAGACAGAAACCGGCCGGATTGTAACCGAATTCAGAAAAACGCAAGATTCGTCAAGATGCCGACCCCCGCGCTTCGCCTCCCCTTATGGTCCTGACCCGGCTTCGCATGCGTCTTCGTCGTCTTATCGGTCTCGAGCGGGCTCGTATTGCAGATACCGAGGCCTTCGCCGCCTTTCTCGAGTCCCGGGCGAGCTACGTGGCGCAGACCACCCTCTATGGATACCTCCGCACCCGGGCCGGCATGCGCTATCCCGAGCTCTTCTCCAACGATACGTTCCTGCCGCTCATCAACATCGCCAAGTGGCACGTCTGGCTCGCCTGCCTGTCGGACCTCGCGGTCTACGCCGGCGGCCTGCTCGCCGCGCGCAGCGGAGAGCCGCAGCCCGCCGGGCGGCTCACGGCAAAGGCCCTGGAGGAGGTGCTCGGCCGGGCCGGCCTGCCCGAAGAGGCGGGGCCGGAGTTCGCCGCGCATGCGCAGCAGGTGCGCGCGCGGATCGCCCTCGTCGACTGGCGTTCGGTGCCCGACGACGGCACCGTTTTCACCGAGAGCGAGCCGGCGCTGGTCCTTTGGGCGCCCGTATTCGACGAGCTGAAGCAGCACGACGCCCCGATCGTGCGCAACTCGATGCGCTTCAAATGGCAGGACGTGCGTCGCGAGCTGCGCCGCGACCTCGACGCCGCCGCGCTCCTCGCCGCGTTCAGCGCACCTGCTTCAGTTGCTCCAGGATCGCCGGGTTCTCCAGCGTCGACACGTCCTGGGTGATCTCCTCGCCGCGCGCGATGGCGCGCAGCAGGCGGCGCATGATCTTGCCGGAGCGCGTCTTCGGCAGGTTGTCGCCGAAGCGGATGTCCTTGGGCCTGGCGATCGGTCCGATCTCCTTCGCGACCCAGTCGCGCAGCTCCTTGGCGATCTTCTGCGCCTCCTCGCCGGAAGGCACCGGCCGCTTGAGCACGACGAAGGCCGAGATCGCCTCGCCGGTCAGGTCGTCCGGGCGGCCGACGACCGCGGCCTCGGCGACGAGCTCCTTGTGCGCGACCAGCGCCGACTCGATCTCCATGGTGCCGAGGCGGTGGCCCGAGACGTTCAGCACGTCGTCGATGCGCCCGACGATCCGGAAGTAGCCGTCCTCGTCCATGCTCGCCCCATCGCCGGCCAGGTAGAGCCTGCCCTTGAAGTCGTCCGGCCAGTAGGTCTTCTTGTAGCGCTCCGGGTCGCCCCAGATGGTGCGCAGCATCGCCGGCCACGGCCGCCGGATGACGAGGATGCCGCCCTTACCCTTGCCGACCGACTGACCGGTCTCGTCCACCACGTCCGCGAAGATGCCGGGCAGCGCCAGCGTCGCGGAGCCCGGCTTGGTCGGCGTCGCCCCCGGCAGGGGCGTGATCATGTGCCCGCCGGTCTCGGTCTGCCACCAGGTGTCGACGATCGGGCAGCGCCCGCCGCCGACGGTCTCGTGATACCAGATCCACGCTTCCGGGTTGATCGGCTCGCCGACGGTGCCGAGGATGCGCAGGCTCGAGAGGTCGTACTTCTTCGGCAGGTCCCCGCCCGCCTTGATGAGCGAGCGGATCGCCGTAGGCGCGGTGTAGAAGACGTTCACCTTGTGGTCCTGGATGATCTTCCAGAAGCGCCCGGCGTCGGGATACGTAGGCACGCCCTCGAAGACCACCTCGGTCGCCCCCACGGCGAGCGGTCCGTAAGTGATGTAGCTGTGCCCGGTGACCCAGCCGACGTCCGCCGTGCACCAGAAGACGTCGCTCGGCTTGTTGTCGAACACCCACTTCATGGTCAGCGCGCACCAGAGAAGGTAGCCGCCGGTCGAATGCTGGATGCCCTTGGGCTTGCCGGTCGAGCCCGACGTGTACAGGATGAAGAGCGGATGCTCGGCATCGACGAACGTGGGAGCGCAGCTGTCCGCCTGCCCTTTCACCGCGTCGTCCCACCAGGTGTCCCGCCCGGCGATCATCGGCACCTTCGAGCCCGAGCGCTTGTAGACGATCACGTTCTTGATCGCCTCGCACCCGCCCATCGCGAGCGCTTCGTCGACCACCGGCTTGAGCGGGATCTCCTTGCCGCCGCGAAACTGGCCGTCGGCAGTGATCACGGCGACCGCGCCGGCGTCGATGATGCGCTCCTGGACGCTCTTCGCCGAGAAGCCGCCGAACACGACCGAGTGCGTCGCGGCGATGCGCGCGCACGCCTGCATGGCGACGACGGCCTGGATCGACATCGGCATATAGATGAGGACGCGCTCGCCCTTCTTGATTCCCTTCGCCTTCAGGGCGTTGGCGAAGCGGCACACGTCGCGGTGCAGCTCGCGGTAGGTGATCTTCGTGACCTTGCCGTCGTCCGCTTCGAAGATGATCGCGGTCTTGTCGCCGTGCGCCTGCAGATGGCGGTCGAGGCAGTTGTACGAGGCGTTGAGCTCGCCGTCGTAGAACCACCGGAAGAACGGCGCCTTCGACTCGTCGAGCACCTTGGTGAAGGGCTTGGACCATGCGAGCGTCTCGCGTGCGAGGCGCGCCCAAAACCCTTCGAAGTCGCGCTCTGCCTCGGCGGCGAGCTTGCGATAGGCCTCCATGCCGGAGACGTTGGCCTGTCGTACGAGCGCAGGCGGCGGCGGAAAGACCCGCTTCTCCTGCAATACCGATTCGATCGTCTGCGCCATGCTTTCCTCCTCGTGATTACGGCCAATCCAATCACCAAATCAAGGGCCTGTAAAGGCTTCGCGCGAACCGCGCTGTGCTACATTTGCGCCCTCCTCCGGCCTCGCGCAACTCCATGACGACGATCAGGAAAGCCGACCTCGTGCAGAGCGTCGCCGACGCCTTGCAGTTCATCTCCTACTACCACCCCGTGGACTACATTCGCGCGCTCGGGCGCGCCTACGAGCGCGAGCAGTCCCCGGCGGCGAAGGACGCGATCGCGCAGATCCTCGCCAATTCGCGCCTGTGCGCCGAGGGGCACCGGCCGATCTGCCAGGACACCGGCATCGTCAACGTGTTCGCGCGCGTCGGCATGGACGTGCGCTTCGATTTCGCCGATTTCGAGGCGGCGGTGAACGAGGGGGTGCGGCGCGCCTACCTCGACCCCGACAACAAGCTGCGCGCCTCGGTACTCGACGAATCGGACTTCGGCCGCACGAACACGCGCGACAACACGCCGGCGGTGATCCAGGTCGAGCTCGTGCCGGGCGACAAGCTCGAGCTCGACGTCGCTGCGAAAGGCGGCGGCTCCGAGGCGAAGTCCAAGTTCGCGATGCTCAATCCGTCGGACTCGATCGTCGAATGGGTGCTGAAGACGGTGCCGACCATGGGGGCCGGCTGGTGCCCGCCGGGCATGCTCGGCATCGGCGTCGGCGGCACCGCCGAGAAGGCGATGCTCATGGCCAAGCAGTCGCTCATGGACCCGATCGACATGGCCGAGCTGAAAGCGCGCGGGCCGAAGAGCAAGGTCGAGGAAATGCGCATCGAGCTCTACGACAAGGTGAATGCGCTCGGCATCGGCGCGCAGGGCCTCGGCGGGCTCTCGACGGTGCTCGACGTGAAGATCCGCACCTACCCCGCGCACGCCGCGAACCGCCCCGTGGCGCTGATTCCCAATTGCGCGGCGACGCGGCATGCGCATCTCGTCCTCGACGGCTCCGGTCCGGCCGAGCTCGAGGCACCGAAGCTCTCCGACTGGCCGGCGGTGACGTGGACGCCGGACGCGAAATCCCGGCGGGTGAATCTCGACACGCTGACGAAGGCGGAAGTCGCGTCGTGGAAGCCGGGCGAGCGGTTGCTGCTGAGCGGCAGGCTCCTGACCGGGCGCGATGCCGCGCACAAGCGCATTCAAGATCTCATCGAAAAACAACAACCGCTTCCCGTCGATTTCACGAACCGGGTCATCTACTACGTCGGCCCCGTGGATCCGGTACGCGACGAGATCGTCGGCCCCGCCGGCCCGACCACGTCCACGCGCATGGACAAGTTCACCGAGATGATGCTCGCGAAAACGGGGCTTATCGGGATGGTGGGCAAGGCCGAGCGCGGCCCGGCGGCGATCGAGGCGATTCGGCGGCACAAGGCCGCGTATCTCATGGCGGTGGGCGGCGCCGCCTATCTCGTCGCAAAGGCGATCCGCAAGTCGCGCGTGCTCGCCTTCGCCGATCTCGGCATGGAAGCGATCTACGAGTTCGAGGTCGAGGACATGCCGGTGACGGTCGCCGTGGACGCGAAAGGCAACGCCGTCCATACGACCGGCCCCGCCGAGTGGGCGAGAAAAATCGTCGCATTGAAGATCCCGGTTTCCGCAGCGTGACGAACTGGCGCGGCGTGTGGGCCGTCTTCGCCGGCGGCCTCGTCGCCGCCGCGCATATCACCAAAGTCTCTCCCGCGCTGCCGGCACTGCGCGAGCAGCTCGGCCTGACGCTCGTCCAGTCGGGACTCATCGCCACCATGTTCAACGTGATGGGGATGACGGTCGGCATGCTGGCCGGCGTGCTTTGCGACCGCCTCGGCCACAAGCGGCTCGCGCTGTTCGGCCTTTCCGTCATGGTGGCCGGCGGCGGGCTCGGCGCCGCCGCGGCGGGGTTTCGCGTCCTGCTGCTCTCGCGCTTTCTCGAAGGTGTCGGCTTCATCGTCTACGTCGTATCGGCCCCGGCGCTCATCACCGCCGCGGCCGGCGCCAGCGCGCACGAGCGCTCGCGCGCGCTCGCCCTGTGGAGCTCGTACATGCCGACCGGCGGCACCGTGGCGCTGCTCGTCGCTCCGGCGCTCATCGCCGCATGGGGATGGCGCGGCCTGTGGGGTGGCATCGCGCTCGCCACGGCGCTTACCGCGCTCGTCTTCTGGCGAGTGGTACCGGCCGCGCCGTACGGGGCAATCCGTTCCCTGCGGCTGGTCGTCGAGTCGCTGGCGCAGAAGGGCAACCTCGCAATGGCGGCGCTGTTCGCGTTCTACGTCGCGCAATGGAACTCGGTGATGGTGTGGCTGCCGACCTTCCTGGTGGAAGAGCATGGCGCCTCCACGCGCACCGCCGCGATCGCGACCGCGCTGATGGTGCTCGCGAATGCGCCCGGTACGCTGGCCGGCGGCTGGCTGCTCTCGCGTGGCATGCGCCGGAGCACGCTGATCGTCTGCGGTGCTCTCCTTGGCGCAGCCTGCGAGCTCGGCATGTTCTCCGACGCGTTGCCGTCCACGCTGCGCTTCGGCTCCGTGCTCGCGTTCTCATTCTGTACCGGGGTGATTCCAGCTTCGATCTTCGCCGGTCTTCCGATCCATGCCAGGACGCCGCAGCATATCAGCACCGGCAACGGCATCATCAATCAGGCCTCGCAGGCAGGCCAGTTCTTCGGCCCGTTGTTCCTCGCCTGGCTCGCGTCGCGGCTCGGATGGCAGGCTTCGTTGTGGGCGATGCTGATGTTCGCCTGCGGCGGCGGGCTGTGCGGCCTGGTAATCGGCGCGATCGAGAACCGTCGTCATCGCGCTTCATCCTCAGTCTAGAATTTCGGCTTCTTAGAGGAGATCAACAACATGGCATTCATTCTCAGGGCGGTCCTCGCCATCGCCCTCGCACTCGCCGGGTCGGTCGCCTCGGCGGAAACCGTGAAGATCGGCTTCATAACGACCTATACCGGCATATTCGGCAACATCGGCCCTTACATGGAGCGCGCGGTGCGCCTCTATTTCAAGCTGCACGACAAGGAGCTGCCGCCGGGGACGAAGATCGAGCTGGTCGTTCGCGACGATACCGGCCCCAACCCGGACAAGGCGAAGCAGCTCGCGCAGGAGCTCATCGTGCGCGAGCGGGTGAACTTGCTCGCCGGGGTCATCTTCACGCCGAACGCGCTCGCCATCGCGCCGCTCGCCACCGAGGCGAAGGTACCTTTCGTGATCATGAACGCGGGCACGTCGATGATCACCACGCGCTCGCCCTATATCGCGCGCACGTCTTTCACGCTCTGGCAGTCGAGCTACCCGCTCGGCCAGTGGGCGGCGAAGAAGTTCAAGACGGCTTACACTTTGGTGAGCGACTACGGCCCGGGCCACGACGCCGAGCAAGCCTTCACAAGTGCCTTCACCGCCGGCGGCGGCAAGATTGCCGGCAGCGTGCGCGTGCCGATCCAGACGCAGGACTGGGCTCCCTATATGCAGCGCATCAAAGACGCGAACCCCGAGGCGCTGATGGTTTTCGCGCCTGCGGGCAAGACGGCCACCGCGATGATGAAGTCCTTCGAGGACATCGGACTGAAGAAAGCCGGGGTGAAGCTGATCGGCCCGGGCGACATCACCATCGACGAGGAGCTTCCGGCGATGGGCGACGTGGCGCTCGGCGTCACGACCGTCTTCCACTGGTCGCTCGCCGCCGACCGGCCGGCGAACAAGGCGTTCATCGCCGCCTGGAAGAAGGAGTACGGCCAGGACGCCGACCCCGACATGTACTCCGTCGGTTCCTGGGACGGCGCAGCGATGATCTTCGAGGCGATCAAGCAGCAGAAGGGCAAGCTCGATCCCGACAAGACGATGGAGGTCTTCAAGCACTGGAAGAACCCGGACAGCCCGCGCGGCCCGATTTCCATCGATCCGGAGACGCGCGACATCGTCCAGCCCGAATACCTGCGCGAGGTGCGCAGGGTGAACGGACGGCTGGAGAACGTCGAGCTCGAGACGATCTCCACGGCCGAGAAGGACCCCTGGAAGGAGCTGCAGAAGCAGGGCACGAAGTAGAAGCGACGCGAGGCGAGCGATGAACATGGCAAGCGTTTTCCCGACCCTGCAGCTGCCGATGCCGCAGGTCGACCTCAAGGAGGTCATGGAGTACCTGACCCACAACACGCAGCGGCGCACGTATCCGCTGTGGCAGGAAGAAGGGTGCCTGTGCTTCATCGCCCGGGGGCGCGAGTACCGCAGCGAGTTCCACATCAACCCGAGCTTCGAGCTGCAGTACTCGCTCAAGGGCAACCTGAATCTGCACTACCGCACGCCGGAAGGCGAGGAGAAGATAGCGGTGGTGCCCGAGGGGCATTGCCTGTACCAGCCACCCTTCGTGCCGCATTCGCCGCGCTTCCCGCCGGACGCCTTCCAGCTCGTCGTCGAGCGCAAGCGCCATGCCGGCGAGATCGACCGCTTCCATTGGTTCTGTCCGGCCTGCGGCAAGTTCCTGCACGAAGAGACGTTCGTCGTGAGCGACTACGGCGCCGATCCGGTCTCGCGCGCCTACGACAACTTCTTCGGCTCTCTGGAGTTCCGCACCTGCAAGTCCTGCGGCACGGTGGCGCCGGCGCCGTGAGCGCCGCCGCTGCGGCGTCGCAGCCGCTCCTGCGCACGCTCGAGGAGCAGGTGCAGCCGCGCCATGCGGCGCTCCTCATCGTCGACCTGCAGAACGACTTCTGCGCCGAGGGCGGCTTCCTGCACCGCTCGCGCGCCGGCACCAGCGCGCCGAAAATCGACCTCGACGACAACGTGCGTATCGCGGGCCGCATCGACGCGCTTGCCGGCGCGGCGCGCGCCGCCGGCATGCCGGTCGTCTGGCTGCGCTCGCTTTACGACTTCAAGTACCTCGCGGCCTCTCACATCGCCAAGCGCGGCGGCCGGGAGGGGCTGTGCCTCGAAGGCACGTGGGGCGCCGATTTCTTCCGCATCGCCCCGCAGCCCGACGACCTCGTCGTCGACAAGCACACCTTCAGCGGCTTCCACGAGACCGCTCTGCACCGCGAGCTGCAGGCGCGCGGCGTGCGCACCCTCGTACTGACCGGCGTCGCCACCAACGTCTGCGTCGACTCGACCCTGCGCGAGGGCTTCTTCCTCGGCTACTACATCGTCGTCGCCGAAGACTGCGTCGGCAGCAGCAGCCGCGCAGGCCACGAGGGAACGCTTGCCACGGTGCGGGTGAACATCGGCTCGGTGGTGCCCTCGGGGGAACTCATCGGGCTGCTCGCCCGCTAGCGCCCGCGGTGGTCGGCGCCGCCGGCCTTTTTCGGATGCGCATATCCGTGAGGCTGCAAATCCTCCGCGCGCACGAGCTGTTGCATCTCCTCCATATAGCGCAGGTAGGCGGCGACCACCTCGTCCTCTTGTTCATAGGCGAAGCGGTCGCGATAGTTCGGATGGCTCTCGGGAGTGACCGGGTTCTTCCGCCACCATTCGATGCCTTCGCGGATCGCATCTGGCGTCGCGATCGCGTCCTTGTAGCCGAGCTCGCGCCGGATCTTCGCGGTGTCCATCAGCATGTGATGGTGCGGCTTGAGCAGCACGTGAAACGGCCGCGCCAGCCTCTCCGGCAGCGAGACGAGGTCAAGCTCCACGCCGGCCTGGTCGATAATCATCTCGTACCACTGGCGCAACGTGAACTGCTCGTCGTCGGCGCAGTGATAGATCTGGCCTGAAGCTCGATCGGGCTGATCGAGCGCGAGCAGGAGGCCGTGCGCGGCGTTGCGCGTCGCCACCCGCGAGGTCACGAGCAGCCCCGCGTCGGGAATGACGAGGGTGCGTCGGCCGTCGCGGGCGCGGCGCAGCACCTGCCATTCCTTGGGTGTCAGCGAGCGCGGGCCATAGACCTCCGCATAGCGCACATGGGTCGCCGAGAATGCGCCTTTCGCGTGCAGGTCGAAGATGATGCGCTCGGTGAGCGCGATGATGGCGCCGACCTTCGATTCCGCCTCGTCCGTCACGACCGCGTCGGTCTCGCGCAACAGTACCTTCAGCCCGAAGGGCCGCACCTTTTCCGGCGCGTCCTGGCCGCGCAGGACCGGCGCGCCGCCGACGCTGATGAAGCGCGCGCAACGGCCGGCCATCACCTCCGCCAAGTGGCGGACGCGTCCATACATGGCGAGCACGACGTCGAACTCCCGACCCGAAAGCGCCTCGGCGATGCTCTCCTTGAAATGGGGATCGCCGTGGATGTGCTCGACGGCCGGCAGGCCTTCGGGTTCGTGCACGCCGCGGTGGAAGATCGTTACCTCGTAGCCGCGCGCAAGCAGGCCCTCCACCACGTGCGGGCCTGTCGGCCCGGTTCCGCCGACGACGAGCGCTCTCATTTCTTCGGCACCCAGGAAGGCGACCGCTTCTCGCGGAAAGCGGCGATGCCCTCCTTCGCCTCGCGGCTCTCCAGGTGCTGCCGTTCCTCGCGGGCCAGCCGCACGATCTCTTCGGCGATTCCCGGCGAGGACAGGCCGCGCGCCGTGCGCTTGAGCTCGGCGATAGCGCCGGGCGCCGCCTGCAGCAGCTCGTCGGCGAGCTTCGCCGCGTGCGCAGCAAGGGCCTCTGGGGCGCAGACCTGGTGCACCAGACCGAGGCGCAGCGCCTCGGCGCTGTCGAAGCGCTCGCCGGTGAGCGCATAGCGGCGGAATGCCTGCGCGCCGAGCGCCCGGAGGAAGAGCGGCGCCAGTCCGAGCGGCGGCAGCCCCAGCCGCACTTCCGGGATGGAGAAAAGGCCGTCCGTGGCGGCGACCACGATGTCGCAGCACGCTACCACTCCGAGGGCGGCGCCCACGCAGGCGCCCTGCACCAGCGCGACGGTCGGCTTGGGAAACGCCTCGAGGCGCAGCAGGCATTCGACGCGCTCCTCGGGCGTCTCGGTGCCGAAGCTGCCAACGTCGGCCCCGGCGCTGAAATGCTTGCCCGCGCCGCGCACGATGAGCAGTCGCACGGTCGGATCGCCGGCGAACCGGAGCAGCTCGGCCGAGAATCGACGGCGCATTCCGGCGTCGAGCGCATTGCTCTTCTCCGGCCGATCGAACGTGATGGTGGCGACGCCGCGAGCGTCGACCTCGCTCAGGATCGCCGACGCGCCGCCGATCACGAGCCACCCTCCAGCCGGTCGAACACGGAAAACACTCCGGACGCCGACGCCACCGGTTCGCCGCCTTCGGGAACGAGTTCGGCCCGCGCGAAGACCGTCGTGCGGCCGAGCCGCTCCACCTGCGCTTCTGCGGTGTAGACGCCGGGGAAAGCGGGCTTGAGATAGGAAATGTTCAGGTTCGTCGTCGCCGCGGATTTCCCCTCCGGGATGACCGCCAGCACGGCGAAGATCATGCTCGCATCGAGCATGGTAGCGAGCGCGCCGCCCTGCAGCGTATCGCGCGCGGCGACATATTCGAGACCGGGCCTGAAGCCGAGGCGGGCGCGCCTTTGCCGCATATCGACGCCGAGCAGAGTCGTCTCCATGCCGGCGGCGAACGGGCTCAAACGCAGGCGCACCGGCACACTCTGATCGGAAACGGCAAAGCGCCGCACCAGATCCCGGTCGAACGAGCTCCAGACGATATCGAACGCGTACGCAAAGCGGCCAAGGGCCGCCCGGAGCCTCTGCTCGACCGCCTGGTCCCGGCCCGCCTTCGCTGCCAGAGCGACGGTGACCAGAGTGCCATGCGTCGGGTGGACGCTCGTGCTCACGTCGCCCTGTATGCCAGCTGGCAACTCCGCGCGCAGCAATTCAGACATCGCATGCCGCAGCGCCCGTTCGCGCAGCTCCTGCTTGGCGATCTTGCCAACGCCGGTCAGGGGCAGGGCGTCGAGGACGAAAAGGTCGACCGGCGCTGCCGCGCGCTCGCTGACCCGGGCACGGGCGAACTCCTTCAGCTCCGCCGCCGTGGCGGAGTGGCCCGGCCGCAGCTGCACGTACGCCACGGGCAGCTCGCCAGCATACGCATCGGGCTTGCCAACGGCCGCGGCGAGCTCGACTGCTGGATGGCCCTGCAGCGTCTCCTCGATTGGGCGCGGGTCGATGTTGTGCCCGCCACGGATGATGAGGTCCTTGACCCGCCCGGTGACCCACAGATACCCATCAGCGTCCAGCCGGCCCAGATCGCCCGAACGAATCCAGCCGTCGCCGACGAAGAGCGCGGCATCGAGCGCCGGGTCGAGATAGCCCGGGATCACGCCCGGACCGCGCAGGACGATCTCGCCGATCTCGTCGACGCCGCAGTCCCGCTCGATACGCCCCCCGGCGCCAAACACGACCGTGCGGATCTGCGTGAAGGGCAGGCGCACCCCGCTCGAGCCATCCTTGCGCGGACCGTCGCGCGGTGGCAGGGCCGCCGTCGCCGTCGCCTCCGTCAGCCCGTAGTCGGAGAGGATGCGGATGCCGAAATACTTCTCGAAATGATCCGCAACGCTGGTCGACAGCGCTGCCGACCCGGTGGTCGCGAGGCGCCGCAGCGAGGACACGTCGGCATCGCCGCGCGGCACGTTCGTGAGCGCGCCCAGCACGGTGGGCACGCCGACCAGGTCTGTGATGCGGAACCGCTCGACCAGCTTCCAGTAGTCGCGGATCACGTTCTTGTTGCGGAAACCCGCGCCGCCGGGGACGACGATCGTCTGGCCGCGCGACAACGGCGTGAGGGTCCTCAGCACGATGCCGCCGACATGGAAGAGCGGGCCGACACCGAACGTGACTTGCGAGGGCTTGAGATCGGCGAGCAGCGACATCGCCCACGCCTTGTAGGCGATACAGCGGTGCGGGATCTTCGCGATCTTCGGCTTGCTCGTCGTGCCGCCGGTGTGGATATAGAGCGCAATGTCGTCCCGGTCGGGCAAAGCGCCGGTCGGATCGTCGGGCGAGCGGCTCCCGCACAGGCGGTCGAAATCGCGCTCGTCCAGCAGATGCAACGAACGGCCGCTAAGCTTCTGCGCCTTCTCCCAGATGTCGTACCCGGGTGTTGGACCGAGGGCGACCGCGACCCGTGCGCCGCTAGAGGCGACGAGCTCGCCGATATGCGCGGCGTCGAGCATCCAGTTGACCGGGAAGGCGATGCCGGCCAGTACGGCGCCCAGCAGCGCGACGAAATTCTGCGGCACCACCGGCAGCATGATCGCCACTGGCTCTCCGCGCGTTACCCCGAGCGACCGGAAGAGCGCTGCGGCCTGCCGGACGCGGGTGGAGAGCTGACGATAGGTGACGGTCTCGATCGCGTCGTCGAGCGCCCCGTTCGAGAGATACTGCAGCGCCGCCTTATCCGGATCGAGCGAAGCCCCGCGCTCGAGCAGCTCGGGGATGGTCCACGCGTCGTTCTGCTGCTCGAGCGGGATCCGCTCGATCGCCTCGATGTCGGCGAGGCCCCGGATCACTGGACAAGCTTCATCTCGATGAAGAGGAAGCCGTGCTCCTCGACGAGCGCGGTCGCATCCTCGTCCACGACCGTAGTGGACTCTCGCTCCTCGATAATCGCCGGGCCGGCCAGCTTCGCCCCTGGCGGCAGGCGGTATCGATCGTAGACGGTGTACGTGGCGTAGCCTCGCTGCCGCGGCGAGTAGGCCCGCCGCGTACCCTTGACGGCGACGCTCGCATCCGCCCCCGCGGTGCCGGACAGGCGGGGCAACCGCAACGCCCGGGTCGGCAAGCGCACCACGGTGCTGAAGGTCACGTACTCGAGCGGGGCCTCCGGATAGGTCCGGCCGAACAGCCGGCCATAGACTTCGTCAAAGAGCGCGCGCACCTTCTCGCGGCCGAAGGTGGAGAAGTCGCCGGCCGGCACGGGCACCGTGCACTCGCAGCCCTGGCCGACCAGGCGCATGTCGATCGACCGCTCGCAGACGACTTCACCGCGGCCTTCCTGCTCGACGATGCCGCGGCCGATCGCTTCCATCTCGCGGAACATCTTCTCCAGCTCGGCGAAATCAGCGGAGGCATGACGCATCTTGCGGCTGCGCACGACCTCGTAGGCGATGGGCGCCGTGAAGAAACCGAGCGCCGAGCCGACGCCGGCGACCGGCGGCACGAGGATGCGAGGCGCCTTCAGCTTATGCGCCAGGCCGCACGCGTGCACCGGCCCCGCGCCGCCGAACGCGGCGATCGTAACGGTCCGGGGATTTCCGCCCTTCTCCGCGATATGCGTCTTAGCCGCAGCGGCCATCGTCTCGTTGATCACGTCGTGGATGCCCCAGGCGGTCTCGATGAGCCCCATGTTCATCGGCCTCGCGACCCGCTCGAGGATCGCGGCCTCGGCCGCGGCCTTGTCGAGCTTTAGCTCGCCGCCGAGAAAGTAGTGTGGATCGAGGTAGCCGAGCACGAGGTCGGCATCGGTGACCGTCGGCTCGCGCCCGCCGCGCCCGTAGCACGCGGGCCCAGGCTCCGCGCCGGCGCTATCGGGGCCGACCTGAAAAAGGCCGAGCTTGTTCAGCCGGGCGATGCTGCCGCCGCCCGCGCCGATCTCCATCAGGTCGACGACCGGCACCTGGATCGGGATGCCACTGCCTTTCTTGAAGCGCTGCACGCGGCCGACCTCGAAGGTTGTCACCTTGCCGGCGCGGCCCTTCTGGATCAGGCACGACTTCGCGGTCGTGCCGCCCATGTCGTAGGCGAACAAATCCTCGATGCCGAGCATGCGGCCGTAGTACTCCGCCGAGATCACCGCGGCGGTCGGCCCCGACTCGATGACGCGCACCGGGGACTCCTGCGCGGTCTTCACTGAGGTGATGCCACCGCTGGACAGCATGATGTAGAGCTTGCCGCGGAAGCGCAGGTCCTTCAGCCGCTCCTCGAGCTTCGCGAGATAACGGCCGGTCAGTGGCTTCACGTAGGCGTTCGCCACCGTGGTGCTGGTGCGCTCGAACTCGCGGATCTGCGGCAGCACATCGTAGGAAATGGACACCGAGAGCGCGGGTGCCTCGCGCGCCGCGATTTCCTTGAAGAGCAGCTCGTGCGCCGGGTTCTCGAACGAGTTGATGAAGCACACCGCGAGCGACTCGGCGTCGAGCGCCTTTACGCGGCGCACGAGCGCCGCCGCGTGCGCCGGGTCGAGCGCCCGGAGCACGCGCCCGTTGGCTGCGATGCGCTCGTCGGCCTCAAGGCGCAGCGGGCGTGGCACGAGCGGTGGCGCGTATTCCGAAAAGATGTCGTACGTGTCATAGCGCTTCTCGCGCCCGAGCTCGAGCGTGTCGCCGAAGCCGCGGGTCGTGACGAGCGCGGTGCGGCTTCCCTTGCGCTCGATGATCGCGTTGATGACGAGCGTCGTGCCGTGGATGACCTCGTCAAGACCCTCCAGCATCCCAGGCACCCGCTTCGCCAGCTCGCGCACACCGTGCTCGACGGCTTCCGAGGGGTCGCGCGGCGTCGTCAGGCATTTGAAGACGTGCATCTTCCCGGTCGCGTCGTCGACCGCCACGAAGTCCGTGAATGTGCCGCCGATGTCGCACCCCAGCCGATAGCTCATGGCGCCGCTCTACTTCGCCGCCGGGCGCTTAAGCCGCTCGCGGAGCCGCCGGGTCGCTTCCCCATCGATTTCGCCTGTCTTCGGATCGATCACGACGCCGTACTCGCTCTGCGCCCTCGCCGCGCTAACGTAACCGTTAAGGACATCGATGCGTACCGCAGCTTCGTCGCGCTCGAGCGGGTCACCGTAACCGCCGCCGCCCGGCGTGCAGAAGCGGATGACGTCGCCCGGCTTGCAGAGGTTCTGTCCGCCCCAGTCGCTGTCCACGCCGTTGATCTGGTAGATCGACTTCGCGCCCTCCCGGCCGCCGAACAGCCCCTTCGCCGCGTACCGGAAGCGGCCCATTACGTTGACGACCGTCACGGGCGGGCGCGGTGCGTACTCGTCATCGGGTATCCGCCAGACGATTTCCTGGCCGAGGCCACCGCGATGCCGGCCGGCGCCGCCCGTGTCGTCTAGGATGGCGCGCTTCTCGACGATGAACGGCGTATCGCCTTCGAGGATCTCGCAGGGCGTGTTGCTCGCGTTCGAGGGGAAGTGAAAGCAATGCACGCCGTCCGACCTGTAGCTCGCGCCCATGCCCATCGCCCGCAGGTCCATGGCGAGAAAGCGCTCGCCGTTGTGCCGCGTTCCGTAGACGACGGTGTTGCCGGCGGCCCGGCCGCACTCGGCCAGCACGCGTTCCGGTAGCGCCTCCGCAAGCGCGAGGTACACCATCTCGGTCAGCGCATGGCCGACATGCGTGCGATGCGCGACCGCAGCTGGATAAGTGCAGTTCACGACGCTACCCTCCGGCGCCTTCACCTTCACTGCTAGCGTGCTGCCGTAGTTGTTAGGAATCTCCGGGTTCAGTGCGCTCTTGAAGGCGAAATTCACGTACGAATACGTAAAGTTGTAGACCGTGTTCACACCCCAGCCCACCTGCGGATCGGTGCCGGCGAAGTCGACCGTCACGTCGCTACCCGAGACGTGCACCGCCAGCCTGATCTTGATGTCGGCGCGCTTGCCTTGCCCCTCGATCACGCCCTCGTATCGGTAATCGCCGTCCGGGATCGCCTCGACCGCCTGCCGCATGCTGCGCTCGGTGCGCCCGATGATCTCGTCGGCGAGCTCATCGAGGCTCTCCAGCCCGGTCTCCTCCATCATCTCCACCACCTTCTGCGCGCACACGTGGTTGGCGGCGATCTGCGAGCGCAGGTCGCCGATCACGTCGTCGGGCTTGCGCACGTTGGCGCGCAGCATCTGCAGCAGCGACTCGTTCATCACCCCGGCATCGCAGAGCTTCATCAGCGGGATGAACACGCCCTCCTCGTAGACCTCGCGGTTGTCGGCGCCGTGCCGGCCGCCGATGTCCGTGTGGTGGAATACGCAGGCGGTGAACCCCGCGAGCCGCCCCTTGAAGAAGATCGGACTGATCACGCCGACGTCGTTCAGGTGCCCCGCCAGCAGCCACGGATCGTTGCTCACCAGGATGTCACCCGGCCTGAACGCTTCTTCCGGGTACCGGGTGCAGATCGACTTCACGCCCAGCGAGAGCGCACCGAGCTGACCCGGCGTGACCATCGAGCCTTCGCACAGCTCCCGGCCGTGGCGGTCGAAGAAGGCGTTGGTGTAGTCGTGCGCGTCGCGGATAAGGCTCGAGAACGACGTACGGTACACCGCGGCATCGGCCTCGTCGACGATGGAGATCAACCGCCGCCAGAGGATGTCAAGCGTGATCGGATCGAATTTTCTTTCCCGGTTCACTTCAGGCTTGCCTCCAGACGATTCATCTCGTTCTCCCACTGGTCGCAGACCTCCGTCGCGCGCAGCGGCGCGAGGCCCACGTAGCGCCGCGGCGATTCCAGCAGCGCCCGCTGCTCCGGCGCGAGGGCCTGCAGGAACGACGCGAGCTCGGGCGTGGTGAAGAGCATTTCCCGGAAGTCCCGGCCGGTGCGTTCGCTCTCGCGCGCCAGGCGGCGCACCGTCTCATGGCCGTCGCGGTGCCCGCGCGACGAAAGCAGCAGCTGCGCCGCCTCGGCGGCCAGCAGACCTTCGCTCATGCGGAAGTTCTGCTCCATCCGATCACGCCGGACGATCATGCCGCCGACCACGTCGTCGAGCAGGTCCACGGCGAGACAGAGCCCGCAGGCGATCTCGGCGGCAAAGAAGGTCGACTCGAAGTTGGTGAGGTCGCGTTGATGCTCAGAGATCTGGTCGGCGTAGAGAGTCGCCATGCGCGGCGCGAAGACCTTCCAGAGCGATTTCACGCGCTCTAGCCGG
>DASUFD010000108.1:0-55276 GCA_036274735.1 Burkholderiales bacterium
CGACGAGTTCCTCGCCATGCTCGCGCACGAGCTGCGCAACCCGCTCGCGCCCATCCGCAATGCCGTGCACCTCCAGCACTCGCTCGCGTACGACAACCCGCTGTTCGGCAAGACGCGCGACATCCTCGAGCGCCAGTCGGCCCACCTCTCGCGCCTGGTGGACGATCTCGTCGACGTAGCGCGCCTCGAGCGCGGCAAGATGGCACTGCGGCGCGTACCCGTGGAGCTCAACGCGCTGGTTGCCGCCGCGATCGAAGCGGCGCTGCCGCAGGTGCAGGCGCGCGGGCACCAGGTGCAGATCGATTTGTGCGCCGAGCCGCTCGTACTGGATGCCGATCCGACGCGCATCGAGCAGATCGTCGCTAACCTGCTCACCAACGCAGCGAAGTTCACCGCGCGGCCGGACGTTATCCGCGTCGCAACGCGGCGCGAGGGCGATCGGGCGCTCGTCGAGGTACGCGACCGCGGCGCCGGCTTCGCCCCCGGCGGCGGTGAGGCCTTGTTCGGCCTCTTCGTGCAGGGCGAGCAGACGCTCGCGCGCAGCCATGGCGGGCTGGGCATCGGCCTTACCATCGCGCGCCGGCTTGCCGAGCTGCACGGCGGCTCAATCGACGCCGCGAGCGAAGGCCCGGACCGCGGCGCGACCTTCTCGGTGCGCCTGCCGCTCGCCCCGGGGTCGACCGAGCCTGCCGCGCCGGACGACGACCGCGCGCCCGCCGCGCGCAAGCGCGTGCTCGTCGTCGAAGACAGCGACGACATCCGCGAGACGATGCGTCTGCTGCTCAGCCAGTGGGGCCACGAGGTGGCGATCGCCGCGAGCGGCGAGGACGGGCTGGAGCACATCACGCGCGAGCGCCCCGACGTGGCGATCATCGACATCGGGCTGCCTGGCATGAGCGGCTATGAGCTCGCGCAGCGCATCCGGGCGATGCCGGACGCTTCGGCAATGCGCCTGATTGCCCTCACCGGCTACGGGCAGCCGGCCGACGGCGAGCGCGCTCGCGAGGCCGGATTCGACGAGCACCTTCTCAAGCCGCTCGCGCCACAGCTGCTGCGGGCTACGGTGGCCGGCGGCTGACGACCCTGCAAGTTCAATTGGAGATGACATGGCTACAGGTACGGTGAAGTGGTTCAACGATGCCAAAGGCTTCGGGTTCATCACCCCTGACGGCGGCGGGAAGGACCTGTTCGCGCATCACAGCGCGATCCAGGGCTCAGGCTTCAAGTCGCTGAAAGAGGGCCAGAAGGTCTCTTTCGACGTGACGCAGGGTCAGAAAGGCCCGGCGGCGGCCAACATCAAGCCGCTGTAGGACCGTCGACACTGGCCGTTAGAGGCAGCAACTTTCTCCAAGAGCCGCTGCGGCGCTCGCGCCATGATGCGCCATGGCCTCGATACGCAGGGAATTCCGCATCGCTGCGCCGGCGAACGCCGCCTGGGACGCATTTCGCGATGTATACGCGGTGCACACCCGCCTCGCGCAAGGCTTCGCCACCGATTGCCGACGCGAGGGCGACGATCGGATCGTCACCTTCGCCAACGGCCTGAGCGCGCGCGAGCTGATCGTGGAGGTGGACGATGCGCGGCGGCGCCTCGCCTATGCGACGAGGAGCGAGCGCCTGCTGCATCACAGCGCATCTTTCCAGGTTTTCGAAGGAGCGCTCGGCGATTGCGTGGTGGTCTGGATCGCCGACGTGCTGCCGCACTCGGCCGCGGAGCCGGTGGCGGCGATGATGGATGCCGGCGTCGCAGCCATGAGGAAAACGCTCGAGCGGCATTCCATCCCGGCATAGCAGAAAGCGCGCTACAGTCGGCAACATGCATCGCAGGACGCTGGTCGAGGGCGGCTCGCTCTCGGTCTACGAATTCCACTGCACGGCGGGCCCGGGCGAACGTGCCTTCGCCGAGATGCACGAGCGCCATTCGCTTTCCTATGTGCGCCGCGGCAGCTTCGGCTGCCGAACCGAGGGGCGCGAGGTCGAGCTAGTGCCGGGCGCGCTGATGATCGGCCGCCCGGGCCGCGAGTACACCGCGACGCACGAGCACCACGGCTGCGGCGACGAGTGCCTGTCGATCAAGCTCTCTGCGGCATTCGTCGATTTGCTCGGAAAGAACCTCGGTATCTGGGATCCGGCGGCCGTGCCGCCGCTGCCCGAGCTGACGGTGCTCGGAGAGCTCGCGCAGGCCGCGATCGAGGGCCGTTCTAGCGTCGCCGTCGACGAGGCGGCGGTGATGTTCGTGCACAGGTTCGCGACCCTTGCCAGCGGAGAAAGCCAGGAGCTGCAAAAGGCGACGCCGAGGGAAAGGCGCCGTGCGGTCGAGGCGGCGCTCTGGCTCGAGGAGAACGCGGCGGCGCCGGTCGCGCTCGAGGATGCGGCGCGCCACGCGGCGCTCTCGCCGTATCACTTTCTCAGGACCTTCAGGAAGGCGATCGGCGTGACACCGCACCAGTACCTGGTGCGCGTGCGCCTCGCACGCGCGGCGAAGCTGCTCGCGCAGGAAAATCTCTCGGTCACCGACGTCGCGCTCGAATGCGGCTTCGCCGACCTCTCGAACTTCGTGCGCACTTTCGGCCGCGCGGCCGGCGTGTCGCCGAAGCGTTTCCGCAAGGCTGCCCGGGGAGAGCGCAAGATCCTCCAAGAAAGGCTCGCCACCGCCGTCTAGTCTGAGATTTTTCGGAGGCAAAACCATGTTCGACCATGTCGGCTTGCGCGTCGGGGATCTGGAGAAGGCAGCGAAGCTCTACGCGGCGATGCTCGCGCCGCTCGGCCACGTGCCCGGCGCACGGGGCGAGGGCTACGCCGGATTCGGACCGCAGGGAAGACCGGCGCTCTGGCTACACCTGGCGAAACAAAAGGCAGGAAACCATATCGCACTCAAGGCACCGAGCCGGGCAGCGGTCGACGAGTTCTACAGGAACGGGCTGAAAGCCGGCGCGAAGGACAACGGAAGACCTGGCCTTCGCACCGACTATTCGCCCAACTACTATGCGGCCTTTCTCGTCGACTTCGACGGCAACAACGTCGAGGCGGTTTGCATGGCGTGAGCGCGCGGCGGCGCTCGGCTCAGCAAGCCACCTGGATGCGCAGGTAAGTCGCGGGAATCGTCGTCGCAGTCGCGCTCGTGTTCTGCGCGCGGAAGAGCTCTTCGAGGTCGCTCTGCAGGCTCGCGGCGCGCCCGCCCTTCGTGGCGGCTTCGAAGGCGTTCATCGTCGGGCCGTAGTACTTCCGGAACACTTCCACATACTGCTCCGGCGAGCCGGCGAAGCGGAAGGTGAAGGTCTCGCGGGTGAAGGAAATCCTGTCCGCCGCGATGCCTGCCGCGGCGAAGCGCTCGCGGACGCTGGCTTCCGTTCCCCACGTCATCGGGCTCACGAATCCCGCGGGAGGCGGCGGCGTGTAGGCCGAGCTGATGCGCAGGATCTGCTCGACCAGGGTCGGATCGTTCGGGATCCAGTTGCCCATGACGATTCGCCCTCCCGCCCGTGTCACGCGCACCATTTCCCGAGCGACGTCGAAAGGCTTCGGCGCGAACATGGCGCCGAACACGCTGACGACGAGGTCGAAGGCGCGGTCGGGAAGCGGCTGGAGGTCGGTCGCGTCGCCGTGCTCGAAGCGGCAGTTCGCGAGGCCAAGCGCCTCGGCCCGCCGGTTCCCGGCCGCGACCAAGTTGCGCGCAATATCGACGCCGAGCACGTGCGCCCCCGCCTGCGCGGCCGGCAGCGCCGTCGTTCCGTCGCCGCAGCCGAGATCGAGGACCTTGAGCCCTTTGCGGATGCCCAGGCCCTGCACGAACGCCTCGCCGCTCTCCCGCATCGTTGCGGCGATGCGCGTGAAGTCGCCTTTTTCCCATAGCGTCTGGTTCGGGTTTGCCGCTGTCTGCAATATCGCTGTCTGCAACATATGAGAGCTCCGGGTTAAATTCCGATGAGGTGGGCTTCCTGGCCGAGGGCGCGGAAGCGGCGCAGCACGCCCAGCGCGCTGATGGCGTGCCGGTCGAAGTCGACGATCAGAAGCTGCGCGGCCTTTCCGCGCACGTCGTGGATTCCCGGAGTCGCCCGAAGCGCCAGCTCGAGCTGCTCCCGGGCAGCCGCGGCCAGCGGCCGGCGGATGTGGACAACGACGTCGGATACTTGTTGCGTCATTGGGCTCGCTCCTCGCGCCGGTCGGCGGGTTTCTCGATGGAGCGATGCTGAAGGCGCTTCGTATCGGCAAGATTTCCGCTTCAGGCGGATTTGTTGCCGGAGTGTTGCGATGCCGTGGTGGGCGCGCATCAGCCGGGCGCTGCCTGCGGCGAGCGCGCGCGCGGAACGCGATGGGGCCTTATGCTTGCGGGCTTGAGCACCCGACCCTTCTTCCGCGAATCGGGCCGCGGCCCAGCGGTGATCTGCTTCCATGCCAACGCCAGCAACTCGGCCCAGTGGCGCACGCTGATGGAGCTGCTGGCGCCCCGCTTCCGCGTGCTGGCGGTCGACTCGTACGGCTCGGGCAAGAGCCCGGGGTGGCCTGCCGATCGGTTGATCACGCTCGCCGACGAGGTCGCGCTGGTCGAGCCCGTGCTGGAAAGCGCGGGAACGCCGCTCGTGCTGGTCGGCCATTCCTATGGTGGCGCGGTGGCGCTCAAGATCGCGCTCGCCGACCCGCGACGGGTGCGCGCGCTCGCGCTCTACGAGCCGACGCTCTTCGCGCTGATCGAGCAGGAACACCCGGCGCCCAACGATGCCGACGGGATCCGCAATACGGTAGCGCGCGCGGGAGCGGCGCTCGACCGCGGCGATGCGGACGCCGCGGCCGAGACGTTCATCGACTACTGGATGGAGCCAGGCGCGTGGGCGCGTACGAGCGCCGAGCGCAGGCCGGCGATCGCCGCCGCCACGCGCAACATAAGGCAATGGGCGCACGCCTTGTTCACCGAGCCCACGCCGCTCGAAGCGTTCCGCGCGCTCGACGTGCCGGTGCTCTATATGACGGGGGGGCGCTCGACCGCCTCCGCGCACGGCGTTGCGCGCCTGCTCGCCGCCACTCTGCCGTACGTCGAGATGGTGAAGTTCGCCGAGCTCGGCCACATGGCGCCCGTCACGCATCCCGGGCCGGTCAACGAGGCGATCGCGCAGTTCCTGGCGAAGCTTTAGAGGTAGTGCGCCGCGGCGGCGATCACCTTGCCGCTTGGCGAGAAGCGCAGGACCTCCGCCACCAGGCCGCGATGCCCGCGATAGTGGATGACGACGCTGTCGACGCCAGAGAGCACGTACGCCAGCTCGAGGCGCAGCCACGGGATGAGCTTCAGCGCCAGGCTCCAGTATGCCGATACCGCTGCCTTTCCCCTCAGCTTGCCCGACGGCTCGCCGGCGAGCCGGGTGATGAGCGGCGAGCTCATCTCGAACTCGTCCTCGTAGTGCGAGAGTACCCGCTCGAGGTCGTGCGCGTTCCACGCGTCGATCCATTCCGCCGCGAAGCGCTGCGCGAAAGCCGGGGTGAGCGCCGGGACGACGAGCTGCGCGCTCATCGGCGCTTGCACCAGTCGCCGTGCGGCACGCCGCCGGTCGGTGGAACGAGCGCGCCACTGCCGGCGTCGATCAGGTAGGCGCTGACGCTCGCATCCCGAAGGCTCGCCACGTACGCGAAGCGCCCCGTCGGGTCGATCGATACCGGGCCGGGCGCACTGGCGGCGGCGAACGGCGATCCGCGCACCGGCCGCAGCGAGCCGCTCGCGCCATCGACGCAGTAGGCGGAGATGCTGTCGGCGGCCCGGTTCGATACATAGGCGAAGCGCCCCGACGGATCGACCGTCACCGCCGCCGCGCCGGCGCCGGCCGGGTAGGGCGAATCGAACAGTGCGCGCAGCCCGCCGCTCTTGTCGTCGATGCGGTAGACGGAAATGTCTCCCGAGTCCGCGTTGGCGACGAAGGCGAGCTTCCCCGAAGGGTGGACGGCGACCGAGACCGGACGCGCGCCCGCGCGAAACGGCGAGCCGATCACCTCTCGCAGCTCGCCGGTCGCGGGATCGATGGCGTACGCCGAGACGTCGTTCGACGCCGGGTTCGCGACGTAGGCAAAGCGGCCGCTCGGGTCGATCGCGACGGAAGCGGCGTGCGCCGGCGCCGGTGCGGCCGGCGCGTGCGCCGCGGCCGCGTGCGCACTCTCGGGCTGGGCGCCGCAGCCGGGGATGCAAGCCACGGCGGCGGCGAGGACGACGATGCGAAATGGCGACAGCACGCCTCTGCCTTTCACGAATGAGGACCGGCCAACGCTAAGCGGCGCGCGCATACCGATCGGATACCGATTCTCTGTACCCGATCCGTACCCTGCGCGCGCCTAGGCTCTGCTGCTCACGCACAGGAGGCGCCCATCGATACCTCGTACACGCTCATTGCCTTTGCAGTTTTTTCCGGCGCGGTCGTCTCGGGCTTCGCCGGCTTCGCTTTCTCCGCGGTCGCAGGCGCCATCCTGCTGCATGTCCTGCCGCCGACGGAGGCGGTTCCGTTCATGATGATCTGCAGCCTCGGGCTTCAGCTGGTCGCCATGGTGTCCTTGCGCGAGCACATGCAATGGCGGCGCGCCGGCGCGCTGATCGGTGGCGGCTTACTCGGCCTCATCCCGGGCCTGTGGCTCCTGCAGAGAGTGGACGCCAACGCGTTCCGGGTCGGCTTCGGCGTGTTTCTCACGGCGTACGCCGCCTACATGCTGGTGCGCCCGGCGTGGGGCGCGCTGCGCGAAGCGCCGGCTCGCCTGCGCGACTTCGCCATTGGCTTCGCCGGCGGCGTCGTCGGCGGCCTGACCGCGATGCCGGGAGCCGTGCCGACGATCTGGTGCGACCTGCGCGCGGTACCGAAGAGCGAGCAACGCGGACTGCTGCAGCCTTACATTGCCGCCATGCAGATAGCGGCCCTCGCGATGCTCGTCGCGAGGCACGGCATCCCGCAAACGCTGCTCGGCGATCTGCGCCCGGCGCTCGTGCCGCTCGTCGCCGGCACGGCGGTCGGCCTCGCCTTGTTCGGCAAGGTGAACGAGCGCGGATTCCGGCGCGCGGTGCTGTGCGCGCTGCTCGTCTCCGGGCTCGGCTTTTTCGCCTATCGTTGAAGCGACTGGTAGAGCGCCACGGTGCCGCCGCCGGGCGCGACGCCGAGGCCGGCGGCGAGGGTCTTCTCGCAGCGCCGGTAGACCTTGATCGCCTCGGCGCGCCGGTCGAGGGCGCGGTAGCAGAGCATCAGCACCTGGTAGAGCTCCTCGGCGAGCGGGTCGACATGCAGCGCTCCTTCGAGCGCCGCGATCGCGGACGCGTATTCGCCTTCGGCGAGGAAGCCACGAGCGCGCTCGGCCGCGCTGCGCAGGTATCTCGCGTGCAGCCGCTCGCGCAGCGGGACCGCCCACGGCGCCTCGGCCTGCTCGGCGAGGAAAGCTCCCCGGTAGAGCTCGAGCGCGCCGCGCTCGAACGCCCGGACATCGACCCAGACGTAGCGCGGGTCGAGCGAGAGGTGGTTGCGCGCGAGCGTGACCGCCTGCTCGCAGCCGAGCAGGCGGCGCAGGCGGTGCAGCGCGACGGCACATGCCTGGTGCGCGGCGTCGCCTTCCGCGTCGGGCCACAGCGCCTCGCTCAGCCGCTGCTCGCTCACTTCGCGAGCGCCGAAGGCGACGAGCGCCATGAGCAGCTCGAGCGGCTTCTTCTGCGCTTTGCCGGTGAATTCGAGCGGCTTGCCTTGCAGGAGCACGCGGAAGCGGCCCAGGGTGTAGACGCGAACGGCGAAGGGCCACTGCTCGAGGCGCATCGCCTCGCCGGAGGGCGGCAGCCGGCGGCGCCGAATCAGCTCCTGGACGTAGTGGACCTCGATGCCGTCCTCGAGCGCGGCGCCGAAGACGCGCGTCATGAATTCCGGGGTCCAGTAGGAGCGGTAGCTGACGCCGCTGCGCCGGCCCGCCGCCAAGGCCTTGCCGAGCAGCGGCAGCGCGAAGCGGCGCTTGCCGCGCTCGAGCAGGAAGTACGCGCCCGTATACCAGCAGCTCACCTCGATGTTGCCATTGCGCATGCGGCGCGCGGCGCGCCGCGACTGCGCGAGGCCCGCGAGCGCCGCGCGGCGATGCCCATGCGCGAACAGCACGAGCGCGAGCAGCACGCCGTAGAAGGCATGCACGAAGGGCACCCCCGCTTCGTCCGCCAGGGCGACCGCCTCGCGCGCGCTTGCCAGGGCGTGTGCGGTGTCGCCGCGGAAGAAAGCGGTCAACGAGGCGAGATAGTGATAGTGCGCCCGGTAGACGAGCCCCTCGGGCATCGAGGCGGCAGCGTCCTCGAGGAAGCGCTGCGCGCCCTCCAGGTCCCCCGCGGCGAGGCTGCCCATCACGCCGTGCGATTCCAGGTGCGAGTTCATGAAGCGCGCCCCGCTGCGCCGGCTCGCTTCCAGGCCTTCGCGCACGCTGCGCAGGCATTCGTCGTACGCGCCCACGTACCACGCATAGCCGGCGCTCATCGCGCAAGCGGCGATGGTCGCGAGCTCGCCGATCTCCGCGGCGCTCGGGCGGCCGATGGTCTCGAGCACGAGGCGGGCGCTCGCCGGGTCGCCCTGCCAGAAGCTGTAGTAGTGCACGAGGCCGCTCGCCAACATGATGCGCCGGCGCGCATCGCCGCTCGCGACGACGAGCTTGTGCACGCGCTCGGCCCAGCGCGGCAGGTCGGCGCGCTGCGGCTGCCGGTACATGAGCGCGGTGAACATGCCCGCCACGACGCGCGCTTCGACCTCCGGGGAGGGGAAGCCCGCGTCGCGCGCGAGCAGCTCGTCCATCACCGCGATCCAGCGATCGAGCGGGCCGAACTGCGACCACTCGTGGACGAAGCTGTCGACGATGCCCGCCCACGCGCTGAAGAGGCCGGTACGGTCGTCGCGAACCTCGAAGAGCCGGAAGGCGCGCTCGAAGCAGTCGCGCGCGTCGCGCGGTGCGGCGGCGAGCCGCGACCGGGCGAGCCAGTAGAGCGCCCACGGCTCCTGCTCGCACAGCGCGCTCGGGACTGCGCGCAGCCATCCCTCGAGGACGGCGCCGCGCCCCTGCTCGAGCAGCGACGGTGCGCAGGTGAGCGCCACGCGCAGCACCTCGTCCCAGGCGCGCGCGTTGGTGAGCAGAGCGACCGCCTCCGCGAGCTCGCCGTCGGCTTCCAGGAGCGCCGCGGCCTTGCGCTGCAGCTCCGCAAGCTGCTCGCCCGGCACGCTGTCCTGCGCCCGTCGCAGCAGGAACTCGCGGAAGAGGGGATGAAACTGGTAGAGCGCCGGCACCGCGCCATGGGCGGCGAGCTTGACGGTGAAGTAGCCGGTTCGCGCAAGCTCGCCGAGCACTTCGTCGGCACGCGCCATTCCGGTCAGCTTGGCGAGGCGCCCGGCCGCCATCGCCGGCAGCAATGCGGCGCGCAACAGCAGCCCCTGGAGCTCTGCCGGCATCTTGTCGAAGATTTCGCCGGCGAAATAGTCGAACAGCACCTGCGGCGTCGTCGCTTCCGAGGGCGGCCCGTCGCCGGCCGGCGCGCGCGAGCGCTGCTCGAGCGCGAGCACGACGCCGGCCGTCCAGCCGTGCGTGCGCTCGTGCAGTCGGCGCAGGGCGGGCCCGGCGACGGTGACGCCGCGCAGCGCGGCGAGCTCTGCGCACTCCTCTTCGCTCAGCCGCAGCGCGCTGCCGTCGACGAGGGCGATCGTCCCGCGCGCGCGCAGCGCGGCGAACGAGGGCGGCGGATCGGCGCGGCACAGCATGATCGCGTGGATGCCCTCGGGCAGCGACTCCACCAGCTCACGCATCACCTCGCACAGCGGTGCATCACGGTCGCCGTGCTCGCAGTTGTCGAAGACGATCACGCACGGCGCCTTGAGGCGCTGCCAGGCGCGCTCGAAATAGCGCCGGCTGAAGGTCGCGAGGCTCGCGCGATACTCGGCTGTCAGCGCTGGCAGGAGCCGCCGGCCTCGCGCGGGCGCTATCGCGTCGAGCGCCAGGCCGAAGTAGTGGAAGAAAGTGGCCGGATCCGCATCGTCGTCGTGAAAGCGGTACCAAAGCGCACGCAGCTTGCGCTCCGCGACGTAGCTGCTCGCAAGCGTGGTCTTTCCCGAGCCCGGCGGTCCGCTTACCCACGCGACAGGTTGCTGCAAGGCGAGGTCGAGCGCGCGGAAGAGACGCGGGCGCGGCAACGTGCCCACCGCCCGCGGTCGCGTGAATTTTCCCAGCAGCGATGCCTTGTTCTTCTGCGCCATAAGGGGACTGCTAACAGCGAGCGCGACGAAACCTTCCGCCCCGCCTGCGAAACGGCTCAGGCGCGGGGGGCGCGCGGGCGGCGGAACTCGGGCGGAATGCGCGTGCCGGGCACGTAGCGCTTGCCCCAGCGCGCGAGCGCGGCAAGGACTTCGCCCAGGCCACGGCCCTTCCCGGTGAGCTGGTAGGCGTGGCGGCGCGGCCGCTCCTGATACGGCTTGGCGACGATCAGGCCCTCGGCCTGCATGCGCCGCAGGCGATCGGCCAGGATGTTGCTGGGAATCCTTTCGTCCGAGGCCGCGAGCGCACCGTAGGTGCTCCGGCCGCGCAGCAGGTCGCGCACGATGAGCAACGTCCAGCGGTCGCCGGCGATGTCGAGCGCGCACGCCGCCGGGCACGACGAGCGGCGCCGGCCAGTAACTTGCATTCTGCAAGTCTATAGGCTAGCGTGCGAGCCTTGCAAACGCGAAGCCACACGCGAACCTATCTCTCGGTGGCTGTCGCCGCCGGCGCAGTCTTCGCCCTCGGCCTGGGCGTGCGCCAGTCGCAGGCGCTCTTCATCAGCCCGATCAACTCGGCGACCGGCGTCGGCTATGCATCGATCAGCCTCGCCTTCGCCGTCGGCCAGCTGATGTGGGGCGTGGCGATGCCGCTCGCCGGCGCGGCGGCAGACCGCCTGGGCGCGCGGCGCGTGATGCTGGCCGGCGCCCTGCTCGTCGCCGCCGCGACGGCGCTCACGCCCCTTGCGCATTCCACGGCGGCGCTGGTGCTGCTCATCGGTCTTCTCGCCGCCTGCGGCTCGGCGGCGATCGGCCCCGGGCTCCTGATCTCCGCCTCGGCGCGCTGGATACCGGAGGCGAAGCGCAACATCGTCAACGGCATCGTCAACGCCGGCGGCTCGTTCGGCCAGTTCACCGTCATCCCGCTGGCGCAGCTCTTCATCGGCCTTGCGGGCTGGCAGCCGGCGCTGGTGATCCTCGGCGCGCTCAGCCTCCTCGCCGTGCCGCTCGTGCTGTGGATCACCGCCGGCGCCGGCCAGGGAGCGCAGCCCGTGACCACCGCGGCGACCGGCGGGCCGGCATCTCTGCGCGAGGCGCTTGGCCAGGCGGTGCGCAATCCGAGCTACCTTCTGCTGACGGCCGGCTTCTTCACCTGCGGATTTCACGTCGCCTTCATCGCCACGCACCTCCCGGGCGTCGTGCGCGCCTGCGGCTTGCCGCCGAGCGTGAGCGCGTGGTCGCTGGCCATCATCGGCCTCTTCAACATCTTCGGCAGCCTGTGGATCGGCCGCGTCATCACCGGCCGCCGCATGAAGCTTGCGCTCGCCTGGATCTACTTCGCGCGCGCACTGCTCATCCTCGTCTTCTTCCTCTCGCCGAAGACGCCGCTCGCGTTCTTCCTCTTCGCCGCCGGCATCGGCTTCAGCTACCTCTCGACCGTGCCCCCGACGGTTGGGCTGGTGATCAAGTTCTACGGCGTGCGCTACATGGCGACGCTCTTCGGCCTGGTCATGCTTTCGCACCAGGTCGGCGGCTTCCTCGGCGCCTGGCTCGGCGGCAAGGCATTCGAGCTCACGGCGAGCTACGACTGGATGTGGTACGCCGACATCGCGCTCTGCCTCTTCGCCGCGGCCGTGCACCTGCCGATCCGCGAGGCGAAGCCGGCGCCCCAGGTCGCGCCGGCTGCGGCGTGACCCGCGCCTGCGATCTCTTCACGCGATCCAGGTTCTTAGGAGACAGCTTTCGCCGCCCAATGCGCCCAGCGAAGGAGCGCCGTGTCGGCTTCGAAAGCGCCGACGAGCTGCACGGCGAGCGGCAGGCCGTGCGCGCCCTTGCCGTACGGAATGCTCACGCACGGCGAACCGAAGAGCGTCCAGGCGCGGTTGAAGACCGGGTCGCCGGTGCTCGCGAAGCCCTTCGGCGCTTCGCCGCGCGCGCTCGGCGTGAGCAGGAAATCGACTTCGCGCATCGCGTCCACGAGCGCGCTGCGGCAGCGGCTCGCATGATTCTTGAGGGCGTCGTACTCGGCGCGCGTGACGCGCCAGCCTTCGTCGAGCCGCGGCTTCAGGTCGGCGCTGATCTTGTCCGGGTGGTTGAAGTACTCCCAGGCGAGCGTGCGCGCGTTCTCGTAGCCCATGATCACGCCGTGCCGATCGAAGAGCTGATCCGAGCCCGGCGGCAGCTCGAAGCTGTGAACGCGCGCGCCCGCCTTTGCCAGGGCGCGCGCCGCTTCTTCGAGGTTCGCCTGCGTGGCGGCATCGGCGTCCTGCCAGCGCGGCGTGCGGCACAGCCCGATGCGCGGCTTGCCGCCGATGGTTTCGAACGAGGGAGCCGCGCGACCGCTCAGCGGCTCGAGCGCGAGGGCGAGATCTTCGATCGAGCGCGCGAAGACGCCGATGGTGTCGAGCGACTCGGCGTCGAACTTGAGCCCCTGGCGGCTGATCGCACCGAAGCTCGGCTTGCAGGCGAAGACGCCGCAGAACGCCGCGGGCCGGATGACCGAGCCGCCGGTCTGGGTGCCGAGCGCGAGCGGCACCATGAAGTCGGCGACGGCGGCGGCGGAGCCGCTCGAGGAGCCGCCGGGCGTGTGCTCGAGGTTCAACGGGTTGCGTGTCGGCGCCGGGTGGTTGTTGGCGAACTCGGTGGTGTGCGTCTTGCCGAGGATCAGGCAGCCGGCCTGCCGCAGCAGCGCGACCGCGGCGGCGTCGGCGCGCGGCTGGTGGCCGCGATAGATCGGCGAGCCGTACTCCGTCGGCTGGTCGGCGGTGTCGAGCACGTCCTTGATGCCGACGGGCACGCCGTGCAGGCGGCCGCGCCTCGGCGCCCGGTCGAGCGCCCGCGCGTGCTGAAGCGTACGGTCGCGATCGACGTAGGCCCAGGCATGCACCTCGCCGTTACGCTCGGCGATGCGCTCGAGGCACGCCGCGGCGAGCGCCTCGCAGGTGAGCTCGCGCGCCTCGATGCGCCGCGCCGCTTGCGCGGCGGAAAGCTCGTTCGGTTGAATCATCGGCTGCCTCCTGGATCAGAGCCGTCGCGAGTTAGCGACGTTTCGCTATTCATGACAGGCACGAAATCACGCCGCCACGCCCGCGTGGCCGTGCAATCCTTCATTGCCGCGGACGAGCCCGGCCGCGAGCATGCTCTCACAATGTCTGACCTTGCCACCCGCCTACACAACACCGGCCAGCTGCTGGTGCGCTCCGGAATCGAAATCGACCGCATCCTGACCACCATGGTGGACGACCATGCCACGGTGACCGCCAATCTGCCCGGGCAGCTGATCTTCCTTTCGCGCCTGCTGCAGATCGATCCCGTCAAGGAGCGCCTGCTGATCGCCTACTCGGACTACAAGGCCGCGAACACCGCGCTGCTGTCGTCCGCCTCGGTGACCTTCCGCTGCAACCACCGCTGGGGACAGTTCGCCTTCGCCTGCAATCGGCCGCGTCCGATGAACCATGGCGACAGGCCGGCGATCGAGATGACCTCGCCGCCGATCGTGCTCGCGCTGCAGCACCGCCGCAAGCCCATCCGCTCGCAGGCGCCGGTGGAGCCGCCGGAGCTCTACTGCCAGCTGCGCACCGGGCTGATCTCCTTCGACGCGCGGCTCGTCGACATGAGCCTCGACGGCCGCGCCTTCCTGCTGGCCGACCCGGCGCTGCCGGTGTGCGCCGGCACGCGGCTGCGCGAGGCGCGCATTCGCCCGCGCGGCCGCGAGGCGCTCGTCGCCGACATCGAGGTCAACCATGTGATTCCGGCGGTGCTGCCCAACGGCGAGCGCGCGACGCGCATCGGTTGCCGCATCGTCGCACCCGATTCGGTGATGGAGCAGCTGGTGCGCTCGTTCGTCGTCGACTTCGCCTAGGGCTATTGCGGTAGCGGCCCCGGGTTCAGCGGGCAGCGAACCCGGACCAGCACGCCCGAGCCGTCCTCGCGGTCCATGGCTTGCGCGACTCCGCCGTGGAACTCGGCGACCAGCCGCACGATGTAGAGGCCGAGGCCGAGGTGCGGCTCGCCGGCCGAGTGCGAGGCGCGCACCGAGACCATGGACTCGAAGAGCTTGCCGGCCATGGCCTCGGGCAGGCGCGGGCCGCGGTTGGAGACGGTGAGGACGGCCTCGCCCTCGCGCGCTTGGAGGCGTACGCGGATCGCTTCGTCCCCGACGCTGAAATCCACGGCGTTGGAGATCAGCTTGTCGAGCATCTGCGCGTAGAGGTCGGGCGCGCCGCGCACGGCGACGGGCGACTCCGGAACATCGATCTCGATCTTCTTCTGCGGATAGGCGTAGGCGCAGCCGCGCACGACGTCGCGCACGTCGAAGCGCTCGCGGGTCGTCTCCCGCACGGCGTGCTCGAGGCGCGTTGCCTCGCTCATCCGCGTGAGCAGGGTATCGAGGCGCCGCAGCCCGTCGTTCGCGCGCTCGAGGTACACCGCGGCATCCTCGGGCAGCGGCTGCAGCCGCAAGTTCTCGAGCGAGGAGCGTACGACGGCGATCGGCGTGCGCAGCTCGTGCGAGAGCCGCCCGGCCATGCTCTCGAGATAGCGGTTGTACTGCGCGAGGCGCTCGAGGACGGTGGAGAAGCTGCGCGAGAGGTCGCCGATCTCGTCGCCCGCCGCCGAGCCGGCGATGAGCTTGCGCACCCGGCCCTGCGAGTCGATCGCCGCTTCCGCCTCGTCGCGAAGGTGCAGCAGCCGCGTGGAAAGCCGCGAGGCGAAAGCGAGGAGCACGAGCCCGCCCGCAAGGAAGGCGATCAGTGTCACCGCCACCACCTGCTCCATGGCGCGGTTGTAGACCGAGCGGATGCGGTTGGTCGTCTCCTCGGCCACGACCGCGGCGACCACGCGCTCGCCGTCCCAAACCGGGTAGGAGGCCGAGAGGATGACCGCGCGCGAGTCGGGCGTTTGTCGCCAGCGATGCGCCGCCACACCCTGCAGGGCGCTGGTCGCAACCGGCCCGGCGACGATCTCGCTCTCCGGGAGCGCGTCGTCGAATTCGTTGCTCGGCGGCTCGAGGATGTACGAAGTTACCGGACGCACGAGGCGGATGGCGAAGTCGAGGGGGCCGCCGCTTTCCTCGAGCGGCGCGGTGCGCTTCAGATCTCCGGCGAGCGCGAGCAGGCGCTGGCGCTGGTCGACGATCCAGATGCGCGAGTCCGCGCGCGCGAGGCTCTTCAGGATCAGTTGCATCTCTCCCGAGGCCGGCTCGCCGGCGCGCAGGTCGAGGAGCTGCGGCCGGTCGTGCAGCGCGGTGGCGATGGCGCGCGCGGTGGCGAGCAGGGCCTGCTCCTGGCCCTCGCGCAGCAGCCGCTCCATCTGCTTCACGTGCAAGTAGCCGACGAGCGGAATGACCGCGAGCACCAGCGCGACCAGAACCATCTTCGCGCGGAGCGAGATGCGCACGCTCAGGTTTTCCCGCCGCTTTTCAACGCGGCTTCAAGCGTTCCACCGATAGCCGAGGCCGTAGACCGACTCGATGGCGGCGAAGGCCGGCGTGATCGCCTGGAACTTGCGCCGCATGCGCTTCACGTGCGAGGTGATGGTGGCGTCGTCGACGACGATGTGCGCGTCGCGCATCAGCGCCTCGCGGTCCTTCACGTGTCCGGGGAAGCGCGCGAGCGAGTGCACGAGCCAGAACTCGGTGAGCGTGAGCTCGACCGGCCGGCCGTGCCACGTCGCCTGCAGCCGTTTCATGTCGAGACGCAGCGGCCCGCGCTCGAGCACCTCCTCGGTGGCCGGCGGCTCGCGCAGCAGGTCGGCGCGGCGGAAGAGCGCGCTGATCCTCGCCAGGATTTCGGGCAGGCTCGCGCTTTTCGTCAGGTAGTCGTCCGCGCCCATGCGAAGGCCGCTCACCAGATCGAAATCGCTGTCGCGCGCAGTGAGGAAGATGATCGGCAGCGCCGCCGACTGCGCGCGCAGCTCGCGGCACAGCGCGAACCCGCCGTCGGGCTCGTCGCCGAGGCCGATGTCGAGCAGCGCGAGGTCGGGCAGCCGGGTGCGGAAGGCCGCGGCCGCGCTCTTGCGGTCCTCGTACGCGCTCACCTGGTAGCCGTGCTTCTTCAGCATGTCCGCGTAATTGGCGCGGATGGCGGCATCGTCTTCGACGATGGCGACGTGGCGGGGCATGGAACGACTATACCGGAGCGCTGTTCCGGAGAAAGGCGCTGCCCGAGGTTTGCCACTATTGGCCGGCGCCTTGCCACGCCGGGAGCGGAGAAAAGGCGCATTGCGCTGCTGCAATGGCGGCCATGCAAACCCACGACACGGACATGCCGATGAATGTCACCCCCAAGCAGTTCCTGAAGGACCTCGCCTATACGGCGGGAGCGGCGCTCCTCACCGGCGGCAGCGTAAGCCTGGTGGCGGCGCTCGTGATCATCTTCCTCGCCCGCTGACCACGAGCGGTGCTGAGGGCTGGTGGCTGGGGCCTTTGCCGATCCTCCTCCCCGCCTCCCGGACGCGGCGCGCAGCCAATCCAAGCACGCGCCGGTGCCCCAGTCCCTAGCCCTCAGCGCCGCCTAGCGCTGGCGATCAGGTCACCACGTTGCGCGGCACGCCGCGCACGAACGCCTCGACGTTGTCGATCAGCTGGTCGGCGAGCGCCTGCATCGCCTGCCGCCCCGACCAGGCGACGTGCGGCGTGAGAATGAAATTCGGCGAGTCGAGCTCGAGCAGCGGATGGCCGGCCTGCGGCGGCTCGACCGAGAGCACGTCGAAGCCTGCGCCGGCGATCGTGCCGGCGCGCAGCGCGTCGACGAGCGCGCGCTCATCGACCAGGCCGCCCCGCGCGGTGTTGATGAGGATGGCGCCCGGCTTCATTTTCGCGAGCTCGGCGGCGCCGATCAGGTTGCGCGTTTTCGGCGCGAGCGGCAGGTGCAGGGAAACGACATCGGACTGCCTGAGCAGCTCGTCCATGGGAGTAAACGCCACGTCGGGCGCCTTCGGCGGCTCGTGGTCGGCGAAGAGCACGCGCATGCCGAAGGCGCGCGCGAGGCGGGCGGTGCCCTGGCCGATGCTGCCTTCGCCGAAGATGCCGAGCGTTGCGCCGTGCAGGTCCTCCACCGGGTGGCCGGAAAGGCAGAAGCGCTCGGCGCGCTGCCACAGCCCGCGCTGCACGTCCTCGCGCCAGGCGAAGAGGCTGCGGCGCAGCGCGAGGATCAGCGCGAACGCGTGCTCGGGCACCGTGTGCTCGGCATAGCCGCGCACGTTCGAGACAACGATGCCGCGCGCGCGTGCCGCGGCTATGTCGATGTTGTCGGTGCCGGTCGCGGCGACGGCGATCATCCTCAGCCGCGGCAGGCGCTCGAGCGCGCGAGCGCGCAGCGGCACCTTGTTGACGATCGCGATCGTTGCCTGCGCGAGCAGCGCCTCGGTGCGCGCGGCGTCGGGAATGCCTTCATGCTCGTGCCAGGCATGCGGGAAGGCCGGCCGGCGGACCACCGCATCGAGCGAGTCGCGCTCGAGAAAGACGATCTCTTCCATGCCTCCAGGCTAAAGCGGCGAGAACGGCGCAGGAACGAGGAGCACGCTTTCCTGGCGCACGAGGTAGGGAAGCAGGGTGGGCACGAACGCCTGCCATTCGTTGTCCTGGGCGAGCTTGGCGCGCTGGCCGCTGCGATGGCCGAAATCCTCGTACCCCCAGAGGAACACCACGGAGTTGAGGGTGCCCGACTCCTTCGTCCAACAGCCGGCGAGCCGCGCGTAGCGGGTGATGATCGGCAGGCCGTTCTTCTCGTAGAAGCGCAGGAACTCCGGCGCTTTTCCGGGCGACACCTCGTAAGTGCGCATCTCGTAGATCATGCGAGAACCGTCAAGTCGTCGATCGACGACATGCTAGCATGGGCGCGATGCGCAGCCCCGAGTCGATCAAGGCGAAATCGGAGTGGCTCGCCGACCGCCGGCGCACTGGCAGGAAGCAGCGCGCGAAGAAGGCGAACGGCCGCATCCCGTTGCGCGAAAGGCGGGAGCTGATTCTCCATCAGGCGAGCCGGTTCTTCGCCGAGTACGGCCTCACCGCGCAGACGCGCGCCCTGGCGGATGCCTGCGGCATCTCGCAGCGGCTGCTCTACCGCTGCTTCCCGAGCAAGGGCGCGCTCATCCAGGAAGTGTACCGGCGCGACATCGCCGGTCCTTTCCAGGCGGCCTGGCTCGCGCGCCTGGAGGATCGCGCACGCCCCGTGGAGGAGCGGCTCAACGAGTTCTACCGTGATTACTACGGCGCCGTCCTGACGCGGCGCTGGCTCAGGCTGTTCCTGTACGCCTCGCTGGCCGAGATCGACATGGCACCGACGTATATCGCGGAAGTCATCACTCGCATGCTCGAGGTCATCGTCGACGAGGGGTGCGCCGAGCACGGCGTAAAGCCCCCGGCGCGGCGCGCGACGAAGCACGAGCTCGGCTGGCTGCTGCACGGCGCGATCTCGCACCTCGCCATCCGCCGCCACATCTACGCCAACACGAACCCCATGCCGGTGGACAAGGTCATCGCCATGCACGTGCGCGTGTTCCTGGCCGGATTGGCGACGAAAGTCGTCGATTGACGACCAATAACCGCTTTGCTATCGTGGCCGCTTCCAGGCGAGGAGAACCCCGATGACGAGCTTCCAGAGACGCGATTTTCTCAAGGCATCCGCGGCGGCAGCGCTCGCGGGGAGCGGCAGCTTCGGCATGCTCGGGCGCGCGCTCGCCGCCGATCCGATCAATTTCTTCGCCTGGTCCGCCGGCGTCGACCAGGTGAAGGCGCACGTCGCGGCGTTCGAGGCGAAGACCGGCATCAAGGTGAACTACGGCAACGCCCCCTGGGCACAGTACCGCGATACGCTGGTCACGAAGTTCGTCGGCAAGGCGCCCCTCGATGTGCTCTGGGTCTCCGACGCGTGGCTGCCGGAGTGGGCCGAGGCCGGCTGGCTCGCGCCGATCGACGGCTATGCCGAGCTCCTGAAGTACAACGCCGACGTCGACGACTTCAGTACCAAGTCGATGATGTGGAAGGGCAAGCAGTACGGCCTCACCTACTACACCGACTACATGGGCTTCTTCTACGACGAGGGCATGCTGCAGAAGGCCGGTATTTCCGCGCCGCCGCAGACCTGGGACGAGGTGGTGCAGCAGTCCCTGAAGATCAAGAAGGCCGGACTCGCCGAGTATCCGATGATGCTCTCGATGGCGCGCGAGACCTGGCTGATCGAGTTCCTCTCGGCGCTCGTTTTCTCGCACGGCGGGCGTTTCGTCGACGATTCGGGCGCAGCCGTCATGCACGACAAGAAGAAGGGCGCGCACGAGGCGCTGCAGTGGATCGTCGACGCCGTGAACAAGCACAAGATCGTCTCGCCGGCGTGCGTGGAGACCGGCGAGCTGAACGGCCTCAAGGCCTTCACCTCGGGACAGCACGCCTTCGCCATGCTGGGCCGCTACCGCATTCGCACCCTGAATGACCCGAAGCAGTCGCAGATCGCGCCGCGCGCGCGGCAGGCGCTGATGCCGCAGGGCTCGCATGGCACGCACGCGACCGTGGGCTGGAACCGCTTCTACGGCCTCACTGCCGCCGCGGCGAAGGACAAGGCCAAGGCCGCCGAGTGCGTGAAGTTCATCGAGTGGTTCGGCGGCAAGGCCGACGGCAAGTACGCGTTCCAGAAGCTCATGTTCATGGACGTGGGCGCCGGCTTCGCAGTGAAGCCGCTGTTCAAGGATCCGGACATCATCAGGACCTACAACCAGTACTCCGACATCCAGATGTACGAGAAGCAGCAGGCGCTCGCCCGGAAGAAGGACGTGGTGGCCCCCTGGTTCGGGGAATGGGACGAGGTGAACGGCACCGCCTTCCAGGCGGCCGTGGTGGGTAAGAGCTCGATCGACGCGGCGCTCAAACGCTCGGCCGAGACCTGGGACAAGCTGCGCAAGCGCGCCTAGAGAAGCGCCTTCGATGAGCACGCCGCAGGGAGCCTTGCCCGGCGTCCTGTCGCGGCGCTTCGCGCCCCCCGTAAGCCGCTACGATCAGACGAGCGCCCTCTGGCTGCTCGCGCCGATGCTCGCGGTGCTGCTCCTCGTGGCGGTGTTCCCGGTGCTCTATTCCTTCTGGGTGAGCCTGTTCGACCTCAGGCTGACGCGCCCGCACCGCGTGCCCTTCGTCGGCTTCGAGAACTACCTCGATGTCTTCCAGGACGCTCTTTTCTGGTCCTCGGTGTGGCGCACCGCCTCGTTCACGGTGATCTCGGTCGCCGCCATCATGCTGATCGCCCTCGCGATGGCGCTGCTCCTCAACGAGGAGTTCCGCGGTCGGCGCATCCTCTCGGCGATGCTGCTCGTGCCCTGGGCGATCCCCTACGTGGCGAACGGCCTCATGTGGAAGTGGATCTACGACTCGGGCTACGGGGCGCTCAACGGGCTGCTCTTCCAGCTCGACTTCATCGACAAGTACATGGTGTGGCTGGGCGACTCGGACAAGACGCTGCCGCTCATCGCCAACGCCTTCGTCTGGAAAGAGGCGCCGCTCGCTACGATCCTGCTGCTCGTCGGCTTGAAGTCGATCCCGGCGGACCTGTACGCCGCGGCACGCGTCGACGGCGCGAATACCTGGCGGCGCTTCCTGCACGTGACGCTGCCGGCGCTGCGGCCTTCGTTCATGCTGGTGGTGATCTACGAGACGATGATGGCGATCCGCCACTTCGATCTCTTCTTCATCCTGACCGAAGGCGGTCCGGCGGAGGCGTCGCACGTCCTCGCCTGGCATGTCTACGTCGAGACTTTCCGCAAGCTGTCCTTCGGCACCGGCTCGGCGCTCGCCTACATCATGGCCCTGGTCACGTTCTTTCTCGCCTTCTGGCTGATCCGAACGCTCGGGAAGAAGCTGTGAGGCGAGCGTTGCTCTTCTGCGCCTCGGCGCTCTTCCTCGCTTACGTGCTCGCCCCCATCGGCTGGCTCGTCTCCTCCTCGCTGCAAGGCGAGGCCGAGATCACGTCCCGCCCGCCGCATTGGCTGCCGCACCAGCCCACCGTCGAGAACTTCGAGGCGATCTTCGCCGCCGGCGACAGGAAGGTCACCTACGAGACCCGGCGCAAGGGCGATCCGGCCACGGGCGGCTACATCCCGTCCACCGCGCGCCAGCTCCTGCCCTCGATGTGGAACAGCACGGTCGTCGCCGTGTCGGTGGTGCTGCTCAACTTGCTGGTGGCCGTGCCGGCCGCCTATGCCATGGCCAAGATCCGCTTCATCGGCCGCTCGACCTCGATCTATTTCATGCTCACGACGCGGGTGATCCCCGACATAGCGCTGGTCGTTCCCTTCTTCCTCTTCATCCGTACCTTCGGGCTGCTGGACCATCTCGGCTCGCTGGTGATCACGTATCTCGCCATCACGGTTCCATTCAGCGTCTTTATCCTGCTGAGCTACTTCGAGTCTCTCCCCGACGAGCTCGACAAGGCGGCCCGCGTCGACGGCTGCTCGCGGCTGCAGACGCTGCTGCGTGTCTACGTGCCGCTCGCCGCGCCGGCGCTCGTGGCGGTGGTGCTCTTCACCTTTCTCACGAGCTGGAACGAGTTCCTGCTCGCGCTGATGTTCACCCAGACGCCCAATTCGCAGACCATGCCGATCGTCGTCGCGTCGTTCGCCTCGGACTTCACCATCAGCTTCTCCTTCATCAACGCCGCCGGGGTGCTCGCCGTGGTGCCGCCGGTGCTGATGGCGGTCATCTTCGAGCGCTACATCGTCTCCGGCCTCACCGCCGGCGCGGTGAAAGGGTAGAGGGACGCGATGGCGAAGATCCGCTTCGAGTCGGTGGGCAAGCGCTATCCCAACGGCTTCGTCGCGCTCGAGAATCTCTCGCTCGACATCGCCGACCGGGAGTTCGTCGTCCTGCTCGGCCCTTCGGGCTGCGGCAAGTCGACGACGCTGAACCTGATCGCCGGCCTGGAGGATGTGACCGCCGGCGCGCTCTGGTTCGACGACACGCTGATGAACGTCGTGCCGGCGCACAAGCGCGATGTGGCCATGGTCTTCCAAAGCTATGCGCTCTACCCGCACAAGTCGGTGTACGAGAACATCGCCTTCGGCTTGCGCATGCGCGGCCACCCGGCGGCGGAGATCGAGAGCCGCGTGCGCGGGGCAGCGCGTGCGCTGGAGATCGAGCCGCTGCTCGAGCGCCGCCCGCACCAGCTCTCGGGCGGGCAGCGCCAGCGAGTGGCGCTCGGACGCGCGCTCGTGCGCCAGCCGCAGGCCTTCCTCATGGACGAGCCGCTGTCCAACCTGGACGCGGCGCTGCGCATCGCCATGCGCGCCGAGATCAAGAAGCTGCATCAGACGATGCGCACCACCTTCGTCTACGTGACGCACGACCAGGCCGAGGCGCTGACCCTCGCCGATCGCATCGTCGTGATGCGCGACGGCGTGATCCAGCAGATCGGCACGCCCGAGGAGATCTACGACCGGCCGAAGAACACCTTCGTCGCCTCCTTTCTCGGCAACCCGCCGATCAACTACCTCGACGGTGTTCTGTCTCCCGACGGTCTGCGATTCGTGCGCGCCGGCGTATCGCTCGTGCTCGCCACGCCGCTACCCCAGCAGGGCGGCCGCCCCGTGCGGCTCGGCATCCGCGCCGAGGATGTCGACCAGCGCGGCGACAACGTGCTGCGCGGTCGCGTCGCCTCGGTTCTGCCCGTCGGTTCCGACACCTACCTCGGCGTTGACGTCGAAGGCTCGAGCCTCTTCTTCCGCCTCGGGCGGGAAAGGCGCGCCGAGGAGGGCGAGAACATATCGCTGCCAGTCAAAATGAGCCACGCCCACCTCTTCGACCCCGGGTCGGGTGCGAGCCTCCTCTGGACATGAAGCCGGCGCCTTTCCGCTATCACCGGCCGCAATCCCTCGCGCAGGCGTTGACTCTGCTCGCGGAGGAGAACGACGCCAAGCTGATCGCCGGCGGCCAGAGCCTTGCGCCGATGATGAACATGCGCCTCGCGCAGCCGGCGGCGTTGATCGATCTCAACGACATTACCGGACTCGACGGCATCGCCGAGAAGGACGGCTCCCTGGAGGTCGGCGCCCTGGTCCGGCATCAGTCGCTCGCGGATTCGGCGCGGGTAAAGGAAGTCTGCCCGCTGCTCGCGGAGGCCGCCCGTACCATCGGCCACTACGCTATCCGGAGCCGCGGCACGCTGGGCGGATCGCTCGCCCACGCCGATCCGGCCGCGCAACTCCCCCTCGTGGCGGCGACCCTCGACGCCGAGATCCAGGCGGCCGGGCCGCGCGGCGGGCGGCGCGTCCGCGCACGCGAATTCTTCGTCTCTCTCATGACTACCGTCCTCGAGCCCGACGAGATCGTCGTCTCGGCGCGCTTTGCCAAAGCGCAGCCGGGCGAGCGCTACGCCTATCTGCAGTTCAGCCGGCGCAGCGGCGACTTCGCCATCGTCGCCGTGGCCTGCGTCGTGCGCGGCAAGACGCTGACGCTCGGCTTGGGCGGCGTGGAGGACAAACCGGTCGTGCTCGAAGGCCTGGCCGCGGCACAGAAGCCCGAGACGATTGCGCGCCAGGCGCGCGAGACGGTGCAGCCGGTGGAAACCCCCCGCGTGCCTGCGCTGCTCCGCAAGGAGCTGGTCGAGGTCCTGGTCAAGCGAGCGATCGCGAAATGCACGAATTCGAACTGAGGGTCAACGGACAGCGCTACTCGGTGCGCGCCGAGCCGAGGAAGCTTCTCTCCGACGTGCTGCGCGAGGACTGCCGCCTCACCGGCACGCACGTCGGCTGCGAGCATGGAGTGTGCGGCGCGTGCACGGTGCTCGTCGACGGGAAGCCTTCGCGCGCCTGCCTCCTCTATGCCGTGCAGATGCAGGGCCACGAGATCACGACCATCGAGGCGGTGGCGAAGGACGGCCGGCTGAGCCCGCTGCAGCAGGCGCTGCACGAGGCGCACGGCCTGCAGTGCGGCTTCTGCACGCCGGGGATCGTCATGACCTTCGAGGCGTACCTGAAGGAGAACGCGCGCCCCACGGAAGCGCAGGTGCGCGAGGCGCTCTCGGGGAACCTCTGCCGCTGCACCGGCTACCACAACATCGTCCGCGCGATTCTCAAAGCCGCCGATGCCCAAGCGTAGGTTTCACCACATCGGCGCGCCTCTCCCCCGCAAGGAAGACGCCCGGCTGCTCACCGGACGCGGGCGCTATGTCGACGACATCGAGGTCCCGGGCGCGCTGCACGCGTGCTTCGTGCGCTCGGCGCATCCACACGCGAGAATAAAGAGAGTCGAGGCGGAAAGCGCCGCGGCCTCTCCCGGGGTTGTTGCCATTTACACCGGCAAGGACCTGGCGCAGTGGACGACGCCGCTGCGCATGGCGCCGCCGATCGAAGGCCTGCGGCCGGTGGAGATGACGACGCTGCCCGTCGACAAGGTTCGCTTCCACGGCGATCCCGTCGCCTGCGTCATCGCCGAGAATCGCTACTTGGCCGAGGATGCCGCCGAGCGTGTAGAGGTCGACTACGAGCCCCTGCCCGCGGTCGCCGACCTCGCGCAGGCCCTCGCCGAGGGCGCTCCGAGGGTGGATGAAACGCTGCCCTCCAATCTCGTCTCGGTCCAGAAGTTCGCCACCGGCGACGTGGCGGCGCGCGCGCGAGAAGCGCATCGCGTGGTGGAATGCGTCTTCCATCAAAACCGCATGACGCACCTGCCGATCGAGACGCGCGGATGCATCGCGGTCTGGGACGAGGGGAGGGAGCACCTCACGCTGCATATCGGCAACCAGGTGCCGCATCCGCTGCGCTCGCAGGTGGCGGCGCGCCTTCGGCTTTCGGAGTCACAGGTCACCGTCGTCTCGCCCGACGTGGGCGGCGGCTTCGGTCAGAAGATCGCGCTTTACCGGGAGGAGCTGACGGTATGCGCGGCGAGCCGGCAGCTGCGTCGCCCGGTGCGCTGGCGCGAGGACCGCATGGAGAACCTGCTCGCCGCGAGCCATGCGCGCGAGGACCGCGCGCGCACCCGTGCTGCGGTGACGAAGGAAGGGCGTCTGCTCGGGCTCGAGCTCGAGATCCTCGAGGACTTCGGCGCCTACTGCTTCTATCCGGCGAACTATCTCGCCCGCGTCGTGGCCATGATCCTCACGGGTCCTTACAAGGTGCGCGACTACGCCTTCGAGGTGAAGGTGGCGCTGACGAACAAGTGCGGCAACGGCCCGATGCGCGCGCCGATGGCGATCACGAGCTGGGTGATCGAGGGCACGATCGACGCCATCGCGCGCGAGCTCGGGCTCGATCCGCTGGAGGTGCGCCGGCTGAACATGGTCGAGTCGCACGAGCTTCCCTACACCATGCCTACGGGCGAGGTGATCGCCGACATCACCCCGCGCGAAACGCTCGAAGCGGTCGTGCACGCGATTGACTACGCGAGCTTCCGCGAACGGCAGTCCGAGGCGCGCAAGGAAGGACGCTACCTCGGCCTCGGTCTGTGCTCGGTAGTCGAGTCCACGACCTACGGCTCGAAGTTCTACAAGGCCGCCGGCATCCCGGGCTCGGGGCACGAGGCGGCCTGGGTGCGCATCGAGCCGAGCGGCGCGGTGAACGTGTCGGTGGGCCTGGGCGCCACCGGGCAGGGCTATGAGACCGCCTTCGCGCAGGTGGTGGCCGACGGGCTCGGCGTCGAGCCTTCTCAGGTGCGAGTGCAGATGGGCAACACCGACGTCGCCCCTTACGGCATGGGAAGCCGCGGCGCGCGTGGCGGCACCGCTGGCGGCACGGCGATTTTTCTCGCGGCACGCGATGCCAACGAAAAGGTGCTCGCCATCGCCGCGCAGATGCTCGGCTTCGACTCCGCCGAGGGCCTGCACCTCGTCGACGGCCGGGTAGAACGCGAGATCCTCGGCGAGCGCGTCAAGACCGACATCACCTTGCCGCAGATCGCGCGCACCGCCTACCTCGACCCCACGGCGCTGCCCGCAGGCATGCCGCCCGGCCTGGATTTCTCCCGCACCTACGATCCACCCCCGATGACCTACTCGAACGCTGCGCATGCCTGCGAAGTCGCGCTCGACCCCGAGACCGGCGCGCTCGAGATCCTGCGCTACGTTGTCGCCGAAGACTGCGGCACCGTGCTCAACCCGCAGGTCGTCGAGGGCCAGCAGCACGGCGCTATCGCCATGGGGCTCTCCGGAGCTCTGCTCGAGCACATGCGCTACGATGAGAACGCGCAAAACATCACCGGCTCGCTCGCCGACTACCTGATCGCGACGTCGACCGAGCTGCCGCGCTTCGAGCTGATCGACCTGTCCACGCCGAGCCGCGGCAATCCGGTCGGCACGAAAGGGATGGCCGAAGGGGGCGTGATGGGCGCGATCGGCGCCATTGCCGGCGCGGTCAACGACGCGCTCGCGCCCTTTGGCGTCGTCGCCGAGCGCCAGCCGCTCAGCCCCGATTACCTGCGCGCGCTGCTTCGCGCGCGCGAATGACCTATCATGGGTGCCGCTCTGAAATATTCTCTCGTCATCCGTAACGCCACCGTCGTCGACGGCACGCGCGCGCCTCGCTTCGGCGCGGACATCGCGCTCGCGGGCGGACGCATCGCCGCGATCGGCCGCATCGTCGAGAAGGGCGAGCGCGAGGTCGACGCCTCCGGCAAGGTTGCGGCGCCGGGCTTCATCGACGCGCACACGCACGACGACCGGCTGATGCTCTCGGCGCCCGACATGGCGCCGAAGGTGAGCCAGGGCGTGACGACGGTGGTCGCCGGCAACTGCGGCATCTCGCTCGCGCCGGCGCCGCACGGCATGCGCGCGCCCGTGACGCCGCCACTCGACCTGATCGATGACGAAGGCGGCTGGTTCCGCTTCGCGAGCTTCGCCGAGTACGTCGCGGCGCTGCGCGCGGCGCCCGCGGCGACGAACTGCGCGCTGCTCGTCGGCCACACGACGCTGCGGGTGCAGACCATGGCGGACGTCGAAAAGGCGGCATCCGCGAACGAAATCGACGAGATGCGCAAGCTGGCGGACGAGGCGCTTGCGGCCGGCGCGATCGGCGTCTCTACCGGCCTCTACTATGAGCCGGCGTGCGCCGCGCCGACCGAGGAGGTGATCGAGGTGTGCCGCCCGCTGAAGGCGCGGCAAGGCCTCTACGTCACGCACATGCGCGACGAAGGCGAGCACATCCTCGATTCGCTGGAGGAGACCTTCCGCATCGGGCGCGAGCTCGGCGTGCCGGTGGTGATCTCGCACCACAAGGTCGCCGGCCGGCCCAACCACGGCAGGTCGAAGGAGACGCTGCCGCTCATCACCGAGCGCATGAAGGGCCAGACGATCGGCCTCGACTGCTATCCGTACTGCGCTTCCTCGACCATGCTCTCGGCGAGCCGCGTGGCGGTCGCTTCGAAGACGCTCGTTACTTGGTCGAAGCCGCACCCGGAAGTCGCCGGCATGGATCTCGCCGATATCGAGGCGAAGCTCGCTCTCTCGGTGGACGACCTGCTGCCCGCCGGCGCCATCTACTTCTCCATGGACGAAGCCGACGTACAGCGCATCCTTTCCTTCGAGCACACGATGATCGGCTCCGACGGGCTGCCGCACGACGCGGCGCCGCATCCGCGCCTGTGGGCGACCTTTCCGCGCGTGCTCGGCCACTACTCGCGCGGCCTCGGCCTTTTTCCGCTTGAGACCGCCGTCTACAAGATGACCGGCCTCACGGCGAAGACCTTCGGCCTCGCCGATCGCGGCGTGCTGAAGCCCGGTCTCGCTGCCGACATCACCGTCTTCGACCCGGGCACCATCGGCGAGGCGGCGACGTTCGCGAAGCCGATCCAACCGGCGAAGGGTATCGACACGGTAATCGTCAACGGCGAGATCGTCTGGCGCGACGGCGCGCCGACCGGCGCACGCCCGGGCCGCGTCCTGACGCGCGCAAGCTGAGATGTTGAAAGGCAAGACCGCTCTCGTCACCGGCTCCACCTCGGGCATCGGGCTCGGCATTGCCACGCGCCTCGCCGCCGAGGGAGCGAATATCGTGCTCAACGGCTTTGGCGAGGCCGCGCAGATCGAATCTCTCCGGAAAGAGCTGGCTTCGAAAAACCGGATCGAGGCGGTCTACGACCCGGCGGACATGACGAAGCCTGCCGAGATCCGGGCGATGACCGAGAAGGCGGTCGCGAAGTTCGGCGCGGTGGACGTGCTCGTGAACAACGCCGGCATCCAGCACGTCGCGCCGGTCGACGAGTTCCCCGCGGACAAGTGGGACGCAATCATCGCCATCAACCTCTCCTCCGCGTTTCATACGATCCGCACCGCGCTTCCCGCCATGAAGAAGAAGGGTTGGGGACGCATCGTCAACATCGCCTCGGCGCACGCGCTCGTCGCGAGCCCGTTCAAGGCGGCCTACGTATCGGCGAAGCACGGGCTCGCCGGCTTGACGAAGACAGTGGCGCTGGAGGTCGCGCAGCAGGCAATCACGGTGAACGCCATCTGCCCGGGGTACGTCCGCACACCGCTGGTCGAGAGGCAGATTCCCGATCAGTCGCGAGCGCGCGGCATCAGCGAGGAGGCGGTGGTACGCGACGTGATCCTCGCCGCGCAGCCGACCAAGCAGTTCGTGAAAGTGGAGGAAGTGGCGGCGCTCGCCGCCTGGCTCTGCAGCGATGCTGCCGCGTCGGTCACGGGGGCGCTGCTGCCGATCGACGGCGGCTGGACCGCCGCCTAGCCTTCGTCGAGATAGCGGCGCAGTGCGCGGCGCAGGAAGGGGAGCTGCTCGGCTATCGCGCGGCAGCCGCGGCAGATCGCAAGGTGCAGCGTCAGCGCGATGCGCTCGGCGAGCGATAGCCGGCGATCTTCGCGCTGGGAAATGAGACGCGTGGCGTCCTTGCAGGAGAGAGTCATTTGCCGAACCAGCTCTTGTCGAGGCATGCGCGCAGCGCCATGCGTGCGCGGTAGAGAAGCACCCAGCAGTGGGTCGACGTAATGCCGAGCTCCTTACAGATCTCCGCCGTCTCGAGGCCCAGGTGCTCGCGCATGAGGAAGGCCTGCGCGGTGCGCGCGGGCAGGGCATCCAGGCAGCGCTGTAGGGCGGCGAAGAACTGCTTCTCCTGCAGCGCACCGTCCGGTGCGGGCCAGGCATCCGGATGCTCGTGCCAATGCCCGCGCTCGTCGAAAAGCGCGTCGAAGTCGGCGCCGTCCTCCTCGCCTTCGAGCGGACGCTCGCGGCTCGCGCGGCGGATCGCGTCGACGATCTTGTGCTTCAGGATGCCCGTCGCCCAGGTGCGGAGGTTCGAGCGCCCGGCGAAGCCGCCTTCGGCGGCGAGGGCCGCGACCAGCGTTTCCTGGACCACGTCCTCCGCAGCGTCGCGGTTGCGAAGCTGCAGCGAGGCGTAGCGCAGCAGGTACGGCCGCAGCGCTTCCAGCTCGTCGCGGACCGTCACAAAGAAAAAAGCCCGGCGAGCCGGGCTTTTTCAGGAAGGCGGGCGCTCAGTAGCGCTGCTGGCCCTTGATCGACCATGGAATGGTGGGACCGCTCTCGCCGTTCTCGCCGTTCGCTTTTGCCGCGCCTTTCTTCGGGCGCCCGGGGCGGTAGGTCACGGAGAAGATCTTCAGCGGCGGAACCTTCGGCGGCGACTCGAGGAAGCGGCAGTCGGATTCGGTCGGCATGCTGAGCAGGGCGCCGAGCCGCTTGCCGTTGAGAAGCACCGTGTAGCGCAGCATGTGCATCGAGCCGTTGGCCGGTTGCGCGACGATGTCGTACTTGCCGATCTTGAACTGCCTTCTCTCCTGGGTTTGCATCGGTCTCCGTCGAGAGTAATTGACCGCGTCGCGGGCGAGCCCGCAGGACGGTCGGTAGAAGGGGGACCGCTATTCTACGCCAAAACAAGCCCTTGCGACGAGAGGGGAAGCGCCCTGATCGGTTGTCCTCGCAGGGCGAGGAGCGCGTTGGCGAGCGCCGGGGCGATGACCGGCGTCGCGGGCTCGCCGACGCCGCTCGGGGCCGCGTTCGAAGGCACGATCAGCGTCTCGACGCTGGGCATCTGCGGCATGCGCAGCACCGGGTAATCGTGGAAGTTCGACTGTTCGACCCTGCCCTCCTTGAGGGTAATAGCCCCGGACAGCGCCGCCGAGAGGCCGAAGCCGATCCCGGATTCCATCTGCATGGCGACGATGTTCGGGTTCACCGCCACCCCGCAGTCGACCGCGCATACCACCCGCTCCAGCCGCATCGCCTGTCCGGCTTTCCTGACCTCCGCGACCTGCGCCACCACGGTGCCGAAGGACTCGTGCACGGCGAGGCCAAGCGCCCGCCCGGGCGCAACGCGCTTGCCCCAGCCCGCTCGCGCCGCGGCGAGCTCGAGCGCGGCCCGGTGCCGCGGATGCTTTTCGAGGAGCTGCAGGCGCAGCGCCAGGGGGTCCTTGCCGGTTGCGTGGGCTATCTCGTCGAGGAAGCACTCGGTGGCGAAAGCGGTATGCGTCGAGCCCACGGAGCGCCACCACTGCACCGGTACGCCGATCTTCGTCGAATGAAGCTCCACCGCGAGGTTGGGAATGGCGTACGGCAGGTTGGCCGCCCCCTCGACCGAAGTCGCATCGATGCCGTCCTTCACCATGGCGGACTCGAAGGCGGTGCCGGCGAGAATGGACTGGCCGACGATGCGATGTCGCCAGGCAACGAGGTTGCCGCGGGCGTCGAGGCCGGCGGCGAGCGTGTGGAGATACATCGGCCGGTAGTAGCCCGCGCGCATGTCGTCCTCGCGCGCCCATACGAGCTTGACCGGGAGGTTTCCGCCGAGCGCCTTGGCGATCGCCGCCGCCTCGAGGACGAAATCCGACTGCGGATTGGCGCGACGCCCGAAGCTGCCGCCGGCAAAGAGCATATGCAGGCGCACGTGCGAGGGCGGCATGCCGAGCAGCTTCGCTACCGCCGCCTGGTCGGCCGTCTGGAACTGCTCGCCGTTCCAGATATCGCAGCCGTCGGCCTTGAGCGCGACCACGCAGTTCATCGGCTCCATGGCAGCGTGCGCGAGGTACGGGAACTCGTAGGCGGCTTCGAGCGTCTTTGCCGCACCGGCCAGCGCTTGCCCGGCATCACCGACGGTGCGCGCGGGCGTGCCCGGCTTTGCCGCGAGCGCCCGGTACTGCGCCATGATCTCGGCCGAGCCGAGCTGAAAGGCGTGGCTCTCGTCCCATTCCGCGACGAGCGCAGCGCGGCCTTTACTGGCGGTCCAGTAGTCGCGCGCGAGCACGGCGAGCCCCTCGCGAGCCGGCGTAGCGAAGCGCACCACGTCGACGACGCCCGGCACCTGCTTCGCCTGGAAGGCGTCGAAGCTCGCCAGGCGCGCGCCGAAGCGCGGCGGATGCAGCACGACCGCGGTGAGCATTCCCGGCAGCTTCATGTCCTGCGTGAAGACCGCCGTGCCGGTCGACTTGTCGGCCGCGTCGGTCCGCTGCGCCGGCTGGCCGATGAGCACAAACTGCTTCGCCGACTTGAGCGGCGGCTCCGACGGCAGCACTTGGGTGGCCGCGCCGGCGGCGAGCTCGCCGAAACTCGCCTTGCGTTGCGAAGCGGCGTGCTCGACGACCCCGCGCGTTACGGTGATCTCGCCCTGCGGCACGTTCCACCGCTCGGCGGCGGCGGCGACCAGCATCACGCGCGCCGCGGCACCCGCCTGCCTTAGCTGCAGCCAGGAGTTGGCGAGCGAGGTGCTGCCGCCCGTTCCCTGCGCTTCGCCCCAGAGGAGATTGCTGTAGCGCTTGGCATCGGCGGGCGCCGGCTCGATGCGCATCTGCGACCAATCGGCGTCGAGCTCCTCGGCGACCAGCGTCGGCAGGCCGGTGTAGGTACCCTGGCCCATCTCCACGTGCGTCACCACTACCGTCACCACGCTGTCCGGCCCGATCTTCACGAAGGCGCTCGGGGCGAAGGCGCCGGTGGCGTCGGTCTGCGCGCTAGCGTCGCCGAATGCGACGGCCAGCACGAGCGCGCCCGACTGCCTGAAGAACTCGCGGCGGCTGACGTTCTCGATCATTCTGGCGGCGGGTTCTCGGCGAGCCAGCGCGCCGCGCGCTTGATGGCGGCGCGGATACGCAGGTACGTGGCGCAGCGGCAGAGGTTGCCCGCCATCGCCTCGTCGATCTGCGCGTCGTTCGGCGCCGGCACGCTGGTGAGGAGCGCCACCGCGCTCATCACCTGTCCCGATTGGCAATAGCCGCACTGCGGCACGCTCTCGGCGATCCAGGCCTCCTGCACCGCCTTGCCGACGCGCAGGCTGCCGACCGCTTCGACCGTCGTGACGCGCCGCCCAACGAGCGCCGAGACCGGCGTGGCGCAGCTCCTCGCCGGCTTGCCGTCGATGAACACGGTGCAGGCGCCGCACAGCGCCATTCCGCAGCCGAACTTGGTGCCGGTCAGGCCGAGGTGGTCGCGCAGCACCCAGAGGAGCGGCGTGTCGCGCTCCGCATCGACGGAGAAGGAGCTGCCGTTGACGCTCAGTGGAACCATGGTCTTCGGTTGCGCATTCTAAGTCGCGGCCGACAGACCGTGCGCGCCGACGCCGAGCAGGCGCACCGGGCGGCGCGCCGCATCGGTGCGCTCGAGGAGCGCGCGCGCGCGAACCGAAAGGCTTTTCGCCGAGCGCGTCGCGCCGTGCGCCGTGTGGCTGCGCGTTACCGTGCTGAAGTCGGCATAGCGGACCTTGATCGTCACCGTGCGCGCGAGGAGGCCTTTTCGCTCGAGCGCCTCGGCGACCTCGGCGGCCAGGGCGTCGAGCGCGCGCTCGATCTCGGCGAGGTCGGTCAGGTCGCGGGCGAACGTCGTTTCGCTGGAGATCGACTTGCGCTCCCGCTGCGGCTGCACCGGGCGCTCGTCGACGCCGTGCGCGAGCTTGACGAGCCACTCGGCGAGCCCGCCGACGGTGCCTTCGAGGAGGCCGAAGTCGACCGAGCGGATCTGCACGAGCTGCGTCACGCCGATGCCGCGCAGCTTCTTCGCCGTCACCGGCCCGACGCCCCACAGCGCCTCGACCGGCAGCTTCTGCAGGAAGCTCTCGACGCGCTCGGGAGCAATGACCGTGAGGCCGTCGGGCTTGTCCCAGCCGGAGGCGATCTTCGCCAGGAACTTGTTCGGCGCGACCCCGGCCGAGGCTGTCAGGCCAAGCTTTCCCCTGATTTCCTCCTTGATCCGGCGGGCGACGTTCATCGCCAGCGGCTCGGCCCAGAGGTTCTCCGTCACGTCGAGGTAGGCCTCGTCGAGCGAGAGCGGCTCGACGAGCGGAGTCGCCGAGTGCAGGATCGCCATCACCGTCTCCGAGGCGGCCTTGTACTTGGCGAAGTCGGGGCGGACGATCGCGAGCTCGGGGCACAGGCGCACCGCACGCGCCATCGGCATGGCGGAGCGCACGCCGAAGCGGCGCGCCTCGTAGCTCGCGGCGGCGACGACGCCGCGCGAGCTGGGCGAGCCGCCGACCGCGACCGGCCGGCCGCGCAGCGCGGCGTTGTCGCGCTGCTCCACCGACGCGTAGAAGGCGTCCATGTCGATGTGGATGATGCGCCGCGCACTCGCCATCGCGGCTCGCATGATAGGCGCGGCTGAACTACTGCGCGCCCGCCGCGCGGCCTGACAGAGTTTCACCGCCGCCGGGGCGCCGCTTGGCTAGCTTGGCGAGCATGGACACGCGCAGCTTCCCCGTCCTGCAGGCCGGCATCCGCGAGCTCTTTCGCGAGCACCCGGCGATCTGCGGTTTCAGCATCAACGGACGCGGCGAGATCACCCTCGACTGCTGGCCGCGCGAGAGCGCCTCGGAAGCGCTGTGCGCGGAGGTGCTGGAGCGGCTGCTCGAGCTCGTCGACGGCCGCGCCGAAGCGGCGCAGTGGCTCTTCGGCCGCACGTTCGCGCGCGTGCTGCACTAGCGTCATAATCGGCCGATGCAGGCCGAGATCCGCTATACCCGCGACACCGGCGAGCCGCTCGTCAACGAGACCTTCGGGCCGAACAACATCCGCCGCCGCACCACGGGCGCTGAAGACCTGCGCCGCGTCGAGATCGGCGACGGACGCGCAGCCGCCGACCTTTCGCTGGAAACGAGCGGCTTCGTGCTCGTACGGCACGCGAGCGCGGTGCGCGACTTTTTCGACGTCGAAGAGCTGAAGCGCGTCTACTACCCCGAGGTCGAGGCGCTGATAGGAGAAGTCTGCGGCGCGAAGCGCGTGGTCGTTTTTGACCACACGCTGCGCTCGGGCGACGAGGCCGAGCGCGAGGCGAGGCTGGTGCGCGAGCCGGTGCTCTCGGCGCACAACGACTACACCGAATGGTCCGGGCCGCAGCGCGTGCGCGAGCTGATGGGCGAGGAAGCTGCCGCGCTCCTCGAGCGCCGCTTCGCCATCGTGCAGGCGTGGCGGCCGCTCGTCGAGCCTCTCGAATCGAACCCGCTCGCCATGGCCGACGCTCGCAGCGTCGCGCCCGAGGATCTGCTGCTCGCCGAGCGGCGCTATCCGCACCGGGTGGGCCAGACCTATCGGGTGAAGTACAGCCCGCGCCACCGCTGGTACTACTTTCCGAGAATGCGGCGCGACGAGGCGATCGTATTCAAGGTCTTCGACTCCGCCACGGACGGGCGCGCGCGCTTCACCCCGCACACGGCTTTCGACGATCCCGGCACGCGCGCGGGCGCGCCGCCGCGCCAGAGCATCGAAGCGCGGGCGCTCGCCTTCTTCTAGGCGGCCGGACGCTCGGGTCGGCGGGCGAGCACGAAGAAGAGCGAGCCCAGGCCGGCGAGCACGGAGAGCAGCGTGAAGCCGAGGCGGTAGTTGCCGGTGAGATCGGCGAGCACGCCGGCAATCATGGGCCCGCCGACCTGGCCGATCACCAGGATCATGAGCGAGATGCCGAGGATCATGCCGATGGCAGTTCGCCCGAAGTAGTCGGCGCGGATGGCCTGCATGAACGGACCGCGCAGCCCCCAGGCGCCGCCGTGCAGCACGGCGAAAGCGAGCACCATGCCGAGGTTCTGCGCGTAGGTGAGCAGCAGCAGCGCGCTCATGTGCATGAGCATGCAGATGGCGGCAATGAAGCGCTTCTCGTAGCGGTCGCCGATCAGCCACCCGAGCGCGACACCGCCCATCTGCGCGAGCGGCAGCAGCATGTAGGCGAGCGAGGCCTCCTTCAACGTGTAGTGCAGGTCCTGGGTCATGTGGGTGATGGCGTGCACGTTGACGGCGTGCACGACGAAGAGAGCGAAGCCGTGGCCGAGCGAGAGCAGCCAGAACGCCGGGGTGCGCAGCGCTTCCCGGGCCGTGAAGTCGCGTCTCGCTGCCGCCACCGCGCCGGCGGCTCCCAGCGCTTCCCTTCGCGGCGGGAGACCGTCGACCGTGGTACCCCTGTCCTCGGGCCGACGCTTCATCACGAAGGCGAGCGGCAGCCCGGCGGCGATCGCGAGCAGGCCCGAGGCGAAGGCGGTGGCGCGCCAGCCGAACGCCTGCAGCGACCAGGCGACCAGGGGCACGCAGGCGCCGCCGAGCGCGAGGCCGAACGAGAGCGACGACAGCGCGCGCGCCCGCCAGCGCTCGAACCACAGGATGAGCTGCACGTTCATGGGAAAGAAGCCGAACAGGCTTCCGCCGAGCGCGATTATGAGGAATGCGCCGTAGAAACCGCCCAGCGTTTCGGTGCGGCTGAGAAGCATCAGGCCGACGCCGAAGATCACCACCCCGGCGCGGATGATGCCCTGCGGGCCGAAGCGGTCCATGAACCCGCCGATCACCGGGCCGAGCAGCGCGGCCTCCATCTGCTGCAGCGCCGCCGCGCCGGAAAGCGCGGTTTTGCTCCAGCCACGCTCGGCCTGCAGCACGGCGACGTACGCGCCGAAGGACTGCGTGATGAGCGCCGCCTGCAGCCACTGCAGCGCCGAGGCGGCCGCGACCATGTACCAGCCGTAGAAGAGCCGCTTAGAATGCGACGCCATGAATATTTCAATGTATCAGGCTTCGGCGCCGCGCTTCGCCAACATCCTCGGCAATCTCGGGGCGATTCTCGACAAGGCGCAGATGCACTGCGACGCGCGCAAGATCGATCCGCTCGCGCTCACCGGCTTTCGTCTTTATCCGGACATGTTCCCGTTTTCACGCCAGGTGCAGATCGCCTGCGACACCGCGAAGGGCGCGGTGGCGCGCCTCGCCGGCATGGAGATCCCGAAGTACGAGGACAGCGAGCGTACGTTCGCCGAGCTAAAGGCGCGCATCGCGAAGACGCGCGACTTCGTCGCTTCCGTCCCCGCCGCGCGCATCGACGGCGCCGAGGCGCGGGAAATCGTCCTGCCGATGAGAAGCGGCGAGCGGCGCTTCACCGGCCTGCAGTACCTGCTCGGCCACGCGCTGCCCAACTTCTATTTCCACGTCACGACGGCCTACAACATCCTGCGGCACAACGGCGTGGAGATCGGCAAGCAGGACTACCTCGGCACGCCGTAGCGCCGCCGGCGGCGCTCGCCTTCAGGAAGGGCTGCCGGGTGCGGGGGGCGCGCCGAGCTGCTCGCACTGCTTGCGCGCATAGTTCGGGCCGATGATCGCGCCGTCATCCGGCCCGCCGTTCACCGCCACGATTTTCTCGTCGCGCAGCAAGAAGCTCATCGGGTAGACGCCCTGATACGCGCCGCTCTTGTCCTTGTCGTTGACCCAGACGCAGACACCCCAGCCGTACTGCTCTCCGCGCAGTACGGTGCCGCGCTGGTAGAGGATTTTCGGGCCGGCCTTGAAGTCGACGATCGCCTCCTTCGGGTCGGTGAGGCGCAAGCCGAGATAGCTCTTGATCTCCTCCTGCCAGCGCGTGGGCTGCGGCCCGTAGTCGGCCGTGGCCATCTCTTCCTTGGTCACCGGGTCCGCGCATCCGGCGGCAGCCACCAGGGCGGCCATCGCGGTCATGCACAGCGTCTTCTGCATTGGCATGCTCATGTCGTTTGAAGTAGGACGGGAACGAAGTTCAGGTCTTGCCGGTGCTCTGGAAGACGCTCGAGAGGTCTACCTCGTCGAGCTTGACCGCCGCCTTGTTCGCGGCGGCGAGCGCTGCTTTCATGCGGTCGGTCTCGCGGTAGGCCTGCTCGAATGCCTCGGCGAGCTTGAAGCTGTAGGCAGCGAGAGCCTTCGGCTCCGGCTTGCGTTGGTCGGTTCCGGCGAGCGTACCGTACACCCGCGTGGCGAGCCCGACAAAGATCTTCTCGGCGAGCTGGTAGAAGGCATCGGCAGCCGGCGCGGCGCCTTTCGTTGCGCCTTCCTTGGCGGGTGCGCTCATAGCCTCATTCTAGACGACGAGGCTAGACCTTGCTGCGTGCCTCGTCGGCGGCGAGGGTGCGCGAGAGCTGGTCGCGCAGCTCGTTCGACACCGTGACGTGCGCATCCGGCGCGCCCTTGTGCACCGCGTAGAGCTTGGCCTGCACTTCCAGGTCGTGCTCGGCGAAGAGCTGCGCCGCGCGCCGCGCGCGCTCCGCATCGGCGCTCACCGCCGCCAGCGCGATCTCGCCCAGCTTGAGCGCCGAGGGCCAGGTCTCGCGCTCGACGAGCTCGACGCCGAGGTCGCGCAGCTCGAACATGTGGCGCATGTCGCGTGCACGGGCCACCATGCGCAGCTTCGGAAAGTGCGCGCGCACCGTGCGCGCGAGGCGCGTGACCGCGTCGGCGTTGTCGAGGGTGATGATCAGCAGGTCGGCCTCGCCGGCGCCCGCCGCATGCAGCAGGTCGAGGCGCGTCGCGTCGCCGTAGAAGACGCGGAAGCCGAGCTTGCGCGAGGCCTCGACATGGTCGGGCTTGTCGTCGAGCACCGTGGGCTGGTAGCCGCTTGCATTGAGGATGCGTGCGACCACCTGGCCGACGCGGCCGAGCCCGGCGATGATGACCCGGCTCGGCTCGGGCACGTCGGCTTCGAGCTTCGCCGACTCGTCGGCGAAGCGCGGCGCGATTTCCCGATCGTGCAGCAGGAGGAGAAAAGGCGTGGCGAGCATGGAGAGCGCCACGGCGAGGGTCATCGCTTGCGCGGTCTGGACGGGCAGCGCGCCGTACAGGCCGGCCAGACCGAGCAGCACGAAGGCGAATTCCCCGCCCTGCGCGAGCAGCAGGACGAACAGCGGCTGCTGCGAGCGCGGCAGCCGAGCCACGCGGGCGATGGTCCAGAGCACCGCCCCCTTGAGCAGGAAGACGCCGACGATCAGCCCGACGACGAGAAACGGCCGCGCGCCGAGCACGGCGAAATCGACGCTCATCCCCACGGCGATGAAGAACAGCCCGAGCAGCAGGCCCTTGAACGGCTCGATCGCCGCTTCGATCTCGTGGCGGTACTCGGACTCGGCGAGCAGCACGCCGGCGAGGAAGGCGCCGAGCGCCATCGACAGCCCGGCGGCCTCGAAGAGCAGCGCGATGCCGAGGACCAGGAGCAGCGCGAACGCGGTGAAGATCTCGCGCAAGCGGGTGCGCGCGATGTGGCGGAAGATCGGACGCGCGATGAAGTGGCCGAGCACCAGGGTGCCGACCACGGTGACGAGGGCGAACCAGGCGCCCTGCCAAGAGAATCCGGCCCAGGCGCCTTGCGTGCCGAGCACCGGAAGCAGCGCGAGCATCGGGATCACCGCCAGGTCCTGGAAGAGCAGCACGGCGAAGGTCGCCTGCCCGCCCTGCGTGCCGAGCGCGCTGCGCTCGGCGAGCGGCTGCAGCGCGAGCGCCGTCGAGGAGAGCGACAGCGCCATGCCGGCGACGAGCGCCATGCGCATGTCGACGCCAAAAGGGCGCGCCAACAGCACGATGGCGAGCACAGTACCGAGCACCTGCGCGAGCCCCAGGCCGAGAAGCTTGCGACGCATGCTCCAGAGGCGCCTCGGCTCGAGCTCCAGGCCGATGACGAAGAGCAGCATCACCACGCCGAGCTCGGCGAAGGTGCGGATCGCCTGGGGCTCGGCGACCAGCTGAAAACCCCAGGGGCCGATGGCGATGCCGGCGAGCAGGTAGCCTGCCACCGACCCCAGCCCGAGGCGGTGGGCGGCCATCACGGCGACGACGGCTGCGGCGAAGTAGACCGCCGCCTGAAGGAGCAATTCGTTGCCGTGCGCCATGGACGCAGTATAGTGCCGGCCCCCTTTTCCACGGGCTGGCCCGTTCCTTGCGAGACGAGGGGCATGAAGCCCGTCCAGCTCGGAAGCCTCAACGCCGATCTGCCCTCGCTCGACGAGGACCTGGCCGCGCGCGTCGAGGTGATTTTCGACCGCTGCCCGCAGCTGCACGGCTTCACCGTGCAGGATTCGGCTGCGCTGCCCGAGGAGCTGCGCTCGCTCGCCCTCGAGCGCGAGCTGGTGGTGACCGACATCGGCGTGTACCCGCTCATCAACGCCGAGCAGTGCGAGGCGATCTACAACGAAATCGCCGTGGCGCTGCTCGACTTCATGTACGAGCGTCCGACGGCGAAGGATGTCCTGCGCGGCAAGACCTTCGTGCGGCAGGTGCACTGAAGATCGCGGCGCTTAGAATGGCCGGGTGCCGGCCGACCCGTTCTGCAGCGCGCTCGAGCTCGCCTCGGCGATCCGCGAGCGCCGGTGCACGGCGGCCGAGCTGGTCGAGCTCTACCTTTCGCGCATCGAGCGGCATAACGCAGCGCTGAACGCCGTCTGCACGCTCGACGCGGCTGGCGCACGCCGGCGCGCGCGGGAGGCCGATGCTGCGCTTGCCCGCGGCGAGCGCCAGGGTCCGTTGCACGGTGTGCCGATGACGATCAAGGACGCGCTCGAGACCGAGGGCGTGCGTACGACCGGCGGGCATCCACCGCTCAAGGATTACGTCCCCGCGCGCGATGCGCCGGCGGTGGCTCGGCTGCGCGCGGCCGGCGCGATTCTCCTCGGCAAGACGAACGTGCCGCCGCTCTCCGCGGACTACCGCGCCGACAACCCGATCTTCGGCCGCACGAACAATCCCTGGCATGTCGAGCGCACGCCGGGCGGCTCCACCGGGGGCGGCGCGGCGGCGGTGGCCGCGGGGCTCTCGGCGTTCGACGTAGGATCCGATCTCGCCGGCTCGGTGCGCACCCCGGCGCATTTCTGCGGTCTCTTCGCGCTCAAGGCGACCGAGCGACGCATCCCCAACGCCGGACACATCCCCGAGCCGCCCGGGCAGCCGCGCGCGGTGCGCCACATGAACGTGCTCGGCCCGCTCGCGCGCTCGCTGGAGGATCTCGGCACGCTCACGCGAATCCTTTCCGGGCCCGATCCCCGCGAGCCCGACGTTCCTCCCGTCCCCTGGGAGGAGCCGGCGCAGAAGGCGCTACGCGAGCACCGCTTCGCCTGGAGCACCGACTTCGGCGGCATTCCGGTGACGCGCGAGACGAAGCAGGCCATCGGCAGGCTCGCCGCGGAGCTCGCGCGCTGCGGCTGCGTGGTCGAGGAGCGCAACCCGGAGGGCTTCGACTTCGGCGCGGCGTGGGAGACCTGGGGCGAGATCGCGATCTGCGAGCGCGCCGCGACCAGCCGCGAGCGAAGCGCGGAACGGGTCGCAGCGCTCAATGCCACCTTGGGCGAGCACTGGGCCGTGGCGCGCGGCTCGGCGAAGGGCGTGCACGCCGGCGTGGCCGAGTACATGGGCGCGCTCAACCGGCGCGATGCCTTGATCGGCGTCCTCGAGCGTTTTTTCCAGCGCTGGGATGCATTTCTGTGCCCGGTCAGCGTCGGCCCGGCGATTGCGCACGTGCCGTTCGGTACGCCGATCGACGTCGACGGGCACGCGGTCCCGTATTTCATCGCCGGCACCGCTTACACCTGCCCCTTCAACCTCACCGGCCATCCTGCGGTCGTGGTGCCGCTCACGCGCAGCACGGAAGGCCTGCCGATCGGCGTACAGCTCGTAGGCCGGCGCTGGAGCGAGCCCGCGCTGCTCGCCGCCGCGCGGATGCTCTCGGCGATCAGCGGCTCCTTCGTGCCGCCGCCGCTGTTCCGCTCATGAGAGCCGTTACGCCGTCAGAGAGACGCAAGCGTCTTCGTAGCGCCCGGCGCCCATGTCGTGGCCCTCGAAGATGTGCCGCTCGCGGATCCACTTGAAGGATTCCTCGAACACCTCTTTGGTGTAGGGCTCGAAGACGATGCGCTCGCCCGGTCCCCAGCGGCGGGTATCCATCAGCGGCACGAAGCGCGCCGGAAACTCCTTCCTGTAGTAATGCGTATAGAGCTCGGGTCGCAGGTCGATGTCGCGCTGCGCCTTGCGCAGCGCGCGGAAGTACTTCTTCACGTCTTCGGGGTCCGGGTCGTTGTTCAGCATCGAGGCCATCATGAAGGTGGTGTCAATGACCTTGCGGAAGCCCATCTGCTCCAGGAAGTAGTACGGGCCCGAGAACACCGCGGCGGCCGGCACCTTGCGGTCGAAGAGCTTCTCCATCCGCGAGAAGAGGATGCCGTCGGCGAAGGAGAGCTTGATGTCGGAGAGCGGCATGTACTGCTCGAGCGCCTGGATGGTCGAGTAGTGGCTGCCCGACTGGTGCCCCACCGAGATCGGCACGTTGCGCAGGTCCTCGGGCGTCTTGATCGGCGATTCCGGCGCCACGAACACGGCGGAAGGGGAGACGGAGTACGCGTCCGCGTAGAGCTTGGCGTGGCCCTTGGAGGCGGCGACGTTCACCGTCCAGTGGCAGGCGCAGCTTACGTTGCTGTCGCGGCCGGCAGCGATGTTCTGGAAGGCGCCCACCTTGTTCGGCGTGGCGTGCGCCTGCGCGAGATCCTTGCCCTTGAACGCCTCCCGGAACTCGTAGTCGAGCCCTTCGGCCTTGAAGTAGCCCTTCTCTTCGGCGACCCACTCGTGCAGGCGGAAGTGCGGGGTGATCAGGAACTTGGCCATCTTCTCCTCCTAGCAGAAAGAATGCTTGCGGCGGCGCTCGGCGGAGCGCCGCCCGTGGATCATGCGCACGTGCTCGTCCATGAGCGCGCGCGCTCCCGCCGCGTCGTGCGCGGCGATGCGCTCCGCGAGGCGCCGATGCGCCTCGAGCACGCGCAGCGCGACGGTGCGGGTCAGGGTGCGGTTGCGCGACGGCCACGACACGTGCTGCAGCGAGACGAGCTGGTAGTGCAGTACCCGGTTGTGCGAGGCGTCGGCGAGCGCGAGATGGAAACCGAGGCTCGAGCGGGTGAAGGCATCCGGATCGTCGAGCAACGCACGCGCCTCCGTGACCAGCGCGTTGAGGCGCGCGATATCGGCGCGAGTGGCGTTCGTCGCGGCCTGCTCGGCCGCCAGGCACTCGATGGCGTGCTGCGCGGCGAGGATTTCGTCCACGCCGATCTCCGCGAGCTCGAGCTGCACCGCGAGCGCCTCGGCGAAAAGCTGCGGATTGCCGCGCGTGATGCGCGCGCCGCCGCGCGCGCCGCGGCGAATCTCCACGATGCCCATGGCCTCGAGCGTGCGCAGCGCATCGCGCGCGACGACCCGGCTCACGCCGTGGCGGGCCGCGAGCTCCTTCTCGGTGCCGAGGAAGTCGCCGGCGCGCAGCCGCCGCTCGAAGAGCTGCTCGCGCACGTCGGCGACGATGCGCGAGGCGAGGGTGGCAGCGCCCGGCGCCCCGGGCAGGCGGCGCGGCGCGGCGGGGGCGAAGAGCGGATGCGCGCGGTCCAAGCTCGACCATGGTAAAGATAGTATCTTTGCCGAGCAAGCGCGACGCTGCCGGGAAAAGCATTAGGCCGCCCGGGCGGCGGCGGGCGCGCGCCCCGTGCAACGCGGCGGGAATAGCGTGGCAGACATGGCGATGCCCCCGGATCTCGAGCGTCAGGTACGGTCGATTTTCTCCCGGTGCCCGGAGCTCTCGGGCTTCGCCGTGCGCGCCGAGGCGGGCGAGCTTTTCGTGAGCGACGTCGGCATCACCCCGCGGCTCTCCCCGGAGCAATACGGGGAAATCTTCCAGCACATCGCGACCACGCTGGCCGATCTCCTCGAGGAGCGCCCCGAGGCCTCGGAGTGGCTGCGCGGCCGGACTTTCGCGCGAATGCTGCAATAGACCCCTCCGCAACGTCGCAGACAGGCGTCGCGGGTTTTCGCTGTCGTCGCCGCTCGGGGAATCCCCGATGTCGCGCGTCCGTGGCGCTCTGTAGTATCTTCCGTGACAAGGCACTACTGGAAGGCGCTACAGATGAAGACGTTCGAGTTCAAGCCGGGGCTGCCCGACTCCCTGCTGGTGAAGCTCGAAGCGAGCGTCGCAACGAAGATCCGCGGCTTGTTCGCCCGCTGTCCCACGCTGCACGGCTTCTCGGTGCAGGACCGCGCCATGCTGCCGCGCGACCTCGATCCGAGCCGCATCCCGGACGCCGATCTCTTCGTCACGGAGATCGGCATCTTCCCGAAGCTCGATTCGCAGTTCGACGAAATCTACGACGAGATCACCCTCGCCATCTCGGATCTCGTGAAGGACGATCCGCAGGCCTACGATCTGCTGCGCGGCCGGACCTTCGCGCGCAGCCTGCATTGAAAAGGGGAGTGTGAAGGGAGCAGGCGCTCGCCGCCGCGGCAAGGCCGAAACCTGCCGCGGCGGCTCGAGCGCCGCCCGCGCCTAGTCGTAGCGGTACACGACGATCTTGTCGGCCGCCGATTCCGGGGTCCACACCTCGCCGCGGCGTCCATGAATCTGCCGAACGTTGGCCGTGCTGCTCGAGGAGCGGAACACCTCGAATTTCTCGCGGGTCGGGTCAAAGCGCAGCATGACCTGCGCGCTCCACTCCGAGGCCCACACCTGGTCGCGCGCGTCGACGTAGACGGCATAGAGCCGCGGCTCCTCGCCGGGCGCGCGCCAGGTCGACCAGCGGCCGCTCGCCGGCGAATAGCGCGACAGGTTTCCCGAGTTCCACTCCGAGACCCAGACGTTTCCCTTCGAGTCCGGCCAGACGCGACGCGCGCCCTGGCGCGGCGTCGGCGGCCCGAGCACGGTTGCCGCGCCGCTCGCCGTATCGATGCGCGCGACATAGGAGCCGGCGAGCGAGGCGAAATAAACCGCCCCGCCGGGCGTGCTGGCGATTCCGTAGGGCCCGACGCCCTTCGGCGCCGCGAACACCGCCATGGCGCCGCTCGCCGGATCGAGGCGGCCGTAGATGCCGCTCTGGCCGGTGAACCAGTGCATGCCCGCGCCGTCGAAAGTCGCCGTGTTGAGGTTGGCGTAGTCGTTCCCGGGAAGCTTCCACGAGCGTACGGCGCGCGTATGCGTGTCGACGCGAACGATGGCATTGCGGCCGCCGTCGGTGAGCCAGGCGGCGCCGTCGGGTCCGGCCACCACGCCGTGCGGCGCGGAGCCGCGGCCGAGCGCGATGAGCTGCACGCCGCCGGTCTTCGGATCGAGGATGCCGAGATGTCCCGAGCGCTGCGCCGAGAACCACACCGGATCGCCCGGCGCGCCCCCGGCCCACACGTCGTGGATTCCGTGGCCGGGGGGAATTGCGTACTCCTTCACGCTCACTTCGGCGTGCGCCGCCGTGCCGGCGAGCAGCACCGCCAGCCAGATTCTCATCGCCACCTCCGCTTGAGGTACATTCGCGCGAAAGCTTAAAGCACGCGGCCTTGAACGACACCTCCACAGCAGCGATGCTCGACCTGCGCCTGCAGGTCGGCAAGTACGATGTCCAGAAGCTTCTCGGCAAGGGCGCGACCGGGGCGGTGTACCTCGCGCGCGATACCTTCACCGGCAAGGAGGTCGCGCTGAAGACGATCGAGCCGGAAGTATTTCGCGATCCCGAGTTCGGCAGCCTGTACCGCTCGCAGTTTCAGAACGAGGCGTCGCTCGCGGGCAAGCTCCGCCATCCGCACATCGTCGCCATCCTCGACGCCGTGGTGGGCGAGGACTCGGGCCACATCGCGATGGAGCTGGTGACCGGCGGCGACCTCTCGCGCCACGTGGCGGCGCCGCACCTGCTGCCCTTGACCGACGTGCTGCAGATCGGCTTCAAGTGCTGCGGCGCGCTCGAGCACGCGGCCAAGGAAGGCATCGTCCACCGCGACATCAAGCCGGCGAACATCATGATCGCCTCGGGCACCGAGGTGAAGATCGCCGACTTCGGCGCCGCCTTTCTGCGCAAGAGCCCGGTCGTACAGACGCAGGCCATGGGCTCGCCGTACTACATGTCGCCGGAGCAGATCCTCGGGCAGCCGCTGACCTTCCATAGCGACATGTATTCGCTCGGCGTGGTGCTGTACGAGCTGCTCACCGGCAAGAAGCCCTTCCTCGCCGAGAACCTCGAAGCGCTGCTCGACAAGATCGTCAAGCTCGAGCCGCTCGCGCCCTCGGAAGTGCGGCGCGAGCTGCCGAAGGCGCTCGACGCGGTGATCCTACGCGCGCTGCGCAAGGCGCCCGAGGCCCGTCATGCCAACTTCACCGAGTTCGCGCTCGAGCTCTCCCGTATCGGACAGGCCGCGCTGCCGGCCGGGGCCATCCCGGACAGCGAGAAGTACGTGGTGCTGAAAAGCGTGCCGATGCTCGGCGCGCTGTCGGACACCGAGCTGTGGGAGCTCGCGCGCGCCGGGAAATGGCGGCGCATCGCCCGCTCGCGCATCATCCTGCGAGAGAAGGAGAAGGGCTCAAGCCTCTTCTTCCTCGCGTCGGGGCAGGCCAAGGTCACGCTCGGCGGGCGCCTGCTCAACATGGTGAACGGCGGCGAGTGCTTCGGCGAGATGGCGTGGATCAGCGGCGGCGAGCAGCCGCGTCAGGCCACCGTGGAGTCGCTGACCGATTGCCTGCTCGCCGAGTTCGAGGCGGCGTCGTTCGATGCGATGAGCGTGAGCGCGCGGCTGCAGCTCATGCGCGCGCTGGTGCGCAATATGAGCGATCGCCTGGCGCTCGCCAACACGCGGATCGCGAAGTAGCGGCTAGAGCCGCTCGCCGAGGACGCCGTCCATGTCGCCGCCGGACTGCAGGCAGCTCGCGAAGAGCGACTCGGCGAAGTGCTGCGCCGTTCCTCCGGCGGCGGCGCTGTTCAGCGCGTAGGCGGCGTCGAGGATTTCCTTCATCATTTCCTTGCCGCGCGGCGATCCGGACACGCGGTAGATGCGCTCCATGATGGTGTCGGCCTTGGGCCGCGCGATCTTCTCGGCCGCGAGCGACTTGGCCACCACCGCCATGTCGGCGGCGATACTGCACTCGAGCGGGCCTTGCGCCTGCGGCGCGGCGCCGACCGGTGCCGCGGCGAGTGCGAAGGCCGCCCCGGCGACCAGGACGCCGGCGTAATGCCGCATGATCTTCTCCGCTGGAAAATGGGCTAATCCGGCGTCGCAAGCGCCGTGCCGGGATTCCCGGGAGCGCGGCCGGCTACTGGGGTGGCTTCACCCCGTCCTTGCTGACGACGACGCGGCTGGTGACGAACCTTCCGTCGCCTTCGACACGAGCGCCGGTGAAGACGCTCTCGCCGGGTTTCAGGTCGGCGCGCGTCCCCGGAGCAAACGTGTAGTACTCGGTCTCGGGTGTGACCAGGACCTTCTCCTCGCCGCCCTTGTACTTGAGCGTGATCTCCTCGCCGCCGCTCGCCCGCGCGCTACCTTCCAGGTTGGCGTTGGTCATCGTCGAGTTCGGAATGGAGTCCCACGCGCCGTGCATTTGCGGCACCTGCGGTCCAAGCGCGTGGATGCGCTTCGCGACGGCGCGGCCGTCTGGGCCTTTCACCGACGTGACGCCGATGTAGCTGCCCGGCTTGAAGTCGGCGGCGCTCGCCCGCTTCGGCACCACGACCTGGGCGTCGGGCGTCAGGTGCAAGGCAATATCGCGGCCGTCTCGTGACTTGATATTCAGGATGTCGCCTTGCACTTCGGAGATCGTGCCGCGGACGCGGACGTTGGCCTGGGCGAGGACCTGCGACGATGCGATCAGTGCGAGACTGCTGAAGAGAACAAAGGAAAAAGTCTTCATGGCGGTGGCCTCCGGGTGGGTACCGGCTAACACGTCCACCCCTGCCGCCATTCCAGCCTCGAGCTGCTGCAGCCTTTCTCGACGAAAGGCAGCCGGGGAAGCCTTCAGGGCTTCCCCGGAGAGCCGGGCTTTACGGCGCGAGCTGGGCGCGGATTTCGCCGCCCTTGTGCGCGTTGCTGTGCACGTTGACGTAGAGCTCGCCCGCCTTGAGCTGGGCCATCTGCGCCTCGGTCAGCTTGCGACCGGCAGGCACGCTGTAGGTATTGCCGTTTTTCACCAGCGGAATGATCACCGGGCCGTTCTTGCCTTTCGCACCGTGGTGGATGTGCGCCATCGTCCCCTGCATCCCTTCGGTCGTCACGCTGCCCGTCAGCGTGCCGTCCTCCATGACCCGGAACGTGCCGCTGCCCTTCGCCGCCGTGCTGACCGGAGGCACTTCCTGCGCGCCGGCGAGCGAGACGTTCATCGCGCCGCTGCCCGGCATCCAGTCGGGCATCTTGTCCTTCATGCCGGCGCAGCCGGCGAGCGCGACGATTGCTGCCACCGCGAGGATTCTTGCCGTTTTCGTGCTCATGCTCTCTCCCTGGAAACGAATCGACCGAAAACCGGGAACACCGCGGCAGCTAGAATAATTCCATGCCAGCCATCCGCGCCTCTTCCGCGCTCTCGCGCCTGCGCATTCTAGACCTGACACGCGTGCGCGCCGGGCCGACCTGTGTGAAGCAGTTCGCGGATTTCGGCGCGGACGTGCTCAAGATCGAGTCACCTCCGGGCGTCGACCCGAACGAAGGCATGGGAGGGCCGCGCGACGGCCCGGACATGCAGAACCTGCACCGCAACAAGCGAGCGATGACCCTCAACCTCAAGCTGCCTCAGGCGCGCGAGGTGTTCTACCGGCTGGCGAAGACGGCCGACGTGGTGGTGGAAAACTACCGGCCCGACGTGAAGTTCCGCCTCGGTATCGACTACGAGTCGCTTGCCAAGATCAACCCGCGGATCATCCTCGCCAGCATCTCCGGCTTCGGCCAGGACGGGCCTTACCGGGACCGGCCCGGCTTCGATCAGATCGCGCAGGGGATGAGCGGCATCATGTCGGTCACCGGCGCGCCCGGGCAGGGCCCGATGCGCGTCGGCGCCGCGGTCGCCGACGTTGCCGCGGGACTCTTCGCCGCGCTCGGCATCATGACCGCGCTGCTCGAGCGCGAGCACTCGGGCCGCGGCCAGTGGGTGCAGAGCTCGCTCCTGCAGGCGGGCATCGCGCTCCTCGATTTCCAGGCCGCGCGCTACGCGATGAAAGGCGAGGTCCCGGGGCAGGTGGGCAACGATCATCCGACGAGCATGCCGACCTCGGCCTATAAGACGAAGGACGGCTACATCAACGTCGCCGCCTCCGGCGACGGCATGTGGCGCCGCATCAGCGAGGTGTTCGGGCGCCCGGAGCTCGCAGCCGACGACAGGTTCAGGAGCAACGAGCTGCGCGCCAGGAATCGGGCAGCGCTGAATGCGCTGATGAACGAAGAGCTCGGCAAGAAGACGTCCGCCGAGTGGATCGACGCTTTCAACGCGATCGGCGTGCCGTGCGGTCCGATCTACCGCATGGACCAGGTCTTCGCCGACCCGCAGGTGCAGCATCTCGGCGCCGCCGCCGAGGTCGAGCATCCGCGCCTGGGCCGCTTCAAGATCCTCGGCCAGGCGGCGCGCCTTTCGCGTACGCCGGCGAGCGTGAAGACCGCCACGCCCGACGTGGGCCAGCATACCGAGGAGATCCTGGCCGAGCTGGGTTACGAGAAAAAAGAAATCGCAGCATTGCGCGCGCAAGGGGTGGTCTGATGGCCGAGCCGGCGACCGATCGCATCGTTGCGAAGAAGGACGGCGCGGTCGGCTGGCTGGTGTTCAACAACCCGGAGCGGCGCAATGCCGTGTCGGTGGAGATGTGGCAGGCGATCCCCGAGGTTCTCGCCGACTTCGCCGCCGACCCCGCGATTCGCGTCGTGGTCCTCGCCGGCGCGGGCGACAAGGCGTTCGCCTCGGGCGCCGACATCTCGCAGTTCGAGAAGCACCGCGCGGACGCCGAAGGCCAGCGCCGCTACGAGCAGCTCGGCGATGCGGCGATGACGCGGCTGCGCGAGCTCGACAAGCCGACCCTCGCCATGATCCGCGGCTACTGCCTGGGCGGCGGACTGAACATCGCCGCGCTGTGCGACCTGCGCCTCGCCGCCGACGACGCGCGCTTCGGCATCCCGGCGGGGAAGATGGGGCTGGGCTATCGCGCCGGCGCGATGAAGAGCCTCGTCGATCTCGTCGGCGCTGCGTTCGCGCGCGAGATCATGCTCACGGCGCGGCAGTTCAGCGCGGCCGAAGCCTTGCACATGGGGCTCGTGCACAAGGTGGTTCCTGCCGGCGAGCTCGCCTCGGCGACGCGCGCCTATTGCGACATGATCGCCGCGAATGCGCCGCTCACGCTGCGTGCGGCGAAGCGGGTCATCGCCGAGGTGACGAAAGCGAGCTACGACGCCGCCGCGTGCGCGACGTGGGTGAAGGAATGCTTCGAGAGCGAGGACTACGCCGAAGGCCGACGGGCGTTCATGGAAAAGCGCAAGCCGGTTTTCAAGGGTAGATAGACCACCACCACCACGAGGAGGAGCAAATGAAGCGGTTATCGGCCTTTGTCGCCGCGATGGCGTTCGCCCTCGCCGCCGCCGCGCAAGGCTTTCCCAGCAAGCCGGTCACGATCGTCGTCGGCTTCGAGCCCGGCGGCGGCACCGACACGACGGCGCGCATCGTCGGCAAGGCGCTCGGCGATCAGCTCGGCCAGCAGATCGTGGTCGAGAACCGCGCGGGCGCGGGCGGGACGATCGCCGTCGCGCACGTCGCGAAGGAGGCGCCGGACGGCTACACGGTCGTGCTCGCGAATGTCGGCGCGCTTACCGCCAACCCGTTCCTCATGCGCCTCACCTACGATCCGCTGAAGGACCTGACGCCGATCAGCATGGCGGCGGTGTTCGCCAATGTCTTCGTCGTGCAGCCGGATCTGCCGGTGAAGAACCTGGCGGACTTCGTGAAGCTCGCGAAGGAGAAGCCGAAGACCCTGACGTACGCCTCTTCGGGCGTGGGCGGCGCCGGACACCTCGCCGGCGAGCTGCTCGCCATCATGGCGAAGATCGAGCTCGTGCACGTACCCTACAAGGGGGGCGGGCCGGCGATGCGCGGCTTCCTCGGCAAGGAGGTGTCGTCCTTCGTCGCCACTCCCATCTCTTCCGTGAAGCAAATACAGGCCGGCAAGGCGCGGGCCATCGCCACCACGGGAGCGAAGCGCGCGCAGCTGATGCCCGACGTACCGACGGTGGCCGAGCAGGGCTACCCGGGCTACGAGGCGCTCAACTGGTACGGCTTCCTCGGACCGGCCGGCATGCCGAAGCCGGTCGTCGATCGGCTGCACGATGAGATCGCCAAGGCGCTCGCCAATCCCGAGGTGGTCGCCGCCATGAAGAAGACGGGGGTCGAGCCGCAGTCGAGCAGGCCCGAGGAGTTCGCGGCCTACATCAAGCGCGAGTACGAGACCTGGGGCCGGGTGATCAAGCAGGCGGGTATCAAGGCGCAGTAGAGAACCAGGGACGTACACCGTTTCCCGGCTCGCCTGGCTCGCCGGAAAACGAAACGATGTACGTCCCTAGATTCGCACCACGATCTTGCCGACGTGCGTGTCGGCCTCCATCGCCTCCTTCGCTTTCGGCAGGTCGGCGAAGGCGAAGACGCGGTGCACGAGCGGCTTGAGCCGGCCGCTCGCGAAGAGCGGCAGGAAGTCGCGCTTGAAGCCCTCGACGGTGGCGGCGCGCTGCGCCGCGGTGCGCAGCTTGTTCGACACGCCGAAGAGCGTGAGCCGCTTGGCGTGCAGCGCGTCGAGGTCGAGCTCTGCCCTGGTCACCTTGTCGAGATAGCCGACCGTGGCGAGGCGCCCCTCGTAGGCGAGCGAGCGGATGCACTCGGGGAAGAGCGTCCCGCCCACGTTGTTGACGACGAGATTCACGCCTTTGCCGCCGGTCGCTTTCATGACCGCGTCGTGGAAATCGCCCTGCCCGGTATGCAGCGCCACATCCAGCCCGAGCGGCGCGAGCTGTGCCAGCTTTTGCGCCGAGCGCGAGGTGCCGATCACTTTCGCTCCGAGCGCCTTCGCGGCCTGCAGCGCCGCGACGCCCACCCCCGAGGTGACGCCGGTGACGAGCAGCCACTCGTTCGCCGCGAGCCGCCCCTGCTGCACGAGCATGTCGTAGACCACGAGAAAGGTGATCGGCACGGCGGCCGCTTCCTCCCAGGAGAGGCACTGCGGAACGGCAATCGCATCCTGGCGGTCCATCGCCCCGAACTCGGCGAATGCGCCCGGCAAACGACCCATGACGCGCTCGCCGGTGCCGACCACCTCGCCCGCCGCGTCCATGCCCGCGGGCTTTTCGCTCCCGGGCTTGACGAGGCCCTGGCCGCGGATCAGCTCGCCGCGGTTGAGGCTCGCCGCGCGGATGCGTACGAGCACCTGGTCCGCGGCCGGCTGCGGCTGCGGCCTCTCGCGCAGCTCCAGGCGCACGGCATCGGGGTCGGAGCGAAGGACGTAGGCTTTCATGGCGGCGCATTATGCACTTGACGCTGCGTAACGCGCCGCCGTTATAGTGGGCGCGCCTTGTCCAACCTTAAGGCACAACTCATGGGAGCGAACATGAAGCGAATGCTGGGAATTCTCGTAGCCCTCCTTGCCCTCTCCGCGCCGGCGGCGCAGGCGGCCCTGATCGGCAGCGACGCGGCGATCAAGCCGAGCGGCGATCGCGAGCGGGTCAAGGCGATGCTCGCGCGACCGGACGTGACGCGCGAGCTGCAGAAGATGGGGATCGCGCCGGCCGACGCGGCCGCGCGCGTGCAGGCGATGAGCGACGGCGAGGTGGCTCAGCTCGCCGGGCGCCTCGATGCGCTGCCCGCGGGCGGCGCGATCAGCAACCAGGAGCTGATGCTCATCATCATCGTCATCCTGCTGGTCGCGCTGCTGCTCTAGGCCGCCAGGTCGACCTGCTCGGCGCGCTCGTTCACCGTCTGCAGGTGAACGGGCCGCCGCCATACCCGCCGCACGTACTCGAGCACTTTCTTCGCCCGGCCGAGGTCGAGCCCGCGGCCGTCGCTCTCGTGCGCATGCGCGAGCGTCAGGGCGCCGTCGTTGCCGAGCTCGACGGCGGCGACGCGCGGCGCGCCGAAGTTGAACTTGGGGGCGAGGATCGCCTCGCGCACCGCGTTGATGTCCTTCGACGTCACGCGGATCTCGTCGCCCGGGCGCGCCTCGTAGACGAAGAGGCCGGACTGCTCGGCGAGCTCCTCGTCCAGCCAGTTGCGGATGAAGCCGAAATCGTCCTCGTCGCGACGCACCTCGCGCGCGCGCTCGAGGCCGTGTCTTTCGACGATGCGGTCCCACATCACGAAGCCGAGATAGTAGGGGTTCACGGCGAGGGCCGTCTGCTCGCCGCTCGCGAAGGGCCGCACCACATCGGAGTGCGCCTTGAGGGCGGCGAGATAGAGCGGCTGCGGCAGAAAGTCGGCCTCGCGCAGCAGCCGCGCGTGCCAGTACGACGCCCAGCCCTCGTTCATGATCTGGCAGGCGAATACCGGGTAGAAGTACAGCGACTCGGCGCGCACCATGAGGAAGATGTCGCGCTCCCACTGCTCGAGCTCCGGCGCGTAGTGCGCGATGAACCACAGCAGGTCGTACTCGGGATGCGGCGGCACGCGCGCGCGAGTGGGGCCGGGCCCGCGCCCTCCCGGCACGCTCTCCGGGCGCGACTCGCCCGGCAGCGACTGGAACTTCTTCTGAAACCCGCTTTGCTCCGGCGGCGCCTTCTCCGGCGCGAACTCCGGGTAGCGCGAGCGGTGCAGCTCGCCCTCCACGTCGACATGCGACTCGAGCGCGAGCGCCGCGTCGAGCACTCCCTCGACGCGCTCCACGCCGTGCTTCTCGATGGCGAGCTGGATGCGGTGCGCGTGCGCTGCCGCCTGCTCGACGATGTTGCCGCCCGACATGGCGTGGAAGCGCGCGAACAGCTGGTTGTGCTTGGCGAAATCGGCGTGGCCGAGCACGTGCGCGGTGACGAGCGTGTTCTCGGCGAGCGAGTTGCCGTCCATCAGGAAGGCGCGGCACGGGTCGCCGGGAAACATCACTTCGAAGATCTTCGAGTAGCCCATGCTCTGGCGCACGAGCTGGTGGATGTAGCGCACGCCGAACGACCAGTGCGGCATGCGCACCGGCAGCCCGTACACGGCGATCTCGGTCATCAGGCTCGCCGGCGCGAGCTCGAAGTCGACCGGATAGTAGTCGAGGCCGAGCGCGCGGGCGAGCGCCTCGATGCGGCTGCCGTACTCCTCGAGCTCAGTCATCGCGCGCCTGCTCGGTGAAGAACTGCCGGATCGCCCCCCAGACGTCGTCCTGCGAGGCGAGATGGCTGGTGCCGACCGCCGCCCCGCCCGCCTTCAGCTCGGCGAAGATCTCCGCGAGCTGCGTGTCGCGCGGGCGGAACGTGGCGATGCCGCCGGTTTCGATGTAGCCCGAGTAGTTGACCTGCCGCGCGATCTCGAGAAGCCCCGCGCGCGCGTCTTCGCGGTCCTCCGCCGCGTTCTCGCCGTCGGAGGCGTAGAAGAAGTAGACGTTGTAGCGCGTCGGGTCGTAGCGCGTCTTCATCACGTCGAGCGCGAGCTGCGCCACGCTCGAGGTGACGGTGCCGCCGCTCGAGGAGGCCTGGAAGAACTGGCTTTCCTCGAACTCCCAGGCCTGCGCCGCGTGCGCGAGAAACACCGTCTCGACTTTGGCGTACTGGCGGCGCACGCCCTGCAGGGCGAAGAAGAAGAACTGCTTGGCGAGGCGCCGCTGCGCCTCGTCCATGCTGCCGGAAACGTCGAGCGCGAAGATCACCGCGGCGCTGGTCGCCGGCCGCGGCCGGCGCACCAGCTGGCGGAAGCGCAGGTCCTCGTTGACGATGGCCGCCGGCTCCTCGCCGATGCCCTCCTGCGCATTGCTCTGTATGGCGCGGCGCTTCACCGCTTCCTTCATCGTACGACGGCGGTCCAGGCGCGAGCGGGCGCCGCGCTTGTCCCAGCCTTCGCGCGTGTAGTCCGCCTCGTCGAGGGTCGCGGTGCGCCGCGGCTTGAGATCGGGGAGCTTGAGCTCCTCCCACAGCCAGTCGACGATCTCGTCGATCTTCAGCTCGACGACGAAGCGGATCTCGCCGTCCTTGGTGCCGCCCGACTGCGCGCCCTGCTCGCCGTCCTCGCGACCCGGCTGCAGCACGTCGCCGGGCTCGCCGCGTCCCTGGCCGGCGCCGCTCTGCACCTGCGTGTCGGCGAGTCGCAGCCGCGCGTGCTCGAGGAAGCGCACCGGCACGGCGACCGTGCGGTTGCCCGGCCCGGTCATCAGGTCGGCCCCCGCGAGCAGGTCCGGCACGGTTTCCTTCACCGCCTCCCGCACCTTCTCGTTGTGCCGCAGCCAGTCGCGCGCACCGCGGGAGAAAAGCTCGTACCAGGGCGTTTCGGCGGCGATCCGGATCGTCATATCGGCGTTTGCGAAGGCGAACGGGGGACCGATCCTGCGACAGCCGCAAGACCGGCCCCCCGCCCGCTGCACCCGGTGACGTTCATTCCTGGGCGAGCAGCGTGGTCACGTAATTCAGCGCCTCGCGGGCGCTGTGGCTGTCATAGCCGTACTCGTCGACGAGCCGCTTCTCGACCACCGAGATCTTCTGCCGCGTCTCTTCGTCCGGGCGCGCGGCCGAAGACACCAGGCGCAGCACGTCGCGGCGGCTCTCGAACAGGTACTGCTCGACCGCGTCGTGCAGCGGCGCATGCGAATCGAGGGTGAATTTCTCGCCGCGCTTGTAGGCGCCCATCGCCTTCCTCACCACTTCCTGGCGGAAGGAGAGCTTGCCCGACTCCGAGATGCGGATCTTCTCCTCCACCGAGCGCAGGAAGCGCTCGTCGGGCTTCCTCTCCTCGCTGGTGATCGGATCGCGCAGGGTGCGGTTGTCGAGGGTCGCCTCGACCTCGTCGAGGTACTTGTCGAGCAGCTGCTGCGCCTCCTGCTCGAAGGAGACGAACAGCGCCTTGTGCACGTCCTCCTTCACCCAGCGGTTGTAGAAGTCCTTGCGCACCGCGACCAGGAAGTCCACCCACTTGCGCTTCTTCTTGCCGTCGATGCGCACGTCCGATTCGATCGCGTCCTTGAGCGCGATCAGCACGTCCAT
>DASUFD010000109.1:0-15290 GCA_036274735.1 Burkholderiales bacterium
GGCACCGGTGACGAGGGCGACTTTCTTCTGGGTCATGAGGTTCTCTCCGAGGTTTTCAGGAATTCTAAGACCGCGCGATCGAAGCGCTCGGGCTGCTCGAGGTTCGAGACGTGCCCGCCGGGCAGCTCTTCGAGCCGCGCGTCCGGTATGCGCGTCGCCATGGCGCGCGCGATGTCGATCGGGTAGAGCGGGTCGTCGCGGCTGCCGATGACGAGCGTCGGCACGGCGATGCGCTCGAGCGGTGCCGCGCGGTCCTGGGTCACCGAGGCTTCGACGGTCTTGAGATACGACTCGCGGTGCACGGCGACGAGCGCGGCGACCAGCCGCTCGTAGGCGCGCGGATGCGCGTCCGGGCCGAGCAGCCGCTTCGCCTGCAGCGGCGGGTCGAGCTGCCGGCGCTCCTCGAGGAAGGCGGCGACGCGTTCCGCCGGCAACGCAGCGAATCCGGGACTGGTGTTGGCGAGAACGAGCGACTTCACCCGCTCGGGGTGCGCGAGCCCGAAGTTGCGCGCGATCCGCCCGCCCATCGACAGGCCTACGAGGTGAGCAGTCTGGACCTTCAGGAAATCGAGTACCCGGAGCAGGTCGGCGGAAAAGCTGTGGAAATCGAGCGGTCCCTCGTAGTCCTCCGAGTCGCCGTAGCCGCGCGCATCCCAGGCCGCCGCCGTGAACTCGCGCGAGAAGGACTCGACCTGCGTGTCCCAGGAGCGGCGGTTACCGCCGATGCCGTGCAGGAAGAGCACCAGCGGTCCGCGCCCGGCGAGCGAAAGCGCGAGGCGCGGCCGGCCGGGGACGAAGAGCGTTTCCAGCGTTACTCGGCCCTCGCGCCGGAGATCTTCACCGCGCGCGCGCGGCTTTCGGAATCCTTCGCGATGTAGGCGGCAAAGGCCTGCGGCGAGCTGCCGACCACCTCGTAGCCCTTGCCGACGAGCTGCTTCTCGCGGAACTCGGGCTCGGCGAGGATTTTGGTCGTGTCCCGGTAAATGCGCTCGACGGCCTCGGCGGGCGAGCCGGCGGGGACAAAAAGCCCGAACCAGGCGTGCGTCTCGACCTCGGGGAAGCCGAGCTCGGTGAAAGTCGGCACGTCGGGCAGGAGCGGGGAGCGCTGCGCGCCGCCGATGGCCAGCGCCTTGATGCGTCCGCCCTTCAGCGGGCCCATCGAGGTGGCGATGCCGGCGAAAGTGAGCTGCACCTCGCCGGCGATCACCGCCGGCACGGCGAGCGAGATGCCCTTGTACGGTACGTGCACGAGGTCGATGCCGGCCTTGTACTTCAGCATTTCGCCCGCGAGGTGCGGCTGGCTGCCGCTGCCGTACGAGGCGTAATTCACCTTGCCCGGGTTCTTCTTCGCGTAGTCGATCAGCTCGGCGAGCGTGTTCGCCGGCAGCTTCGGGTTCGCGACGAGCATCTGCTGCAGCAGCACGAGCATGGTGACGGGGACGAAGTCGCGCTTCGCGTCGTACGGCAGCTTGGCGTACAGGTGCGGATTGATGGAGAAGGTCGCGTCGGTCGTCATGAGCACCGTATAGCCGTCGGCGGGTGCCTTCGCCACCGCATCGGCCGCGAGGATGGTGTTCGCGCCGGGCTTGTTCTCCACCACCACCGGTTGCGACCACGAGGCGGAAAGCTTCTCCGCGATCTGGCGCGCCATGACGTCGATGCCGCCGCCCGGCGGGTAGGCGACGACGATGCGCACGGGCTTCGCCGGCCATCCCTGCGCCGCGGCGCCGGCTGCGCAGAAGAGGAACAGAAACAGGCTCGAAAGGATCCTCATACGGCGGTATGTTACGGCCCGCCGTGTCGTTCTGCCTTTTCGTTTCGTTCCCCCAGGCCGACGCCGGGCGCGCCGCGCAGGCGCTGCGCGCCTTGCATGTGGGCGAAAGAAATCTGCTCCATGTCCCGGCAAAGGCGCGCGACCCGTACCTCGACGACGGCGCACCACCGGCGCTGGTCGGGCAGCTCTACTTTGCAGAGCTCGCGCGCCTGCAGGCCGCGCTGCCCGTCCTCCCGCAGGCACTGGGAGACGGCGCGAGCTGGGAAGCGATGCAGGTGCGACCGTTTGCGGTTCCCCGGCCCGGTCCGGGCCGCTGCACCTACCTCGTCGCCTACAGCGGGCCCGCGGAGGATCCCGACGCCTGGCACGCGCAGTACCTGGCGCACCATGCGCCGATCATGGCCGAGCTGCCGGGCATTCGCGAGCTGGAGATTTACGCGCCGCTCGCGTGCGCCGGCGAGGCGCGCGGCTGGCGGCGCGTGCGCTCGCTGCAGCGAAACAAGGTCGCCTTCGACAGCCCGCAGGCGCTCGAGGACGCGCTCAACTCGCCGGTGCGTGCGAAGATGCGCGCCGACTTCGCGGCCTTCCCGGCATACGCCGGAACGGTTACCCACTATCCGATGATCACCACCGACCCATGGCAGACCACATGAAGCTGCTGGCACAGCACACGCTCAACGGCTACGGCGGGATGGGCGAGGGCATGTCGCTGCAGGTGAAGGGCGAGCGGCGCATCCTGTGGCTCGCGCATGAGAGCGCGCCGAAGAACTTCACCGGCGTTGACGTCACCGAGCCGCGCAAGCCGAAGGTGATCGCGCAGACCGCGCTGCCGCACGCCGACATGCGCTCGAACTCGCTCGAGACCTCGGGTGACCTGATGGCGGTCGCCTACCAGGTCTCGCGGCCGGGGCTCAAGCCGGCCGGCTTCGAGCTCTTCGACATCGCCACCCCGGAGAAGCCGCGCTCGATCGGCTTCTTCGACGCCTCGGGTCCGACCTCGCGCGGCTGCCACCAGCTCTGGTTCGCCGACGGCGAGACGGTGCACATGTCCTGCGGCGACCCGGAGCTCACGCCGCGTGACCCCCGGGACGACCAGGTCTACCGCATCGTCGACGTGCGCAACCCGTCCAAGCCGGCCGCGCTCGGGCGCTGGCACCTTCCGGGCACGATGACGAGCGACAGCGAGCCGCCGCCGCGCCGGCTGCCGGCGCGCTTCGACGCCGGCTTCCGCGCGCACAACACCAACGTCTACCCGCAGCGCCCCGACCGCTGCTATCTCGGCTACATCGACGGCGGCATCATGATCCTCGACATCTCGGACAAGGCGCATCCGAGGCTCGTCTCGCGCTGGACGAACTCGCCGCCCTACAACGGCTTCAATCACACGGTGCTGCCGCTTTTCGAGCGCGGGCTGCTGCTCGTCACGGACGAATGCATCCAGAACGACGGCGCCGACTGGCCCAAGCTCGTCTGGCTGATCGACGCGCGCGACGAAACGAACCTCGTCAGCATCGGCACGCTGCCGGTGACCGGGGTGAAGCCGCTGCTGCACGCTGGCGGACGCTGCGGCGCGCACAACGTCCACGAGAACGCGCCGGGACGCGGCGTGTGGCGCTCGGAGGAAGTCGTCCTCGGCACGTTCTTCAACGCCGGCGTGCGCGCCTACGACATCCGCGATCCCTTCGCGCCGCGCGAGATCGCCGCCTTCGTGCCGCCGGTGCCCGACGGCTCCCCCGTCGGGACGGCACAGATCAACGATGTGCTGGTGGACGACCGCGGCATCGTCTTCGCCGTCGATCGCCACTGCGGCGGGCTCTACTGCCTGGAGATGGCCCTCTAGGCGGGCAAAGCGAGAAATAGTTCACGCCGCCGCCGGCGAGGGCCGGCCGGCGCTCGGTAAGTTATTGTCGTTTTCGGGAAAACCCGCCGATCGGGAACGTATTCTCGCCGCCGTGAGCGAGGAGAAGTACGACACCGATCGCATGAGCGACGCGCAGCCCGTTCGCATCCTGCTCGTCGAGGACGAGGGCAGCTTCGCCGCGCTCGTAGAGCTGCGGCTGCGCGCGATCGAGGGTGTGCTGTGCACCGTCGAGCTCGAAGGCACGCTGGCCGGCGCGCTCGGGCGGCTCGCCCGCGAGCACTTCGATCTCGTCATCGCCGACCTGCATCTTCCCGACTCGCCCGGCGAGGCCACCATCGCCCGGCTGGTGGACGCCTGCGACCAGCCGATCATCGCGCTCACCGCCGACAGCGACCCGGACGTGCGCGCCCGCGCGCTGGCGAGCGGCGCCTACGATTTCCTCACCAAGGGACGACCGAGCGACCGGACGCTGGAGCGCCTGGTTCGGCTCGCTGCGTTGCAGGCGCGCACGCTCGCCTCGCTGCGCTCGAGCGAGGAGCGCTTCCGCAAGCTCACCGAGCTCTCGTCGGACTGGTATTGGGAAACGGACGTCGAGCACCGGCTGACGCACACCACGCACGACGGCAAGTTCGGCCGCATCGAGGGGCACATCTTCGGCAAGCGCCGCTGGGAGCGCCCGTCCGTCGAGCCCGACGCCGCGGGCTGGGCTGCGCACCGCGCCGTGCTCGACGCGCATCGGCCGTTCCGCGACTTCGAGATCGCGCGCCTCGACGCCGACGGCGTGCGCCGCGATCTCTCCATCAGCGGCGAACCGGTGTTCGGTCCGGGCGGGCATTTCATCGGCTATCGCGGCGTCGGGCGCGACACCACCGCGCAGCGGCGCGAGCAGCGCCTGGTGGCGCTCGAGCACGCGGTGACCCGGGTGGTGGCCGAGGCGCAGGACGTGCCGGGCGCCCTGCGCGAGGTGATGCGCGCGGTATGCGAGTCGGAGGCTTGGGAGGGCGCGCGCTTCCTGCGCCTCGACGGCGCCGGTGAGCCGATGCGCTGCGAGGAATCCTGGGGGGCGGGCGAGGCGCCGTTCGCGTTCTCCTTCCCGGTGACTTTCGAGGGCCGGGTGCTCGGCGTGCTCGCGATCTCGAGCCGCGCGATGCGCAAGCCCGACGAGCGCCTGACGCAGACGATGAGCGTGATCGGCGCGCAGATCGGGCAGTTCCTGCAGCGCAAGCAAGCCGAGGCGGCGCTCTCGGAGAGCGAAAGGCGCTTTCGCCAGACGTTCGAGCTCGCCGGCTCGGGGATCGCGCACATTTCGCTCGCCGGGCGGTTCCTGGGCGCCAACCGGCGCCTCTGCCAAATTCTCGGTTACGCCGAGCACGAGCTGCGCACGCTCTCGCTGAAGGACATCTCGCACCCGGAGGACCGGGAGGCGAGCGATCCCGGGAGAAGCCGCATGCACCGGGGCGAGGTGGACTCGGTGCGCTTCGAAAAGCGCTGCCTGCGCAAGGACGGCAGCGTGGTCTGGGTCGACCTCACCGTCGCCGCGGTACGCAGCGCGCAGGGCGAGCCGCAGCACGAGATCGTCGTCATGGAGGACATTACCGAGCGCAAGGAGAGGGAGGGCGCGCTGCAACGCTTCCGCACCGCGCTCGACTCGGCCGCCGACATGGTCTTCCTGTTCGACGTGACGAGCGGCCGGCTGCTCGACTTCAACGAAACCGCGTGCACCTACCTGGGCTATCGACGCGACGAGCTGCTCGGGCTGCGCGGCAAGGATATCCGCGTCGGCGCGAGCGCAGACACGCTGCGCGAGGAGACCGCGGAGATGATCCGCGCCGGCGGCCGACGCGCCACCGTGGTCACGCAATACCGTCGCAAGGACGGCAGCACCTTCCCCGTGGAGAGCCGGCGCAGCCTGATCGATACGCCGCAGGGGCGGGTGCTGCTCATCAACTCGCGCGACCTGAGCGAGCGCGTGCGCGCCGAGGAGCGCCGCGCGGCGCAGGCCCGCTACCAGAAGAAAATCGCACGGCTCGGCGAGGCGGCGCTGTCGAAGCGCGACGCCGCCGAGCTCGTGGCGAAGGCGGTGCAGAGGGTCCTCGAGGGGCTGGGCGCCGGCGCCGTCGCGTACTTTGAGCGCGGCCCCGAGCCGGGGGAGATGGTGTTGCGGCACGCCGTCGGACTCGACGGCGCCTCGCAGGCGAGCACGCTGCGCATCCATCCGGACGGGCCGCTCGGAGCGGTGCTCGAACGCGGCGAGCCGTTCGTGCTCGACGCCGCTTCGGCGGCGGCTTCGCCGTTGCCCTTCGCGCCTCTCCCGTTCGAATGGGCGCGCGGCTATGCGAGCCTCGCGGTCGTGGCGGTGCCGGCGGAGGGGGGCGCGCGCGGCCTCGTCTGCGCCTTGGCGGAAGCGCCGGGCGCCTTCGGCGCCGAGGAAACCCGCTTCCTCGGCGCGGCGGCGAGCATGCTTTCGGCGGCGCTCCATCGCCTGGACAGCGAGGCGCGGCTCGCCTACCTCGCGCAGTACGACGCGCTCACCGGGCTGCCGAACCGCGCGCTGCTCTCCGATCGCTTCGGCAGGATGATCGTGCAGGCGCGCCGGCGCGGCACCGGGCTCGGCGTGCTGTTCATCGACCTCGACGACTTCAAGATGGTGAACGACACGCGCGGCCATGCCGCGGGCGACGAGCTGCTGAAGGAGGCGGCGCGCCGCGTGCAGTCGGCCCTGCGCGACGGCGACACCGTGGCGCGGATCAGCGGCGACGAGTTCGCGGTGATCCTCTCCGACCTGGCGCGCGCCGACGATGCCGCGGTCGTGGCGCAGAAGATCCTCGAGCGCCTGATCGCGCCGGTCGACGTCGGCGGGCAGGAAGCAGTCGTGACGGCGAGCATCGGCATCGCCACCTTCCCCGCAGACGGCGACGACCCGGAGGCGCTGCTCGGCGCGGCCGATGCGGCGATGTACCGCGCCAAGCAGTCGGGCCGCAACGCCTTCCAGTTCTTCACGCCCGACATCGACCAGCGCACGCGCGCCCGGGCGATGCTCGGCACGGAGCTGCGCCGTGCGCTGGAGCGCAAGGAGTTCCAGCTGCACTACCAGGCGAAAATCGATCTCGCGAGCGGCCGGCCATGCGGCGCGGAGGCGCTGCTGCGCTGGGAGCATCCCGAGCGCGGCCGCGTGCCGCCGGTGGAGTTCATCCCGGTGCTCGAGGAGACCGGGCTCATCGTGCCCGTGGGCGAATGGGTGCTGCGCAAGGCCTGCGAGGACCTGAAGGCCTGGCAGGCCGCCGGCCTGCCGGCCATGCCGGTCGCGGTGAACCTCTCGGCGCGACAGTTCCGGCAGCACGACCTCGACGAGCGCATCCGCGCGATCATCGCCGCGGCGGGTGTCGATCCGTCGCTGCTCGAGTTCGAGATCACCGAGAGCCAGCTGATGCACGATCCCGAGCACGGCATCCGGGTGCTCGAGCGGCTCGCCGCGGCCGGCCTGCGCATCGCCATCGACGACTTCGGCACCGGCTACTCGAGCCTCGCCTACCTGACGCGCTTCCCGCTCGCCTCGCTCAAGATCGACCGCTCGTTCGTCGCCGACGCGCTGAGCGACGCCGCCGACGGCACCATGGTGCGCACCATCGTCGACATGGCGCATACGCTCGGCTTCACCGTCGTCGCCGAAGGCGTCGAGCGCGACGCGCAGGCGGCCTTCCTGCGCACGCTCGGCTGCGAGCAGGCGCAGGGCTTCTTCTTCGCCCGGCCGATGACGGCGCGCGACTTCGGCGTGCTGCTCGCGCTCGACGGCGAGCTGAGGCTCGGCGTCAGGGCGCCAGTCGTTCTCTGAGCGCGGCGAGCTCGGCGGCGAGCGACGGGGCCTCCGGGAAAGCGCGTCCCGCCGCGCGATACCAGTAGCGCGCGTTCGCCGCATCGCCTTCCATCAGGTGCACGATGCCGTGCGCCCAGCACGCGAGCTCTCCTGCCTCGTCTCTCTGCGCGATGGCGTGCGCGGCCTGCCAGTCGCCACGCTCGAGATGCATCACCGCCTGCCGGATCTCTTCGCGTGGAAGCGCCATTGACCGTGAAATTCTGGGCGCCGAGAATCGACCGGTCAATCCCGTCCAGGGGGTCGCAATGAAGCCCAAACAGCATCTCGAGTTCGTGAAAGTCGACATGGCGAGCGGCTGGGAGCGGCCGGCGGGCTATCCGCCCGGCTTTCACCAGAAGATCCTCGCCTCCGACCTCGACGAGTCCGCGAAGCGCGGCAGCCGCACGCGCCTTCTCAAGATCGATCCCGGCGCTTACTCCAGCGAGCCGTTCGTGCACGACCACTGGGAGGAGGTGTTCGTCGTGCAGGGCGACCTGGTCGTCGGCAACGACGCGCAGGGACGCGGCGGCGAGCAGTGCTTCGCCGCCACCTACGCTTGCCGCCCGCCCGGTGTCGAGCACGGCCCGTTCACCTCCCGGGGCGGCTGCATCCTGTACGAGATCCACTACTATGCTTAAGACCGGCCGGGAGCACCTCGAGCAGCTGCGCGACGGCCGCGTCGTCTACATCGGTTCGGAGCGCGTCGACGACGTCACCACCCACCCGGCGTTCCGCAATGCCGCACGCTCGATGGCGGCGATCTACGACATGAAGCGGACCGATGCGCGGTTCTCCTTCGCCGAGGACGGCGAGCGCTACAGCAATTACTTCTTGAGAGCGAAGACGAGAGAAGATCTTTCGCAGCGTACGGCGCTCCACCGCGCCATCGCGACGATGAGCCACGGCCTGCTCGGCCGCTCGCCCGACCATGTGTCGAGCTTCGTCACCGGCATGGCGACGAACGCGGCGGTGTTCGGCAAGTTCGAAGGCAATCTGCAGAAATACTATGAGCACATGCGCCGCGAAGACGTCTACGGCGTGTACGCCGTGATCCCTCCGCAGGCGGCGCGCAACCCCGAGTTCTACGTCAAGCAGAACCTGCCGATCCCGACCCTGCGCGTGGTGCGCGAAGACGACGACGGGGTGGTGATCTCCGGGATGAAGATGCTCGCGACCGGCGCGGTGTTCGCCAACGAGATCTGGATCGGGAACCTGATCCCGCTCGCGCCGAACCAGCTTCCCGAGTCGATCACCTGCGCGATCCCGGTCAACGCTCCCGGCGTGACCCTATGGTCGCGCAAGCCCTTCGAGCGCGAGGCGGCGAGCGAGTTCGACAGCCCGCTCGCCTGGCGCTTCGACGAGAGCGACTCGATGGTGATGTGTGAGAACGTGAAGGTGCCCTGGGAGCGCGTCTTCGTGCACATGGATGCGGTGCTGGCGCGAGAGATCTACATCAAGACCCCGGGCCACTGCTACGGCAACCATCAGTCGAACGTACGCTTCCACGCCAAGATGCAGCTCATCGTCGGGCTGGCGAGCCGCATCGCGCAGGCCTCGGGCGCTCACGAAGTTCCCGCTGTCAGGGAAGTCTTGGGACGGTTCGCGGCCCTTGAAGCGACGCTCGGCGGCATGATCGCCGGCCAGATCCAGGACGCCGAGGACTGGCCCGACGGCTTCAAGACCTTCAACCGGCGCTACATGTACGCGGCGCTCAACTGGTGCACCGAGAGCCACTCCGGGATCATCGAGGCGCTGCGCGAGCTGTGCGGCGGCGGCATTTTCCAGATGCCGGCGGACGTCAGCGTCATGCACGACGCGAAGCTGCGCGAGCAGTTCGAGCAGTACTGGCAGACGCCGCAGCTCGCGGCGCTCGAGCGCATGAAGCTCTACAAGCTCGCCTGGGACCTGATCGGCTCGGAGTTCGCCGGCCGCCACTTGCAATACGAGAAGTTCTACGCCGGCGCTTCCTTCATCATCCGCAACCACAACTTTCGCGAGGCGCCCTGGGAGCACTTCCATCAGGTGGTCGCGGACGCCATGGCGAGCTACGACGTTCCCCCGAAACAGGGACAGACCACGTTTTCTCCTTCGATGGAAGCCTTGTCCAAGTGACCGTGGATCTCGCGCAGCTCGTCGACGCGGCGGGCGACGCCATCGTCGTCGCCGACAGCGAAGGTGCGATAACGCTCTGGAATCCGGCCGCGCAGCGCATCTTCGGCTACTCGGCGCAGGAAGCGCTCGGGCGCAGCCTCGATCTGATCATTCCGGAGCGCTTTCGCGAGCGGCACTGGCAGGGCTATCGCGCGGTGATGCGCTCGGGCGAGACGCGCTACGGCACCGAGGTGCTGCGCGTGCCTGCCTTGCGCAAGGACGGTGGTGCGCTATCGATCGCTTTCACCGTCGCGCTCCTGAAAGGCGCGGACGGCCGCGTCGACGCGATTGCCGCCATCATGCGCGACGTCACCGCGCGCTGGAACGAGGAGCGCGCGCTGAAAAAGCGGCTCGCCGAGCTCGAGAAGGCGAGATGACGCTCAGGCGGCCGACGCGCTCGGCCGCAAGCTTGCCTGTGCCACCGTCGGGCCGACCACGCGCAGCTCCCGCTGCGGGCGCGGGAGGGCGATGGCGCGCTCGCGGAAGGTCTCCAGGATCGCCTGGTTGATCTCGCTCGCCGCCGCGATGTAGTCCCGCACCGCGACCCAGGGATTCACGGCGACCACAATGCCCGCTTCGCCGAGGCGGGCGACCGCGATGACGGGCGCCGGCTCGTGCAGCACGCGCGCGTTGGCGCGCAGCGTGTCCTCGACGGCCGCGAGCGCCTTGTCGAGGGAAGCGTCGTAGGACACCGCGACCTCGAGCGCGAGCTGGCGCATCGCGCCGTAGTTATGCAGGATCTCGCCGACGATCATGCGGTTCGGGATGACGATGCGCGAGCGGTCGGCGTGCCCGAGCGTGGTGCTGAAGAGCCGGATATCGAGCACTTCGCCTTCTTCCTTGGCGATCGAGATGTAGTCGCCGACGCGGAAGGGCCGCGTAAAGATGATGGTGAGTCCCGCCACCAGGTTGCGCAGCACCCCTTGCAGGGCGAGCGCGACGCCGGCGCCGGCGAGCCCGAGGCCGGCGATGAGCGGCAGCAGCTCGACCCCCAGGTTCTGCAGCGCCATGATGGCGAAGAGCGCCAGCACGAAGAGGTGAACGCCGCGCGCCGCGAGCCCCGTCGCTGGCGGCTCGAGCTGCAGGCGGCGCAGCACGCGCAGCGTCGCGGCCGCGGCCCAGCGACCGAGCGCATAACCCGCGGCGAGCATCAGCAGCGCGACGAGCAGCTTCGGCCCGAAGCGCATGCCGAGATCGATCGCCGTCGCACTGACCTGGTCGAGGCTTTGCAGGTTCGCTCCCATCGATGGCTCCCTTGAGTGGATTGTCAGGGAGCAGAGTACTTCAGTGCTTCATGACGAGCACGAGCGCGACGAGCACCAGCGCCGTTCCGGCAAGCATGCTCAGGGTGACGGTCTCGCCGAGGAAGAGCCATCCCCAGAGGATGCCGAGCGCCGGGATGGCGAGGCCGACGGTCAGGGTGCGGGTCGGGCCAATGTCGCGCACCAGCGTGAAGAAGGGCAGGTAGGCGATGCCGGAGCAGAGGGCGCCGAGCGAGACGAGCGCGACCGTGGCCGGGACGGTCCAGGCTTCCAGCCCGGGGGCCGTGGCCCATGCGGGCGAGAGAAGGAGCGCGGCGAAGACGATCGACCCGGTCGCGAGGCTCATCGAGGAGACCCGGCCCGTGCGCTGGCGGATGAGCACCCCCGCCCATCCCCAGAAAAAGGTGGCGGCGAGCCCCGCGAGCGCCGCGAGCACGGTGTGCACATCGAGCGTGATCGGGCCGAGATTGACGATCAGCGCCACGCCGGCGAGGCCGAGCACGAAGCCGGCGACACGCCGCGCGCCGAGCGGCTCCTTCAGCACCGGCGCGGCGACGATGCCGCTCCAGAGCGGCACCATGCCGTTCATCACCGCGAGATAGCTCGCCGGGAGGACGGTCGCCGCCCAGGCGAAGCCGACGAAGGGCAGCAGGTTGTTCACCACGCCGATCGCGAGCTGGTCCTTCCAGTGCGCGCGCAGGCCGACCGCCTGGCGCATGGCGAGGATCGTCCAGGGCACGAGGAAGAGCGCCGAGAAAAGCGCGCGCGACTCGGCGACGAGCGCCGTGCCGAACACCGGCACCGAGACGCGCATCAGCAGGTACTGCACCGACCAGAGGGTGGCGAGCAGCAGCCACCGGCCGGCATCCCACGCCGTCACCGACTTACAGGTAGACCTTCTTCAGTCCCTCGGCCGGATAGCGCAGCCCGGCCCCGGCGCCGACCGGCGCGATCTCCGAGATGCGATTCGCCTCCTGCGGCGAAAGCCGGATCTCGAGCGCCGCGAGGTTCTCGTCGATGCGCTGCTTGCGCTTCGTCCCGGGGATGGGAACGATGTCCTTGCCCTGCGCGAGCAGCCACGCGAGCACGAGCTGGGCCGGCGTGCACTTCTTCGCCGCGGCGATCTCCTCGAGACGCTTGACGATCGTCACGTTCTTGTCGAGCGCTTCGCCCTGGAAGCGCGGATGCTGCAGGCGCCGGTCGCCCTCGGGAAGGTCGGCCTTGCCCTTCACCGAGCCGGTGAGCATGCTGCGCCCGAGCGGCGCGTAGGCGACGAGCGAGATGCCGAGCTCGCGCGTCGCGGCGAGCGTCTCCTCGCCTTCCTTGCGGTAAAGGAGCGAATACTCGTTCTGCACCGCGGCGATCGGATGGATCTTGTGCGCGCGGCGGGTCGTCGCCGGCGCCGCTTCCGAGAGCCCGAGCGCGCGCACCTTGCCGGCTTCCACGAGGCGCTTCATCGCTCCCACCGTCTCCTCGATCGGCACGTTCGGGTCGACGCGGTGCTGGTAATAGAGGTCGATCACGTCGATGCCCAGGCGCTTCAGGCTCGCTTCGCAGGCGCGCAGGACGTAGTCGGGGCTGCCGTCCACGCCCTGTTTACCATCGGCGCTGCGGGTCTGGCCGAACTTGGTCGCGACGATCACGCCGGCGCGCCGCCCCTTGAGCGCCTTGCCGAGCAGCTCCTCGTTGTGCCCCCAGCCGTACATGTCCGCCGAGTCGAGGAAGTTGACGCCCTTGTCGAGCGCGTAGTGGATGACGCGGATCGACTCCTCGTCGTTGGCGTTGCCGTAGATGCCGGACATCGACATCAGGCCGAGGCCGATCGCCGAGACCTTGATGCCGCTGCCGCCGAGGGTGCGCATTTCCATGGCTTCTCCTGAGTTCAAAAACAGGGACGTACATCCATCATTTCTTTCCGGCAACCGAGCCCCACGTTCTACTCTGGCAGCCCGGCGGCACGGAGCGCATCGCCAAGGGATGCCGCGAGCGCCGGAGAACAGTTGACACCCGAAAATTGGCGGCTGTACCGAAACTTGGGGTGCAGTTCCAGAACCGTTGCCGCGGCTCGCTTGGCTTCTTCCAGCCGCCCGAGTCTGACGAGCGCCCCGGCCAGCTGCACATAGGTGATGCTATGGGCAGGATTGGCCTGAACGGACCTGTACGCGGCATGACAAGCCTCGTCATAGCGGCCGCGGTGGAAATGGCTCATTGCCTGCGCGTCAAACGCGGCAAAAGCCCATGGATCGAACGGGCTGAGCCGCATACCTTGCTCGCTCCATTCTATTGCGCGCTCCGCTTCCCCGGCCCAGCCCAGAATGACGCTGCCGAGAATGTAGGTCAATGCGGAGGACGGACTGATGGCCAGTGCAGCTTCCAATGCTGTGAATGCAGCGGCGCGATCGTGACCATCCATGCCGATGGAAAATCCGGCCAGGGTCAAGGCGAGCGCATCGTCCTGCCCATGGACGATGGCCGATCGAGCATGGCGGATCGAGGCGGCACGGTGAACCTCCTGCAGGCCTGCACGAAGGAACAAGCAATGGTGGCACATCGCGGCGTTACCGTGCGCAAGCGCATACCCCGGCTCGAGTGCGATCGACCGTTCCAGGAGCGCCAGTGCTCTCTTCACCTGCTCCGGCATGCCTGAATCGACGTCAGGCTGGGCCTGCAGGACGAGGTCATAGGCATCGAGGCTGTCGGGCCGTTTACGCTTGACCCGATTGACTTCGGCACGTCGCAGGCTCGGCGCAATGGCCCCGACGACCGACGATGCGATTTCGTCCTGGAGGGCGAAAACGTCATCCGACCTGCGTTCATAGCGCTCGGCCCACACGTGCGCTCCGGTCGCCGCATCGATCAGCTGGCCGGTAGTGCGTACCCGGTCAAGTATCCTGCGCACACTGCCTTCAAGCACGTAGCGCACGCCGAGTTCGCGGCTGACCTGCCTCACGTCCACCATGCGGCCTTTGTAGGCGAACGTCGAGTTCCGCGCGATGACAAACAGCCAGTTGATGCGCGACAAGCCGGTGATGATTTCGTCAACCATCCCGTCGATGAAGTAATCCTGGTCCGTGTCACCGCTCAAATTCGCGAACGGCAGAACCGCAATCGACGGCTTGTCGGGTAAGGTCAGCGCCGCCGAAGCCCGCTGATTCGTCGCGACTGCGGGTCCGACATAGCGGTAGCCCCGGCGCGGCAGGGTTTCGATCCAGCCCGCGCCTCCCGCCAAGTCTTCCAGGACGCGCCGCACGGCAGCAATCTGAACCGTCAGATTGCTGTCCTCGATCACCAGGCCAGGCCACGCCGCCTCGATCAGCGCCTCCTTGGATACCGGGGCGCCGGCCCGTCGCATGAGTAAAGCAAGAACTTCCACCGCGCGCTGGCCGAGCGAGGTCGGCTCGGCGCCGTGGAAGAGTATCCGTGCATCAGCGTCGAGGCGGAATGGCCCAAACTCGAGGATCGTCGCCATTGGTGAAGAGGACACGCTTTGCAGGTTCTTTGCAACTATTTCGGAACGGCTTCACGACTTGCCAATGAACCAGGGCCACCATGCACCCGTTGCTTTTGCGGGAAGGAGACCAAGCCATGGAGGATCCGATGAGCGCTGCACCAGTCATTCGCATGCCTGCTGAGAATAACGGGGTCACGCTGGGAGGCCAGCCGATGGCGTTCCTCGTGACGGGAAAGGATACGAAGCACACCAGCATGTTCGATTGGACCATTCCGGCAGGCTTCGCCACCGGCCTCCACGTTCATCGCGTGCAGGAAGAGAGCTTTTACATGCTGGAAGGCGAGTGCGAATGGCGGGTCGGCGACCAGGTGGTCCGAGCTACGCCGGGCACCTACTTGTTCATCCCCCCGGGCGTACGGCACAACATCGCCAACGTCAGCGCGAAGCCCGCCCGCGTGCTCATGACCGTCTCTCCGCCGGGACACGAGCGCTACTTCGAAGAGCTTGCGAAGCTGGCCGCAGGGGGCGGAGCTACGGATGCGAAAGCTATCGGTGAATTGCGAACCCGCTACGACACCGATCAGCTGTCGGCACTGACGACGAGAAAATAAGCGGCGTGGATTTCGATGACCCATGAGAGTTACGGCCGATCAGAATAGATCGAAGTACTCCCGGTGCTCCCAATCGCTCACCTCGAGGTTGAAGCGGGCGATCTCGGCTTCCTTTATCCGGCAGTAGTAGTCGACGAACCTCTGCCCGAGGCCCTCGCAGAGGACCGCGTCCGCGCGCAGCGCCTCCAGCGCCTCGGCGAGGGTGTGCGGCAGCGGTTGCGCCTGCGCCTCGTACGGCGCATCCGCCGAGGGCGGCAGGGGCAGGCGCCGGGCGAGGCCGTCCATGCCGGCGCAGGCCTGCGAGGCGAAGTAGAGGTACGGGTTGGC
>DASUFD010000110.1:0-2006 GCA_036274735.1 Burkholderiales bacterium
GGCGATGACCGCGAGGTCCGGCGGCTCCGGCAGCTCGGCCATCGCCTTGAAGGCCTTGAGCCCCTGCACCTCCGCGCGCCCCGGGTTGATCGGGTAGATCGCGCCGCGGAACCCGTAGCGCTTCATGTAGAGGATCGGCCGCCCGCCCACCTTGTGCGGGTTGTCCGAGGCGCCCACGATCGCGATCGAGCGGGGCGAGAGCGCGGCCCGCAGGCTCATGGCCGGTAGCCGAAGCTCGGCGGGCCGGGCGTACGCAGCGGCGCAGCGAGATTCGCGAACTCGGTCAGGATCGCGCGCGTATCGCGCGGGTCGATGATCTCTTCGACGATGTAGGACTCCGCGCTCCGGAACGGGGAGCGCAGCTTCTCCAGCCGCGCCTCGATCTCGGCGAGCTTCGCCTTCGGGTCGGGCGACGCCTCGAGCTCGGCCTTGTACGCGGCTTCGAGGCCGCCGGCGATCGGCAACGAGCCCCAGTCGCCCGAAGGCCAGGCGTAGCGCATGCAGTAGCGGGCGGGGTTCATGTGCGCCGCGCCCGCGACGCCATACACCTTGCGCACGAGGATGGCGCACCAGGGCACCGTGCACTGGTAGATGGCCTGCATGGCGCGCGCGCCGTGCCGGATCGTGCCCGCCTCCTCGGCTTCCCGCCCGATGAGGAATCCCGGCACGTCGACGAGGTGCATCACGGGCAAATGGAAGGTCTGCGCGAGATCGACGAGGCGGATCACCTTGTCGCAGGCGTCCGCGGTCCACGCGCCGCCGTAGTGGTACGGGTCGCTCGCCATCACGGCGACGGGCCAGCCGTCGAGCCGCGCCAGCCCGGTGATCACGGACTTGCCCCAGCGGCGGCCGATCTCGAAGAAGCTGCCCGCGTCGACCAGCGTCTCGACGATCGGGCGCATCTTGTAGACCTTGCGCGCATCGCGCGGGATTGCGCCCAGCAGCCAGGCGTCCCGGCGCTTCGGCTCGTCGGTTGGCGCAGCGCGCGCCGGCAGTTCGTGCACGGAACTCGGCAGGTAGGACAGGAACCGCTTCGCCATGGCGAACGCCTCGGCTTCCGAGGCAGCCTCATCGTCGATGGCGCCGTTCTTCGTGTGGATGTCGCTGCCCCCGAGTGCATTCTTCTCGATGGGCTTGTCCACCCGCGCCACCACCGGCGGCCCGGCGACGAACATCTGCGCCGTCTCCCTCACGATCACCGAGTAGTGGCTCGCCGCCACGCGCGCCGCGCCGAGCCCCGCCACCGAGCCGAGCGCGAGCGAGACGACCGGCACCTGCGAGAGGTTGTCCACGCACAGCTGCCACACCGGCATGCTCGGCAGGAGCGTGCGGCCTTCGATCTCGATCGACTTCACCGAGCCGCCGCCGCCCGTGCCGTCCACGAGGCGCACGAGCGGCAGGCGCAGGTCCTGCGCCATGCGCTCCACCGTGACCAGCTTGCCGCGGATGCCCGCGTCTGCCGCGCCGCCGCGCACCGTAAAGTCGTCGCCGGCGACCGCCACCGGCCGGCCGTCGAGCTTCGCCCGGCCCATGACGAGGTTGGCGGGGATGAAGCCCGAGAGGTCGCCCTTTGCGTCGTAGCTCGCCTTGCCGGCGATGCTGCCGATCTCGTGGAAGGTCCCGGCATCGACGAGCGCGTCGATCCGCTCGCGGACCGTCAGGCGTCCCTGCCCCTTGTGGCGCGCGACCTTCTCGGCCCCGCCCATCTGCGCGGCAAGCGCCTTGCGCTGCGCCAGCTCTTCCAGCTCCTTTTCCCAGCTCATGCCTAGGCCGGCGGGCCGAAGAACCTGTTCAGCTCGGCGTTGCTGACGACGCCCTCGAACAGGTCGAACCTGCCCTCCTTCGCAATCTGCGCAGCCGACTGCATGAAGGCGTGCATCGCGACGCGCGAGAGCGTGCCGCCCACGCTGATGCGGCGCACGCCCATCGCCGCGAGGTCGGCGACCGTAAAGCCGAGAGGGGCCGGATTGAGGAAGTTGACCGGCTTGCCGCCCACCGCCTTCACT
>DASUFD010000111.1:0-4719 GCA_036274735.1 Burkholderiales bacterium
TGCGCTCGTCTTCTGCGCCATTGCCGCCGTTCCAGCGGCGGCGCAAGAAGCCTACCCCAGCCGCCCGGTGAAGCTGCTCGTGCCCTATGGCCCCGGCGGTGCGACCGACATCATCGCCCGCATCGTCGCGGCGAAACTCACGGAGTCGCTCGGGCAGAGCTTCATCGTCGAGAACAAGCCGGGGGCGAACGGCAATCTCGCGCTCGAGGCGGTCGCCAAGGCGCCGCCCGATGGCTACACGCTGCTCGTGGGCAACGTCTCGACGAACACCATCAACGAGAACGTGTACGCGAAGCAGCTCACCATCACGCCCACGCGCGATCTGATGGGCGTCACCAAGCTAGTCGAGATCCCGCACATCGTCGTGGCGAACGCCAGCTTTCCACCGAGCTCGATCGCCGAGCTGATCGCGGCAGCTCGGAAGGACCCCGGCAAGATCAACTTCGCCTCGGTGGGCGTCGGCAGCTACCCGCACTTGGACATGGAGCGCTTCATGCACGCGGCGGGAATCCAGATGACGCACGTGCCCTACAAGGGCGGAGCCGGGCAGGCGATCCCGGCCATGATAGGCGGCGAGGTGCAAGTCGCGTTCTTCAACCTCGCCTCGCTTCTGCCGCACATAAAGAGCGGGCGCCTGAAGGCGCTCGCCGTCGTGCCGGCGCAGCGGCTCGAGGCGCTGCCCAACGTCCCGACGCTTGCCGAGCAGGGCTACCCGGGCATCGGCACGAACGCCTGGCAGGGCCTGTTCGCGCCCGCCGCGACGCCCAAGGCGGTGCTCGAGAAGCTCTACCGCTCGGTCGCCGCAGCGCTGGGCACGCCGGAGGAAAAGGCCGATCTCGCGAAGAAAATGCTCATCGTCACGCTCTCGGCGTCACCCGAGGACTTCCAGAAGCTGGTGGTCAAGGAAACCGGCGACTGGGGTGCGTTCCTCCGCGAGGCGAAGCTCAAGCTGCAGTAGACGTGCGCCAGGCCGCTCAGCCGGCCTTGCGATGCTGCTGCGCTGAGCGCTCGGCTTGCGCTGCCGTCTCGCGGGCGGTATTGCCCGCCTCGCGCGCCGCGTTGCCGATGGTCGAGACCTGCGACGTAGCGAGCCGCACGACATCCTGCGTCGCACGCGACGTGAGCGACTGCATCTGCGAGATGAGCGCGATGTGGCTGTCGCCGGCGGCGCGCCAGACGCTACTCCAGAAATCCATGGTGCGCTGCACTTGCGAGCCGGCGAGCTTCGCCTGCGCCGCCAAAAGCTCATCCAGGCTGCGGATGTCGCCGAGCTGGCCGGTCGAACGGTTCGTTTCCTCGAGCGCGCTACGCACCTGCTGAAGCTGCTGATTCTGAAGGCGTTCAGTAGTCTCGAGCGAACTCTTCATGAGATCGTTCATGGTGCGAAGGCCGCTGCGGTAGAGATCGAAGAATTGAGTCTGTGACTCCTGCATGAAGGTCTCCCGGGTGGAGCTGCGGTATTGCGTCGCTGCGCACATGCACTATAACGGCGCCTCGCTGCCGCCACTATCGTGCGAATGCGGCGGCGCGCTGTCGGGCCTTCGACGACGCAGCGACTCCTGGATTCCGTGACCCGCTCCGCCGACGAGCTTTCAGGGACCGGCCTGCTTCGTCCCGTGCAGTCCGTGCGAGGCGTCTTTGCAGGTGAAGAAGATGCAGTCCTTCGCCCCCTCGTTCCTCGCCCGGTGCACCTTGTTCGCGGGCACGTAGAAGACATCGCCCGGCTTGCCCTTCAGCCAGTTGCCGTCGAACTGCATCTCGAGCTCGCCCTCCAGGACGAAGATCCATTGCTCGTTGGGATGCGAGTGGGCATCCGAGGGCTGGCCGGCGGGATACCGCATCAGCGCGACGATCATGCGCTCGCCCTCGACGCAGCCGCCGAACACCGGCGAATAGCCGGGGCCGCCCATGATCTCGTTCACCTTGCGGAGGTCGAAGAGATGCTCGCCGGGACCCGCGCGCTTCGCTCCCGGCGTTCTCGCGGCGCTCATTGTTCGCTCAGGTCGTGCTGGCGCTTCTGCGCCGTCGCCCGGAACTGCGAGAGCGGCGGCATCAGGTAGCGGCGCAGCTCCTTCGGATCGGCCGGCGCGTCGGCGGCGAGCGGCTTCGTGCCCTGGATCGTGACGCGCTCCATCAGCCGGCGCTTGGGATAGTAGTCGTGCAGCGCCGAGTGCTGCACGCCGCGGTTGTCCCAGAACACCACCATGTTGGGGCGCCAGCGATGCCGGTATTGATACTCGTGCACGAGCGTCTTGCGGAAGAGCATCTCCAGCACCGTGCGGCTCTCGTCCTCCGCCATGCCCTTGATGTAGAGCGTGAACTGCGGATTGACGAACAGCACCTTGCGCTTCGTGAGCGGATGGCGCGTGACGAGCGGGTGCGTGACCGGCGGATAGAGATCCTCGTACTTGCGCAGCTGCTCGAGCTGCTTTCGATCGCCGCCCTTGAAGAACTCCTTGAAGGGCTTGAAGTCGTGCACCGCCTCGAGCCCCGAGAGAAAGCGCTGCCAGCGGTCCGAGAGCCCCTCGTACACCGCGCTCATGCTGCAGAACGCCGTGTCGCCGCCCACCTCGGGAACGATCTTCGAGCACAGCACCGTGCCCATCGGCGGCGCTTCGCGGAAGGTCTCGTCCGAGTGCCAGATGTCGGTGGCGGCGGGCGGGTTGCCTTCCTTGTTGTCGTAGACGATGAGCTCGGGCGCGTCGGCGCTCGAGGTGGAGAACGGATGCACCGTGAGGTTGCCGAAGCAGCGGCCGAAGCGCTTCAGGTCCTCGGAGGAGATCCGCTGGTCCGGGAACACCAGCACTCCGTGCTCGGCGTGCGCCTCGCGGAGCGCCTCGATGGTGGTCGCATCGAGCGGATTCGTGAGGTCGATGCCTCTCACCTCGGCGCCGAGAAACACTCCAACGCGTCTGATTTCCATCGCTATTCCTTCAATGCGGCGTTCACCCTGGGCATCACCTGCTCGGCCATCAGCTCCATCGAGCGGCGGCCGAGCTTCGGATCGAGCCAGTCGTGGCAAGCGTAGTACAGCGTGCCGAAGGGCCCCACCTTCTCCCGGAAAGCGAGGATCTGCTCGACCACGCTCTGCACGGTGCCCGCGATCACCAGCCGCGGCGTCATGGTATCGGCGGTAATCGATGCGTCCGGCTCGTTCTGGTCCAGCTTGAAGAGGTTGCCGCGCCCACCGGCGCCCACCAGCTTGCGGATGAGCTGCTTGAAATAGAAGTGATACGGCCCCTCGGCGGTATGGCCGTAGCGCTTCGCGGTCTTCTCGTCGTCGGCCACGAAAATCGACTTGGCCACTCTCCAGTCCTTGCCCTCGGGTTTCTTGTTGATCGAGTGACAACCTTCGACGTATCGCGGCCAGTGGCTGGCGACCCACTCGGGCAGCAGGAAGTTGGCCGAGATCGGCGTCCAGCCGCGCTTCGCCGCCTCGGTCACGCCCTTCGAGTGGGGCGCCACGGCGGTCACCACGATCGGCGGATGCGGCCTCTGGTAGGGCTTGATGATCGTGCCCTGGCCGATCTCCGGGATCATCGTGCTTTTCGTCGTTACCGCGAAGAAATTTCCCTGCAGGTCGTAAGGCGCTTCGTTCGCCCAGATGTCGAGCACCATGTTGATCGACTCGAGGAAGATCGCGTTGCGGTCCTTCCGGTAGTTGCCGAACACCTCGGCGTCCGACATCAGCCCGCCCGGGCTGATGCCGAAGATGAAGCGGCCCCTGAGCATGTGGTCGAGCATGGCCACCTGCGCCGCAATCGCGGCCGGGTGCGAGTTCGCCATGTTTACGGTGCCCGAGCCGAGCACGAGGTGCTTCGTCTCGTGCGCGAGGCTCGCGAGGAACATCAGGCACGAGGTGACGTTCTCGGCGAGGTCGGTGACGTGCTCGCCGACCAGCGCCTCCGCGTAGCCCAGCCGGTCGGCGAGGAGGATCGCCTCGCGGTCCTCGGCGTAGGTTTCCCAAGGCTGCCGCTTCGGCGGATGCAGCGGCATCATGAACGTGCCCAGCTTCACTCAGCTCTCCACAGGTTCGATCTGCCCGGAGCGGGCGGAGCGGAATATCGCTTCCAGCGCCGAGACGTTGGCGACCATCTGCTCCTGCGGCACCGGATAGGGCGCGCCGCCCGCCGCCGCCTCGGCGAACGCCTCGAGGTTGGCGAGCACGGCTCTCGCGGGAGGATATTCCTTCTGCACCTTCTCCTCGTTTCTCCGCTGCACCGTCAAGGTCCATCCCCGCGGAGATTCCGGATGCGCCTTGTCGCGCACCTCGACCCACGCCCGGTTGCCGTACACCGCGAAGCGGCCGTCGAACGGCGTGGCGAGCACCGCGCCGAGCAGCGCGTTGGCGCCCGACTTGAAGTTGACCAGGATGCCGAGCGTGTCGCCGTTCGTGAGCGCGCTTCCCAGCGTCTTCACGGATGCAAAAACGCGCTCGGCCGGGCCGAGCAGGCCGACCGAGAGGTCGAGCAGGTGGATGCCGGTGGCCGTCATCGGCCCGGCCGGCGCTTCCTTCTGCGAGAGCCGCCAATTGTCCGGCGGCAGGGCGAGGAACTTGTCCTGGACGAAGTTCGCTTCGATCTGCAGGAGGGTACCGAGCTCACCGGCCGCGGCCATGCGCATCACTTCCTGGATCGGCGGCTCGAAGCGCTTCTCGTGGCCGACGGCGAGCACGACTCGGTTTTCCACGCAAGCCTGAATCGATCGAAGCACGTCGGC
>DASUFD010000112.1:0-12635 GCA_036274735.1 Burkholderiales bacterium
GGCGTGAGGCCGAGGTCCTCGTACTTCTTCCGGACGCTCGGGTCGGCCAGCGCCTTCGCGATCTCCTGCGACAGGCGCTGGACAATCGCCGGCGGCGTGCCTTTGGGCGCCACCATGCCCCACCAGTTGCCCGGCACCGCAGCCTGAAGGTCGGGATAGCCGGCCTGCGCGAAGGTCGGCACCTCCGGCAGCGCGGCAAGACGTTTCTGGCTCGCGATCGCGAGCGGCAGCACCTTGCCCGCCTTCACCTGGCCTGCCGTAGTGGCGTAGCCAATCAGCATCGCCTGCACCTGGTTGCCGAGGAGCGCGTTCAGCGCCGGGCCGCCGCCCTTGAACGGCACATGGACCAGGTTGAGTCCCGCGGCGCGCGCGAAGATCTCCATGGCGAGATGCGGCAGCGTGCCCGGCGAAGGCGAGGCGTAGTTCAGCTTCCCGGGGTTGGCCTTGGCGTAGGCGATGAACTCACCCAGCGTCTTCGCCGGCACCTGCGGGTTCACCTGCAGGATGAGCGGCACCTCCACGACGAGCGACACCGGCACCAGGTCGACGAGCGGGTCGAACTGCATGTCGCGGAAGAGATACTGGTTGATCACCAGGTTGTTGGTCGCGGCCATCAGCACCGTGTAGCCGTCGGGCGCGGAGCTCACCACTGCCTGCGCGCCGATGTTGCCGCCCGCGCCCGGCTTGTTCTCGATCACCAGGCGCTGCCCGAGGCTCGCCTCGAGCGCCGGCTGCATGAGGCGCGGCACCGCATCGGCGAGGCTTCCCGAGCCGAACGGGATGACGACGTGGATCGGCCGGGATGGATAGTCCTGCGCGGCGGCCGTGCCGAGGGCCGAAGCGAGGAGAAGGCAGGCGAGTGCTTTCAATGGCACCTCCTAGAACTTGGGAAAGAGCTGCTTGTCGGCGAGCCAGCGCGACATCTTCATGCGCTCCTTGCGCGGCGCCTTGCGGAAGTCGTCGTGGTGCTCCTTGTTCGGCCACACATGCGAGCTGTGCACCGTCATGCGCGCGACGATCTCCTCGCGCGTGACGTTGAACGCCATCAGGTCCTTGGCGAGCGCGAGCGGACCGCGATAGCGCTTGCGGATCTCGTGCTCCATCTCCGGCGCGGTATCGAAGTCGTTGAAGAAGTGGAAGGCGACGGCCATGCGCGGCGCGCAGCGCGCGAGCACCTCGGCCGCCTCGGCCGGGGCGGAGTGCGCGATGGTGCCGATGCCGCGCGCGGTGCGCTCGTCGTAGCCGGAGCGGCTCATGAGCTGCGGCACGGTGTTGAAGGTCTCGTGCACCAGCAGGTCGACGTTGCTTGCGTTCTCCACCATGAATTCGCTCGGCGTGGTATCGCCGGAGTAGACGAACGAGAGGCCGTTCCAGTCCAGGCGCAGGCTCACCGGGCCGTCGTAGATGTGCACCGCCGGGAAGCTGGTGATACGCACGCCGTTTTTCTCGTAAACGACGTGCACCTTGGAGTAGTCGAACTCGTGCACCTCGACCTCGGCGCCGATCGCCGGCAGGAAGCCGACGCGTGTGTCGGTGTCCCAGGCGTACGATTCCATCTGCTTCTCTACGAAGTGGCGGAAGCCGTACTTCTTCTCCGGGCCCGAAGGGCCATAGACCGCGAGCGGCTTGGTGCGCCCGCCCGCCCAGCTGCCGATCCAGATCTGCGCGAAGTCGCCGACATGGTCCGTGTGCAGGTGGGTGGCGAAGTAGGCGGTCATGTCCTGGTAGGGGATCTCCAGCGCCGAGAAGTTCATCTGCGTGCCGAAGCCGAAATCGAACATGAAGCGATCGCCGTTGCCCAGCTCGATCAGCCACCCGGCGTTGGCCTGCGCGGGCCTCAGGAACGGCCGGCCGGTGCCGAGGGCGATGACGCGCATCTCGTCGGGCGCGAGCTTCTCGGTATTGGGAAAGTAGTGTTCGCGGTAGGAGGGCATGGCGGCGACGCTACACGGCCGGCCGATAACCGGCTAATGCCGCTTTGCGATAGAGTGATGCCGATTCAGGCATCATGATCCCAAACGCTTCCGCGCTCGTGCGTCGCCTCAAGCTGCGCCAGCTCGTCCTGCTCCGCGCGCTCGGCGACAGCGGCAACCTGCGCCGCTCGGCGGCGGCGCTCAGCCTCACGCAGCCAGCCGCGACGCGGATGCTGCAGGAGCTCGAGGAGACGCTCGGGCTGAAGCTCTTCGAGCGCTCGCCGCGCGGCATGGCGCCGACGCCTTACGGCGAGGCGATGATCCGCCATGCCGGCGCGGTGCTCGCCGACCTCGACAGTGCGCGCGAGGAGCTCGCCGCGCTCGCCGACGGGTCGCACGGCCGCGTCGCGGTCGGCACGCTGATGTCCACCTCGTCGCTCCTGCTGCCGCGCACCATCGCACGCGCCAAGGCGCGCGCGCCGCGGCTGCAGGTGTTCGTGCAGGAAGGCACCCACGAGCACCTCCTCGAAGCGCTTCTCGCGGGCGACCTCGACTTGATGCTCGGGCGCGTCCTTCCGGGCAACGCGCAGGATGCGGTGAGCGTGGAGATCCTCTATCGGGAGGAGTTTCGCGTCGTATGCGGCACCGCCAACCCGCTCGCGAAGCGGAGAGCTCGCCTGGGCGAGCTCGTCGATCGGCCGTGGATCCTGCCTGCCGCGCACGTGCCGCTGCGTCAGCGGCTCGACGCGCTCTTCCTCAGCGAAGCCGGCCGCCGGCCCGCGGACGTCGTCGAATCGGTATCAGTGCAGACCAACCTCACGCTGCTGCGCGAGAGCATGGCGCTCGGCGTGCTGCCCGCGCAGACCGCAAACCAGTACGCGAGGCTCGGCCTTCTCGCCGAGCTGAAGGTCTCGCTGAAGGACATCCTCGGCCCGGTCGCGCTCGTGACGCGGCGCAACCACGCCCGCTCGCCTGCCGCGGAAGGCTTCATCGCGCTCCTGCACAGCGTCGCGCAGGAGCTGCACCGGAAATGAGGCCGGAGCTCCGGCTAGATCAGCCGGCGGAGAACTTCGTTGACGACGTTGAGCTGCTGGCGAAGAGAATCGATGCGCGTGGCGAGCGCGGAAGGGCTATCGCTCGCCTCGCACGTGTCGACCGTGCTGTCGACACTTGCAAACTCTGTTTCGTGCGCAAGCTCGGCTTCGGCATGCTCGCCGGGAGCCAAGCTCGAATGCGTCGACTCGGTTTCCTGCGGTTCCGGGGCAGGGTCTGCACACTTGCCCACGGCCGCCTCGATGCCGGCGAGGCGAGTAGCGAAGGCGCTGGCGTTCATAGCGAGAGTTGCGAGCGGGCGGCCAGCCGAAGCTGACCGCCCGTGTGCTGGTAGTGAAGCGGCGCGCCTCAACTCGCCTGGCGCGCCACCTTCGCGATAGGGCTGACGTTCGACGACTTCTGTTTCTCGAGTTCCAGCCTCTTGCGCTCCCTTTTGATCGTCTTGCGAACGTCGGTGGCGAATGAGGGGCGATACTTGGGTTGAGATTTTGGATTGGCCATTGGCAATCCTCCTCGCTGATGCGTAGTTGAGAACAGGGTATTCCAAAACCCGACGGCGCGCTATTGGAATACGTTCAAAGGTACGTTCAGCATTCAGCAAGGAACGCTGCACTGTAAACTGGATCGACAGCAGGCAACAGGATCGATCATCTTTGCTGGCTGTTTTCCTGTTTGACGAGCGGCAACTGGCGCCCGAGGACGATACCGAGGATATTGATTGCGGCGGCGATCCAGATTGCCGAAGCGTAGCTTCCGGTTCGGTCGAAGAGCGCGCCGGCCAGTACCGGCAAGCTGATCGCCGCCGCGCACCAGGCGATGTAAAGGCGGCTCGCCATTAGGCCGAAGTGCTCCTTGTGCCAGTACTGTGCGATCGCGCCGGCGACGAGGCCGGAGACGATGCCGTAGCCGGTACCGATCAGAGCGAGACCGAGCGCGGCAATGAGCGAAGACGGAAGCAGGCTCAGGATCAGAGCACCGGCGAGCGAGCAGAGGTGGGCGCCCACCGCGACGCGCGCTGCGGTGAAGTGATCGACCAGCCAGCCGCCCGCGATGCGTGCGCCGCCCACGGCGGCCGTAATGAACGTCGTCGCAGCCACCGCAAGCGCCGCGCCGCCGCCGTAGGCTTGCACGATCGCGGCGGCCTGGCTGAGGACCATGAGGCCGGCGGCCGCGGCAAGGAAGAAGACCGCGGTAAGCAGGTAGAACGTGCGCCCGTAGCGCGGCGCCGAGGATTGCGCTGCCGCGGCCTGCGGCATCTCGATGCGCGCGGCGCGAAGAAGGAGCGCCGCGACGGCGCACGTCGTCACGGCGACGGCGCCGAGGCCTGCGAGCGTCGGCCGAACGCCGAAGGCCTGGATCGAGGCGCCGAGGAGCGGCGCGCCGAGCATGGCGCCGAGCGGGTAGAGGCTCACCACGTAGCCGTTCGCGAGGCCGCGCCTTTTCCCTACGGTCTGGTTCACCGCCTGCTGCGCGACGATGAAAACCACGCCCGCTCCCGGCCCGAACAGCACTCCATAGCCGAGCGCGAACTGCAGGAAGCTCGACGCGGTGGCGGCGAGCCACAACGCCGCGGCGCTGAGGAGGCCGGCAACGACGACGAGCGAGGCGGGAGAGAAGCGGCGATAGAGCTGCGGCGCCACGTTCATGCCGACGGTGAGCGTCACGGTCGCCATGCCGAAGACGAAGCTCATCTCGGCGCGCGTGGCGCCGAGCAAGGCCTCCATCGGCTTAAGCAGCACGCTGAAGGCGTACAGCGTGCCGAACGGCAGGTTCGCGGCGCTTGCCGCCGCGAGCGCGGCGAAGCTTCGTTGTGCGGGACTCACCTTAGCTGCGGCATGACTTCGGCGGCGAAGAGCTCGAGCGAGCGTTGCGCATGCTGCGGCGCGAGGTCGCCGAAGGACACGACGCAAAGCAGGTAGTTGATCGTCGTGGTGCGAATCAGCTCGGCGAGCTTCTCGGCGACTTCGCCGGGCGTTCCGGTAATCAGCGGGTGCGCCGATTCGGGCGAGTAGGCCTCCGTATTGTGCACGTCGGGCCGCCCGAGCTTGCGCGTGAGGTGATGGATGTGCGCGTTCCAGGTGCGATGCGCTTCTTCGCCGAGTCGCTTCGCTTCATCGGACTTCTCGGCGATGACGAAGTGCTGCGTCTTGGCGAGGCAGGGCGCCGCGACGTGCGCGTTATGGCGTGCGCCGTCGCTGCGATGGCGCTCCCACAGCTCGCGATAGCGATCGAGCAGCGGCCGGGCGTCGGCCGGCCGGCCGAGCAGCGCCGTGTGGTAGCCGTGGCGCGCGGTGAAGTCGATGGAGTCCTCGTTGGAGCTCGGGAACCAGAGCGGCGGATAGGGCTTCTGCAGCGGCTTCACGTGCAGCTCCGCATCGCGGTACCGGTAATACTTCCCGTCGAAGTCGAGGGCGGCATGGTTGCACGCGGCGAAGAACACCTCGAGCGTCTCCCGGTACTTCTCGCGCGACTCCTCGATCGACTGCAGGCCGAAGATGCGGGACTCGATCGGCGAGACGCCGCGGCCGACCCCGAGCTCGAGCCGCCCGCCCGAGAGGTGGTCGAGCATGCACACCTCCTGATAGAAGCGGTAGGCGTCGTGCCAGGGCAGGCAGAAGGTGAGCGCGCCGGCGCGCAGCCGCTCGGTGCGCTGGAAGAGCGCCGCGAGCATCACCGCCGGCGAGCCGTCGACCGAGAGCGGCGTGCCCTGGTGCTCGGCGATGAAGAAGCCGTGCAGGCCCAGCCTGTCGGCCGCCTGCGCGAGCTCGAGCTTGTGCGCGTACACCTCGCCCGGCGAGCGCGTCGCCGAGGCTTCGATCCAGTCGAAAAGTCCGAAATTCAAGCGTCGATCCTCACCTCAGATTGTCGAGAAGGAGCAGCAAGCCGCCGAGGATGCCGGCGTTGGCGAGGAAGGCGAGGCGCGAGAAGTTGCGCTGCACCGGGTCTCGCTTCTGCCAGAAGCGGTGGAAGATCACCGTGGCGACGATGGTGAAGGCGATGAGGGCGCCCACGCCGAGCTCGGCGTGCCAGCGTGCGATGACCAGCGCGCAGCCCGAAAACTCGAGCGCGATGCCGGCCCAGAAGGCGGCGGCGGGCCAAGGCATGCCGTAGGCGCGCAGGCGCTCGATGTGATCGGCGATGCGCGCCTTGGTCAGGTTGGCGAGGCCGCTCGCGAGGAAGAAGCCCAGAAGGAGCCACTGGCCCGCGTGCTGCAGCGCGCTCATACGCCGCGCCTCACACGCCGAGATAGCGGCGCCACAGCTCGCGATCGGCATCGAGCTCGCGCGAGCGGCCTTGCCAGGCGACGCGGCCGCGCTCGATGATGGTGTGCCGGTCGGCGAGCTGCACCAGGCGCTCGACGTACTTGTCGATGACGAGCACCGTCTGCCCGCCCTCGCGCAGCCGCGCGAGGCACTTCCAGATCTCCTCGCGCACGAGCGGCGCGAGGCCCTCGGTGGCTTCGTCCAGTATCAGCAAATGCGGATTGGTCACCAGGGCGCGGCCGATGGCGAGCATCTGCTGCTCGCCGCCCGAGAGCGCGCTGCCCGCGTTGGCCTGCCTTTCCCGCAAGCGCGGAAAGAGCTGGAAGACGCGCTCGGGCGTCCAGGGATCGCGGCGTCCGGCGCGGTTGGCCGCGAAGGCAACGAGGTGCTCGCGCACCGAGAGGTTGGGGAAGATCTGCCGTCCCTCGGGCACGATCGCGATGCCCAGGCGCGCGATGCGCTCCGGACGCTCGCGCTCGATCGCCTGGCCGCGGAAGCGGATCGTGCCGCCGCGCGCCGGCGTGAGCCCCATGATCGCGCGCACGGTGGTGGTCTTGCCCATGCCGTTGCGGCCGAGCAGCGTCACCATTTCCCCGGCCTCGATCGAAAGATCGAGGCCGAACAAAACCGGGCTCGCGCCGTAGCCGCTCTGCAGGCTCTCGACCTCAAGCAGCAAGGTCTTCTCCCAGGTAGGCGCGGCGCACCTCAGGGTCGCGCCGGATGGCCTGCGGCGCGCCGCTCGCGATGAGGCGCCCGTTGACGAGCACCGAGATGCGGCTCGCGAGCCGGAACACCGCGTCCATGTCGTGCTCCACCAGGAGCACGGTGACGCGGCTGCGCAGCCGCTCGATCAGCCCGATCATGCGCGCCGACTCCTGCGGCCCCATGCCGGCCATCGGCTCGTCGAGGAGCAGCAGGCGCGGCCGGGTGGCGAGCGCGAGGCCGACCTCGAGCGCGCGCTGCTCGCCGTGCGCCAGCATTCCCGCGGCCACGTCCTGCTTCTCGTGCAGATCGATGTCGCGGGCGAGGGCGCGCGCTTCGTCGACGAGCGCCGTCTCGGCGGCGAGCGGCCGCCAGAACGAGAAGCTCGAGCCGCTCCTCGCCTGCACGGCGAGCGCGAGGTTCTCGAGCACGCTGAAGCGGCGAAAGATGCTCGTCACCTGGTAGCTCCGCGCGAGGCCCGCGCGCACGCGCGCATGCGCGGGGAGCCGGGTGATGTCCTCGCCTTCGAAGATGACGCGGCCGGCGTCGACGCTCAGCATGCCGGAGATCTGCGCGATCAGCGTGGTCTTGCCTGCGCCGTTCGGCCCGATCAGCGCGTGCACCTCGCCAAGCGCCACCTCGAGCGTGACGTCGTCGGTGGCGACGACGCCGCCGAAGTGCTTCGACACGTTGCGCAGCTCAAGCACGCCTTTTCCCGGAGAGCATGCCGGCGAGGCCCTGCGGCGCGGCGAGCACGATGGCGAGCAGCACCACGCCGACCGCGAGCCCGGCGTGGTCCTGGTAGTTGGGTGCGAGGCGCTCGAGCCAGTCGATCTGGTAGTCGGAAATCAGGTGCTCGAGCGCGAGCAGCGCGATCGCGCCGAGCGCGCCGCCCCACAGCGTGCCGACGCCGCCGAGGATCACCATGATCATCAGCGTCCCGGACTGGATCCAGTGCAGCAGGCTCGGGCTCACGTAGCTCGCCTGGTTGGCGATCAGCGCGCCGGCGAGGCCGGCGGCCGCGCCCGAGAGGACGAAGCAGGCGAGCTTGTAGCGATAGACCGGGAAGCCGATCGCCTCGGCGCGCACCTCGTTCTCGCGGATCGCTTCGATCACCCGCCCGAAGCGCGAGCGCGAGAGCCGATACAGGCCGTAGAGCGTCGCGGCGAATAGCGCGAGCACCAGGTAGTACCAGGTGACGTCGTCGGCGAGCGAGAGCGGCAGGCCGCTCGAGCGCCCCGGCAGCGGCAGGCCATCCTCCCCGCCGTACTCCTTGAGCGAGACGAATATGTAATAGACCATCTGCGCGAACGCGAGCGTGATCATGATGAAGTACACGCCGCGCGTGCGCAGCGACACCGCGCCGATCATCAACGCCGCCACTGCGGCGACCACAACCGCGGCGGGCCAGGCGAGCCAAAGGTTCGAGATACCCTCGGTCGCCAGGATGGCGACCGTATACGCGCCGGCGCCGAAGAACGCCGCGTGGCCGAAGCTCACCATGCCGCCGTAGCCGAGCGCGAGGTTGAGGCTGGTGGCGGCGATCGCGTAGATGAGCATGCGGCTCGCCAGGCTGACATAGAAGAGGTTGTCCATCGCCTGCATGACGAGCGGAAACGCCGCGAGCACCACGAAGCAGGCGAGGACGCGCTTCATCCGCGCGCCGGAAACAGGCCCTGCGGCCGGAAGAAGAGCACCACGGCCATGAGCAGGTAGATGAGCACGGAGGCGAGCGCCGGGCCCGCGGCGCTCGCGAACTGCGGCGGCAGGAAGACGCCGAAGAAGAGCGGCAGGAAGGCGCGTCCGCTCGTATCGACGATGCCGACCAGCAGCGCGCCGACCAGCGCGCCGCGGATCGAGCCGATGCCGCCGATCACGATCACCACGAAGGCGAGGATCAGGATGTTCTCGCCCATGCCGACCTGCACGGCGAGGATCGGGCCGAGCATCGCACCGGCGAGGGCGCACAGGGCGGCGCCGAGCGCGAACACCGCGGTGAAGAGGCGCCGGATGTCGACCCCCATGGCGAGCGCCATCTCGCGGTTCGACGCGCCCGCGCGCACCAGCATTCCCACTCTGGTCTTGGCAATCAGAAAATAGAGCAGGAGGGCGACGAGGATTCCCACGCCGATGATGAGCAGGCGATAGGACGCGTACTGCAGGCCGCCCGGCAGCGTCACCGGCCCGGTGAGCGAGGGCGGCGCGTTGAGCAGCAGCGGCTGCGGGCCCCAGACGATGCGCACTACCTCGTTGGCGATCAGGATCACGGCGAAGGTGGCGAGCACCTGCGCCAGGTGGTCGCGCCCGTAGAGCCTTCGCAACAGCGTCAACTCGAGGATGGCGCCGACCAGCGCCGTCGCGGCGAGCGCGAGCGGCAGCGCGATCCAGAACGAGCCCGTGGCCTGCGCGAGCGTGGCCATCAGGTAGGCGCCGATCATGTAGAGCGAGCCGTGCGCGAGGTTGATCATGTCCATGATGCCGAACACGAGCGTCAGCCCCGCGGCGAGGAGGAACAGCATCAGCCCGAACTGCAGGCCGTTCAGCGACTGCTCGAGGAAAAGAAGTCCCGACATGAAAAATTCGGGGACGGAGCCCGAACTCGGGAAATTCGGGCTCCGTCCCCGATCTTCAGCTCCTCGCCATTACTGCATGCTGCAGTCTTTGGCCCAGTAGTCCTTGTGGTCCTTGAGGATCGTGCCGATCTTGCGATTGACGATGCGGCCCTCGCGATCCTTCACCAGCGCCCGCACGTAGTAGTCCTGGATCGGCGTGCCGTTCGCGGCTTCCTTCCACTGGCCGCGCGGGGTCTTGGCGCGCTCGGGCGCCTTCATCAGCGCGGCGCGGAAGGCCTTCGCGTCGTGCACCTTGCCCTTCGCATCGCGCACCGCCTGGTCGATGATCAGCGCCGCCGTGTAGCCCTGCTCGGCGTAGAGCGTCGGGATGCGCTGGTACTCCTTCTCGAAGGCCGAGACGAACTTGCGGTTCGCGTCGTTATCGAGATCGTAGGCCCACTGCGAGGTGTCGAAGAGGCCGAGCATCGGCTCGCCGACCGCGCGCACCACGTCCTGGTCCGAGACGAAGCCCGGGACGATGAGCTGCATGTCCTTGGAGAGGCCCGCGGCGACGAATTGCTTGATGAAGTTGATGCCCATGCCGCCCGGCAGGAACGCATACACCGCGTTGGCGTGCGACGCGCGCATCTGCGCGATCTCGGCCGAGTAGTCGAGCTGGTTCAGCTTCGAGTACACCTCGGCCGCCACGGTGCCTTTGTACGTGCGCTTGAAGCCGGTGAGGGCGTCCTTGCCCGCCGGATAGTTCGGCGCGATGAGGAAGGCGTTCTTGTAGCCCTTGGAACTGGCGAACTCGCCCGCCGCCTCGTGGTGCGCCTCGTTCGGCCAGGAGGCGGAGAAGAAGTACGGGCTGCAGCCCTTGCCGGTGATGGCGGTCGGCGTGGCGTTCGGCGCGATGTAGAAGGTCTTCGCCTGCTCGAGCGTCGGCCACACGGCGAGCATCACGTTGGAAAATACGATGCCGGTCATCAGGTCGACGCGGTCGCGCTTGAGCATGCGCTCGGCGAGCTGCCGGCCGGTCTGCGGATTGAGCGTGTCGTCGGCGTAGATCACATCGGCCTTCATGCCGCCGAGCTTGCCGCCATTGAGCTTCAGCGCCAGGTTGAAGCCGTCGCGGATCTCGATGCCGATGCCACCCGCCGGCCCCGACAGCGTGGAAAGAAAGCCGACCTTCAGCTCGTCGGCCGCGTGCGCACCGAACGAGACCAGCGCCGCCACGGAAAACGAAGCCGCAGCAGCAACGACCGCCATTCGCTTCATGAGTTCGCCCTCCTCGAAGGAAGGGCATTCTAACCATTTTGTATGGTTCAATCGAAGCGATGCCTTTTCGCGCACGCGACCCGGACGCGAAGCCGTTGGGGAAGAAGCCCGAGGCGGCGGCGGTGAAGCGCCGCGCGCTCGAGCTCGGTGCCGACCTCTCCGGCATCGCCTCGGCAGCGACGCTGAACGCCTTCCCGCCCGATCCGCGCTGGCCGCAGACGCCGGAGCGCATCCTGCCCAGCCTGAAGAGCGTGATCGTCCTCGTGCAGCGCATCCCCGCCGGCGCGTTCCGCGCGCGCTCGAACGTGCCGGTGCAGTACATGGACATGCTCGTACTGCGCAAGATGGACAAGGTCGCGTATCGCCTCGCCGCCGAGCTCGAGGCCGCGGGGCACGCCGCCTTCGTCACGGCGGCGCAGGAGACCGACTGGAGCCTGAAGCGCGCCTCCTACGGCCGCCTCTCCACGCGCCACCTCGGCGTCGAGGCCGGCCTCGGCACGCTCGGCCTCGAGGTCAACATCCTCACGCCCGAGTTCGGTCCCCGCGTCTACCTCACGGGCGTGCTGACCGAGCTCGAGCTCGAGCCCGACGCGCGCATCACCGAGCAGGTGTGCATCGGCGAGTCATGCAGCCGCTGCCTGCATTCCTGCCCGCCGAACGCCGTGCTGCACTGGGGCATCGACAAGCGCGGCTGCGCCACCGAGGCGCAGGAGTTCGGCTTCATGACCATGCTTCAGTTCATGGAGAAGGTCATCGACGCTGCTCCATCGGACAGATCCCGGTTGCTGAGGAAAGTCGACCTGTTCGGCTTCTGGCAGGGGCTGCTGCGCGTGGTGGGCTCTTTCGGCGACTGCCCGCGCTGCCTCGCCGTCTGCCCCGTCGGCAACGACTACCATGCGCACCTCGCCGACGTGCAGAAGCGGATTCCCGAGAAGACGCCGGAAAAGGTCCTTCTACAGGAGAAATACAAGGAAGCACGCAAGGCGGGCGAGCCGATTGCGGGCCTCTCCGAGTGGAATGCGCGCTGGGTCGGGCCGGAAGGCTACAAAGGCATGGTGGCGAGGCAGCTTCAGGAGTTCAAGAAGCGCCAGAGAGAGTCGAGTGGAAATCTTCAAGCGGCCGCTGACCGCAGCGGCGATTAAAGACAAGGCGCGCGCGCTCGGCGCCGACCTCGTCGGCATCGCCGACGGCGCGCGCATCGACACCTCGCACATCACTGCGCTCGACGGCGGGCGCGTCATCGTGCTCGGCAAGCGGCTGAACGGCGGGGTGGCGCGCATTCGCCGCTGGGACGACCGGCACAAGTACTACAACGACGAGCTCGCGCTCACGCACCTCGAGGAGACCTCGCTCGAGCTCGTCTACTGGCTGGAGGATGCCGGCTATCCGGCGCTCATCGTGCCCCCCACCCACGTCGATCCTTCCAGCTATGACGACAATCCGGAAAAGCATCTGGAGCCGCTGCTCTCGCTGCCGCACGCCGCCGTGGAAGCCGGGCTCGGCACCCTCGGCCTCAACCTGCAGCTCCTCACCCCGGAGTTCGGCCCGCGCGTCGTGCTGACCGCGGTGCTCTGCTCGCTCGACGTGGAATGCGACCGCCCCAGGACCGAGGCGCTCTGCCGCGGGCCTTCCTGCGGGCGCTGCCTGAAGACCTGCCCCGGCGACGCCGTGCGCGAGTGGGACCGCGACTGGGCGGCGTGCGATCCGCATCGCTCTCCCCACGGCTTCGCGCAGCTGTCGGACCACCTGGAAAAAATAGTGGAAGCGAGCGATGCCGGAGCGAGGAAAGCGCTGCTCAGGTCCGAGACCAGCTTCAATCTCTGGCAGAGCATCCTGCGCGGCTCGGGAGTGATCACCGGCTGCCGGCGCTGCGC
>DASUFD010000113.1:0-27675 GCA_036274735.1 Burkholderiales bacterium
TCGCCCATGCCGCTCGACTGGCTCATGGTGACGAGCTTCCAGTGCTCCTCGCCCGAGGCGCCGGCCTGCTGCGCAACCAGCGCCTGCAGGTCCTCGTCGAAGATCTCGGCCTTCTTGTCGGCGAGGTCCTTGAAGCGCTGAAAGGCCTTGTTCGCCGCGTCCTCGCTCTCGAGCTCGATGCCGAGCTCCTTCAGGCGCTGCTTGAAGGCGTTGCGGCCCGAGAGCTTGCCGAGCACGATCTTGTTGGTCGTCCAGCCGACGTCCTCGGCGCGCATGATCTCGTAGGTGTCGCGCGCCTTCAGCACGCCGTCCTGATGGATCCCGGAGGCGTGCGCGAAGGCGTTGGCGCCGACCACGGCCTTGTTCGGCTGCACGACGAAGCCGGTGATCTGCGAGACCAGCCGCGAGGTGGGAACGATATGAGTGGTGTCGATGCCGACGTCGAGGTGGAAGAAATCCTTGCGCGTGCGCACCGCCATCACCACCTCCTCCAGGGAAGTATTGCCGGCGCGTTCGCCGAGGCCGTTGATCGTGCATTCGATCTGCCGCGCGCCGCCGATCTGCACCGCAGCGAGCGAGTTCGCCACCGCCATGCCGAGGTCGTTGTGGCAATGCACGCTCCAGACGGCCTTGTGCGAGTTCGGCACCCGCTCGCGAATCGTCCTGATCAGCTCGCCGTACTGCTGCGGCACCGCGTAGCCGACGGTGTCCGGGATGTTGATCGTGGTCGCGCCCTCGGCGATCACCGCCTCGAGGACGCGGCACAGGAAGTCGAGCTCGGAGCGGCTGCCGTCCTCGGGCGAGAACTCGACGTCCGGGCAGTGCTTGCGCGCGAAACGCACCGAGAGGCGCGCCTGCTCGAGCACCTGCGCCGGGCTCATGCGCAGCTTCTTCTCCATGTGCAGGGCGCTGGTGGCGATGAAGGTGTGGATGCGCCAGGGCCCTTTCGCCTCCTTCAGCGCATCGATGCCGCGCTGAATGTCCTTGTCGTTGGCGCGGCACAGCCCGCACACCACGGAGTCGCGTACGGCGCCGGCGATGGCGCGTACCGCGTCGAAGTCGCCGTTGGACGAGGCGGGAAACCCGGCCTCGATCACGTCGACGCGCATGCGCTCCAGCGCGCGCGCGATGCGCAGCTTCTCCTCGCGCGTCATCGCGGCGCCCGGGCTCTGCTCGCCGTCGCGCATGGTGGTGTCGAAGATGATCAGTCTGTCTTGGTTCATGGCGCTGCCCCTGGAAAGGATGGACTTCTCCATTTCCGCTCCCTCGGGTCACCCCGGGAACGGATCGGTCGAAACGCGGATTTTGGGTCGGGTATTTAGCGCGCGGGGCGCAGCAGCAGGCCGCCCAGCGCGAGGAGCGCGAGCGAGAGAAGAGCTTGGAGCTTCGCCTGATGCATGGGCGGGACTATAGCCTCAGGCGCCGAGCGGAGCAAGGCCTAGGAGATGAGCAGCCAGGCGGCCGTGCCCACGGCGGAGGCGGCGACGACGACGGCGGTGGCGAGGGCAAGGCGGTGCACCGGCGCGCGCTTCTTCGCCTGCTGCGCCGGCGGCGAGGCGGGTATGCGAGGATACGAGCGCCCGACGCGAGCCACTTTGGATCCAGCCTTCATGGCCCGGATAGTGCGCCGTCCTCGCCCTCGCCGCGTTGCGGATAAAACACTTTGACACGCCGCCCGGCGTCACTCCTCGGGCAGGACCGAGCGGATGCGGTGCCCCATGGCCCACATCACGTAGCCGGACAACGCGTAGACCATGAAGAGGGCGAACAGCACGAGCGAAGGGCGCGACGCCACGACGGAGATGCCGATCACGCAGGCGAGAACGACCCACAGCGGCACGCGCTTCTTCCAGTTCACTTCCTTGAAGCTCCAGAAGGGCACGTTCGACACCATGGTGAACCCGACGAACACCGCGACCGCCCAGGCGAGGCCGGTCAGCCAGACGTGCTCGCGCGGGGCAAAGCCGAAGTCGGCGAATACCCACACGAGGCCGGTCATGACCGCCGCCCCGGAAGGGCTCGGCAGCCCCTGGAAGTAGCGCTTGTCGACCACCGAGATGTTGGCGTTGAAGCGCGCGAGGCGAATGCCGGCGCCGCCGCAGTAGATGAAGGCGCCGATCCAGCCCGCGGTGCCGAGGTCCTTGAGCGCCCAGGTATAGGCGATCAGCGCCGGTGCCGCGCCGAAGGCCACCATGTCGGCAATCGAGTCGTACTGCGCGCCGAACTCGCTCTGGGTGTGCGTCCAGCGCGCCACGCGCCCGTCCATGCCGTCGAGCACCATGGCGACGAAGATCGCGATCGCGGCGGTCTCGAAGCGGCCGTTCATCGCCTGGACGATGGCGAAGAAGCCGGAGAAGAGCACGCCCGTGGTGAAGAGATTGGGCAGCAGGTAGATGCCGCGCCGGCGCAATTCGCCGATCGGCGGCCTCTCCTTCAGGTCCGCCTCCCGCTTGCCTGCTTCCGGTTCCTCTAGTTCGTCGTCGTCGGGGGCTTCAGCCATGCCAGCACGCTCGTCGCCGCGTAGACCTTGTCGCCGATCGCCGCCTGGGGCCGGGCCTCCGGCGGAAGATAGACGTCGACGCGCGAGCCGAAGCGGATGAAGCCGAAGCGCTCGCCGCGCTTGAGCTCGGCGCCGGCCCCAACATAGCACAGGATGCGGCGCGCGATCAGCCCGGCCACCTGGACGCAGGTCACGTCGCGGCCGTCGCGGGTGCGCAGCCAGAGCGCGTTGCGCTCGTTGGAGAGCGAGGCCTTGTCGAGCGCGGCATTGACGAACGCGCCCGGGAAGTACCAGCGCTCCTTGACCACGCCGTCCACCGGCGAGCGGTTCGAGTGCACGTTGAAGACGTTCATGAACACGCTCACCTTGAGCGCGTCGCGCTCGAGCCACGGGTCGCGCGACTTCGACACCTCGACGATGCGTCCGTCGGCGGGCGAGACCACCGCGTCCGGATCGTCGGGCACCTGGCGAGGCGGATCGCGGAAGAACTGCAGGATGAAGAGCGTCGCGGCCCAGAACGGCGCCGACCACACCCACCCGACCCAAAAACCGATCGCCAGGGACACGGCGACAGCGAGCGCGAGGAACGGCCAGCCCTCGCGCGCGACTATCGGATGCGGGTACGGCGGTTTCGCCACCTTCTCAGTTCTTGGAAGTGTCGACGAGCCGGTTCTTGCGGATCCAGGGCATCATCTCGCGCAGCCGCGCGCCCACCTTCTCGATCGGCAGCTCGGCGGTCATGCGCCGCTGGCTGAGGAGCTCCGGCGCGCCGGCCCGGTTCTCCAGCACGAACTCCTTCGCGTATTCCCCGGTCTGGATGCGACGCAGCGCCTCCTTCATGCGCTTGCGCACATTCTCGTCGATGATCTTCGGTCCGGTGACGTACTCGCCATACTCGGCGTTGTTGGAAATCGAGTAGTTCATCGTGCCGATGCCACCCTCGTACATCAGGTCGACGATCAGCTTCAGCTCGTGCAGGCACTCGAAGTAGGCCATCTCGGGGGCGTAGCCCGCCTCGACCAGGGTGTCGAAGCCCGCCTTCACCAGCTCGACGCAACCGCCGCAGAGCACCGTCTGCTCGCCGAACAGGTCGGTCTCGGTCTCCTCCTTGAACGAGGTCTCGATGATGCCGGCCTTGCCGCCGCCGATCGCCGCCGCGTAGGAGAGCGCAAGGTCGCGCGCCTTTTTCGAGGGGTTGCGGTGCACGGCGATCAGCATCGGCACGCCGCCGCCCGCCGCATACGTCGAGCGCACGGTGTGGCCGGGCGCCTTCGGCGCCACCATCCAGACATCGAGGTCGCCGCGCGGCGGGATCAGCCCGTAGTGGATGTTGAAGCCGTGCGCGAAAGCGAGCGAGGCGCCCTTCTTGATGTTCGGCTCGATGGATTCCCGGTAAATCTGCGCATGATGCTCGTCGGGCAGCAGGATCATCACGATGTCGGCGCCCTTCACCGCTTCGTCGATCTCGGCGACTTTCACGCCGCCCTTCTTCGCCTTGTCCCACGAGGCTCCGCCCTTCCTCAGTCCCACCGTCACCTTGACGCCCGAGTCCTGGAGGTTCTGCGCGTGCGCATGGCCCTGCGAGCCGTAGCCGATGATCGCCACCTTCTTGCCCTTCACGAGCGAAAGGTCGGCGTCCTTGTCGTAATAGACCTTCATGCTTCTCCCCTAGATGAGAACGATGGGGGCAGCCCCCCTTCAGACGCGCAGGATTCTGTTGCCCCTGCCGATGCCGCTCGCCCCCGTGCGCACCGTTTCGACGATGCTGCCCGGCTCGAGCGCGTGGATGAAGGCGTCGAGCTTGCGCCCGTCGCCGGTAAGCTCGATGGTATAGGTATTGTCGGACACGTCGATGACGCGGCCGCGGAAGATGTCGGCCATGCGCTTCATGTCCTCGCGCTCCTTCTGGCCGGCGCGCACCTTGATCAGCATCAGCTCGCGCTCGATGTGCTCCGCCTCCGAGAGGTCGACCACCTTCACCACCTCGATCAGCTTGTTCAGCTGCTTGGTGATCTGCTCGACCACGTCGTCCGAGCCACTGGTGACGATGGTCATGCGCGACATCGATGCGTCCTCGGTCGGCGCCACGGTGAGCGACTCGATGTTGTAGCCGCGCGCGGAAAACAGGCCCGAGATGCGCGACAGCGCCCCCGCCTCGTTCTCCACGAGAATCGAGATGATGTGGCGCACGCTCACAGCTCTTCGGACAGGATGATCTCGGTGATGCCCTTGCCGCCCGGGATCATCGGGTAGACGTTCTCGGTCTGGTCGGTGATGAAGTCGAGGAACACCAGCTCGTTTTTCCGGCTGAAAGCGTCGCGCAACGCCGGCTCCACGTCGGCCGGCTTCTCGACCAGCACGCCGCGGTGGCCGTAGGCCTCGGCGAGGCGCACGAAGTCGGGCAGCGCATCCATGTACGACTCGGAGTAGCGGTTGCCGTGGAAGAACTGCTGCCACTGGCGCACCATGCCCATGTACTTGTTGTTGAGGTTCACCACCTTGATCGGCAGGCGATATTGCTTGCAGGTGGAGAGCTCCTGCAGGCACATCTGGATCGAGGATTCGCCAGTGACGCAGGCCACCGTCGCGCCGGGATTCGCGAGCTGTACGCCCATCGCCGCGGGTAGGCCGAAGCCCATCGTGCCGAGTCCTCCGGAGTTGATCCAGCGGCGCGGCTTGTCGAACTTGTAGAACTGCGCCGCCCACATCTGGTGCTGACCCACGTCGGAGGTGACGAAGGCATCGCCGCCGGTCACCTCGTAGAGCTTCTCCAGCACGAACTGCGGCTTGATGATCTTTGCGCTGCGGTCGTAGCGCAGGCAGTTGCGCGCGCGCCAGTCGCCGATCTGCTTCCACCAGGGGTCGATGTTCGGCGTCTTCGCTTCCCGGATCAGCTTCAGCACATCGTCCAGGACATCGGGAATGTTGCCGACGATCGGCACGTCGACGCGCACCCGCTTGGAGATCGACGAGGGGTCGATGTCGATGTGCACGATCTTGCGCGGGTTGAGCGCGAAGTTGGCGGGATCGCCGATCACGCGATCGTCGAAGCGGGCGCCGATCGCGAGCAGCACGTCGCAGTGCTGCATCGCCATGTTCGCCTCGTAGGTGCCGTGCATGCCGAGCATGCCGAGGAACTGCCGGTCGGTGCCCGGATACGCGCCCAGGCCCATCAGCGTGTTGGTACAGGGAAAACCGAGAGTCCGCACCACATCGATCAATTGAGAAGCAGCATCGGAAAGCACGACGCCGCCCCCGGTATAGATGAGCGGCCGCTTCGCTTCGAGCAGCAGCTGCACCGCCTTCTTGATCTGTCCGGCGTGTCCCTTGCGCACGGGGTTGTAGGAGCGCATGGAGACCTTCTCCGGGTAGACAAACTCGCACTCCGCCTGCGTCACGTCCTTCGGGATGTCGATCACCACCGGCCCAGGGCGGCCGGTGGTGGCGATGTGGAATGCCTTCTTGAAGGCCGAGGCGAGCTCGCGCACGTCCTTCACCAGCATGTTGTGCTTGACGATGGGGCGGGTGATGCCCACCGTGTCGCACTCCTGGAACGCGTCGAGACCGATCGCCTTGGTCGGCACCTGGCCGCTGACCACCACCATCGGAATCGAGTCCATGTAGGCGGTGGCGATGCCGGTGACCGCGTTGGTCACGCCCGGCCCGGAAGTGACGAGCGCGACGCCCACCTTCTTCGAGGAGCGCGAATAGCCGTCGGCCGCGTGCACGGCGCCCTGCTCATGGCGCACCAGCACGTGCTTCACCTTGTCCTGCTTGAAGAGCTCGTCGTAGATGAAGAGCACCGCGCCGCCGGGATAGCCGAAGACGAACTCGACGCCTTCTTCCTGAAGGCAGCGAACGACGATCTCGGCGCCCGAGAGGGTGCGGGTCTTGGCTCTATCCATGACGGTGAAAACCCCTTAGAAACCATGATGGTAACATCGCGCGCAGCACACGGCCCCGGGAGAAGGGACCTCTGGCCTCACGAAGCGAGCTCTCGACCTTTCTGGAGGATGTCGAGCGGCGGGCATTCAAGCAGGCGGTTTTCGCAGTCCACGACGAGCAAGCGGCGCTCGACCTCGTGCAGGATGCGATGCTGCGTCTCGCCGAAAAGTACGGCAACCGGCCCGCCGCCGAGTTGCCGCTGCTTTTCCATCGCATCATGCAGAACGCGATTCGCGACTGGTACCGCCGGCAGAAGGTGCGCTCGGTCTGGACGACGCTGCTTTCGACCCTTTCGCCCTCCCGCGGCGAGGACGAGGAGCAGGACCCCCTGGAGAGCTACGAGTCCCTCGCCGACGGCGCCGAGAACGAGTTGCCGACCAGTCGCCTGGAGCAAACGCAAGTTCTTGAAATCATTGAGCAAGAGTTGACGCGGCTGCCGCCGCGTCAACGCGAAGCCTTCGTCATGCGTTACTGGGAGGAACTGGACGTAGCGGAAACGGCGCGGATCATGGGTTGCTCGGAGGGCAGCGTGAAAACGCATTGCTCCCGGGCTGCGCGCGCTTTGGCCGAGGCCCTCAAGGCTCGCGGCGTTACCCTTTAGGCTATGCCAGAGTCCGACACCAGCATGAACGAACAGCGATTCGGCAACAAGGTCCGCCACCTGCTGAACCAGGGGCTCGAGGTTGACGCAGGGACGCGCGAGCGGCTGCGCGCAGCCCGGGAGCGCGCGCTTGCACGCCAGCGCGCGGAAGCCCCGGGGGCGCTGGTACGGGTCGGCGACCTCCTCGCGAGCGTTGGCTGGCGCGGCCTCTCGACCCGGGTGCTGCTGCCGCTGGCCGTGCTCGTGATCGCCGTCGCCGGCATGCAGACCTGGCACGAGAAGCGGCGCGTCGCCGAGCTGGTGGAAATAGATTCGGAGCTGCTCGCCGACGACCTGCCGATCGACGCCTATCTCGACCGCGGCTTCCAGAACTGGCTCAAGAACCGGGCGGCCGAGCAGTGACGCGCCGGCTGCTCCTCGCCCTCCTCGCGCTCTGCCTCGCCGGCCCGCTCACGCCGCAAGCGGCGGACAAGGTCGCCGCGAAAAAGCCTGCGGCCGCCAAGCCGGCGAAGAAGCCGAGCAGCGCGCCGCAGTGGGCGGAGCTGAACGCCGAGCAGCAGCGCATCCTCGCGCCGCTGCGCAGCGACTGGGAAAACCTCGCGCCGACGACGCGCCGCAAGTGGATCGGCATCGCCAAGCGCTGGTCCAACCTGAAGCCCGTGGAGCAGGAGCGCGTCCAGAAACGCATGCAGCGCTGGGCGAACTTGAGCCCCGAGCAGCGAGAGCAGGCGCGCGAGAACTACCGGCGCATGGCCCGGGCCTCGGCCGAGAAGCGCCGGCAGCTGCGCGAGCAATGGCTCAAGTACCAGGCGTCGCTACCGCCCGAGCAGCGCTCGCCGCTCGCGCCGGCGGAGCCGTCGCAACACTGACCCCGGGTCTCGCGCGCCGCCTGGCGAGCCTCCTCTACGAGGCGCTCACCGCCTTCGCCGTCGCGTTCTTCGCAGCCGCGGTGTTCCTGGCGCTGAGTGGCGGGCGCGATGCCACGCGCGGCATGCTGCGACACGAGCTCCAGGCGCTCGTGGCCCTCGCCCTCGCCGCGTACTACCTCTTCTCGTGGCTGCGCGGCGGCCAGACGCTGGCGATGAAGGCCTGGCGCATCCGCCTCGTCGACGTGACGCCGCGCAAGGCGCTCGTGCGCCTGGTACTCGCGGCGCTGCTCCTGCCGGTGTCGATCGCCTGGGCGCTCTTCGACCGTGACCGGCAGTTCCTGCACGATCGCCTTGCCGGCACGAGGCTTATCTACGTTCCACCCACCACATCATCCCGATCGCGGCGGTGAGAAAGGCGGCGCTTGGCACCGCTGCAGCGGCGAAAGGCGGCCAGTTCTGCAGGAGGCCGATGTGCGCGAACAGGCTGTTCAGCAGATGAAAGAGGATGCCGAGCATGATGCCGAGGAATACCTTCAACCCCACCATTCCGGCGCGTGCGTGCATGTAGGCGAATGGCAAGGCGAGCGCCATCATCACGATGGCGGCGAGCGGGTAGAAGAGCTTCTTCCAAAGGGCGATGTCGTAGCGCTCGGTTTTCTGCCGGTTGCCGGCGAGATGCTCCGTGTACTTGTGCAGGGCCCAGGCCGACATGCGCTCGGGCTTCATGATCAGCGCGTCCAGCAGGTCGGGCGATACGGCCGAATGCCACTCGAGGCGCGCTTCGCGCTCGGTATGCGGCGCGGGGCCGAAGCTCGTCCTCGCCACGTCGTAGAGTTCCCATACGCCGTGGCTGCGGTACTCGGCGCGCTCTGCCTGCGTGATGCTTTGCAGCCGGTACTCGGCGTCGAAGCGAAAGATGCGCACGCCCTGCAGCAGGTCGGCCTGGCGCGCCTCGCGCGCGTTGATGAACGAGCCTTCGTCCTTGAACCACAGGCCCGACTGCAGGTCCTGGCCGATCGTCTCGGAGAGCGCCCGCATCTTGGTCTTCTGCGCCGCCTCCTCCCCCGCGGGCGAGATCCATTCGCCGACGACGAAGGTCGCGACGGCGAAGGCGAGGCCGATCTTGCCCAGCATCAGCGCGGCGCGCGCCGGGGAGAGGCCCGAGCCGCGCATCACCGTCCACTCCGAGTTGCCCGCAAGGGTCGCGAGCACGTAAAGCGTGCCGATGAGCACGACCACCGGGAACAGCTCGTAGGCGTGCGCCGGGGCGCTGAAGAGCACGAAGGCGAACACCTGGCGCAGGTCGTAGGAGCCTTTGCCGAGGTCGTTCAACTCGCCGATGAGGTCGAAGAAGGCGAATAGCGCAAGGAAGCCGATCAGCACGAAGCCGGTCGCGGCGAAGATCTGCCGCGCGAGATAGCGCTCGAGGGTGCGCGGCCGCGACGCCCGGTCCTTTGCCGGAGTCATCGACCGAGACGCAGGCGGATCAGTTGCATGCGCTGCGCGAAGAGCACGAGCAGCAGCACGACCATCCCGGCGTGCACCATCCAGACCCCCATCGAGAAGTCGAGCCGCCCCTGCGCGACGCGCGCCTGGCTGATCGACAGCAGGTTGTTGTAGACGATGTAGGTGAAGAGCGCGAAGAGCAGGTTCGCCGAGCGGCCGGCGCGCGGGTTGACGAAGCTCATCGGAATGGCGAGGAAGGCGAGCACCAGCGCGGAAATCGGGATGCCCACGCGCCACAGCAGCTCCGCGAGCTTGTCCCGGTTCGGGCCGCGCAGCAGCGCGAGGGTCGTCATCTCCTTTGTCGAGGGGGTATGCGTCGCGCTCTCGCGCGTCTCGATGCGCGCCTCGTAGCGGTCGAATTCGGTGACCCGGTACTGCGGGTCGCCCGGCATGCCCTCGTAGCGTCGGCCGTGCTCGAGCACGATGAAGCGGTCGCCGTTCGGCGCCGTCTCCGTGCGCCCGACCCGGCTCATGCTCACCCCGCCCTGCCCGTGGTGCACCGACGAGAGGAACACGTTGTGAACCTCCTTCGCCTCGCCCGAGACCGACTCGACGAAGAACACGCGCTCGCGGCCCGCGGTCTCGCCGAAGACGCCGGGCGTCACCCGGGACACGTCGTCGCGCGCATCGAGCCGGGCGCTGTACTGCGCCGCCATCTGCGCCGCCCAGGGAGAGATGAAAAGCGAGAGCGCGGCGATCACGGCGATCTGCGGCAGCGCGAACAGCATCACCGGCCGCAGCCAGGCGGCGAGCGAGAGGCCCGAGGAGAACCAGATGACCATCTCGGAATCGCCCCAGCTGCGCGTCAGCGTGAGCAGCACCGAGATGAACAGGGTGAGCGAGAGCAGCACCGGAAGGGCGCCGAGCGAGAAGAAGCCGAGGAAAGCGACCACGGCGTCGCTCGGGATCGAGCCGCCCGCGGCGCGGCCGAGCAGGCGGATGAGTTGCGTGGTAAGCGCGATCGCGAACAGCGTCATGAAGACCGCGGCGGCGAGGCCCGCGAATTCGCGCAGCAGAGCCCTTTGGAAGATCAAGGTGGGATTAACCGCACGGCGTCATGCGATACTTTCGCCATGGAATTTAGCATAAAGGCGCTCTCGCCCGAGACGGCGAAGACCGGTTGCATCGTGCTCGGCGTGCACGCGCAGAAGGACCTCACGCCCGCAGCGCGGCGCGTCGACCAGCGCGCGAAGGGGGCCTTACGCGCCGCCCTCGACGACCTTCCCGCGCGCACGGGTGCGACGCTGCTCTTGCGCGAGCTCCCGGGCGTCGGCGCCGAGCGCGTGCTCCTCGTTTCCCTCGGGGAGCGTAAGGACTACGCCGAAACGGCCTACCGCGACGCGGTGCGCGCCGCCGGTGCGGCGCTTCGCGACCTCGGCGCGAAGGACGCCGCGCTCTTCCTCGTCGACGAGAAGGTGGGCGACCGGCCGATCGCGTGGAACGTGCGCCAGGCCGTGCTCGGGATGCACGACGCGTTTTACCGCTTCGACGAGCTGAAGTCGCAGAAGAAGCCGGCCGCGGCCCGGCTGGCACGCGTCGTCCTGCCGCTCAGCGCCAGCGCGGCGCTCCAGGCGGCGCTCGAGGAGGCGCAGGCGACGGCGGAGGGCGTGGCACTTGCGCGCACGCTCGGCAACCTGCCCTCCAACATCTGCACGCCGAGCTACCTGGCGGAGCAGGCGACGAAGCTGGCAAAGGCCTTCCGGCTCGGCCTCGAGGTGCTGGAGCGCAAGGACATGGAGAAGCTCGGCATGGGCGCGCTGCTCGCCGTGGCTCGCGCTTCGCGCGAGCCGCCCAAGCTGATCGTCTTGCGCTACGCCGGCGCGGCAAAGTCGAGAAAGCCGCTGGTGCTGGTGGGCAAGGGCATCACCTTCGACACCGGCGGCATCTCGCTCAAGCCGTCGGCGGAGATGGACGAGATGAAGTACGACATGTCAGGCGCGGGGTCGGTGCTCGGCGCGCTGCGCGCGCTCGCCGGCATGCGCGCGCCGGTGAACGTCATCGGCCTCATCCCGACCTGCGAGAATATGCCGGGCGGCTCCGCGACCAAGCCGGGAGACGTGGTGACCACCCTTTCCCGCCAGACGGTGGAGATCCTGAACACCGACGCGGAGGGGCGGCTCATCCTGTGCGACGCGCTCACCTACGCGGAGCGCTTTTCTCCGGACACCGTCGTCGATATCGCTACCCTGACCGGCGCCTGCGTCATCGCGCTCGGCCACGTGGCGACCGGCCTCTTCGCCAACGACGAGCGACTCGCCGAGGAAATGCGCGAGGCGGCCGACGACGCCTGGGACCGCGTCTGGCGCATGCCGCTCTGGGAGGAGTACCAGGAGCAGCTGCGCTCGAATTTTGCCGACTTCGCCAATATCGGCGGCCGCCCGGCGGGCAGCATCACCGCGGCGTCGTTCCTCGCGCGCTTCGCGAAGAAGCTGCGCTGGGCGCACCTCGACATCGCCGGCACGGCTTGGAAGAGCGGGCGGGAGAAAGGCTCGACCGGGCGCCCGGTGCCGTTGCTCGTGCGCTTCGCGTTGCGCCACGCGGGGCGAAAGTAGCCGCTTGACGACTATCGACTTCTACTTCAACGCCTCCGACCGGCTGCAGGTCGCCTGCCGCCTCGCCGCCAAGGCCGCTTCGCAGCGCCGCTCGCTCCTCGTCTACGCTCCCGACGGCGACACGGCGAGCCGCTTCGACAAGCTGCTCTGGACCTGGCCCGCCACGGGGTTCGTGCCGCACTGCGCCCTGCGCGACCCGCTCGCCCCGCAAACCCCGGTGCTGATCGCCGCCGACGACGAGGCGCCGCCGCGCTGCGAGGTGCTGCTCAACCTCGCCTCGGCGTGTCCGCCGCATTTCGAGCGCTTCGAGCGGCTGCTCGAGCTGGTCGGCGCAGACGAGGCCGAGCGCGCCGCCGGGCGCGAGCGCTACCGCTACTATCGCAGCCGCGGCTACGCGATCTCGCATCACGACCTCACGCAGCAGGAGGCGGCGGGATGACCGACGCGACGAACGTGCCGGTGCTCACGGAGATCGTCGCCGACGAGCTTCCGGCGCGCCCGGCGGTCGACCCCAAGGCACTGGAAGCGCTGGCGCGCGAGCTCGAGCGCGCCGTGCTGGTACGCCTCTCTGCTGAGATCGACCGCGTGATCGAGGAGCGGCTCGCGCGCACGCTCTCGCAGGTGCTCGGCCAGGCGCTGGAAGGCGTGCGCGCCGAGCTCACCGTCACCGTGACGCAGATGGTGCGCGAGGCGGTTGCCGCCTCCGTCGCCCGCGCCCTCGCCATCCCGAACCCTCCTCAGTAGTGCTGGACAAGAGCTTCGATCCCGCCGCCGTCGAGAGCCGCTGGTATTCCCGCTGGGAATCGGCGGGCTACTTCCGCCACCGCGGCGACCAGGTGCCGGCCTATTGCATCCAGCTCCCGCCACCCAACGTCACGGGCACGCTGCACATGGGCCACGCGTTCCAGCAGACGCTGATGGACGCCCTCATTCGCTTCCACCGCATGCGCGGCTTCAACACTAACTGGGTAGTCGGCACCGACCATGCGGGCATCGCCACGCAGATCGTCGTCGAGCGCCAGCTCGAGGAAGAGGGCAAGCGCCGCCACGAGCTCGGCCGCGAGCAGTTCGTCGAGCGCGTCTGGCAGTGGAAGCAGCAATCCGGCGCAATCATCACCCGGCAGATGCGCCGGCTGGGCGCCTCGGCGAACTGGGATTACGCGGACACCGAAGGCCATCATGCCGGCTACTTCACGATGGACGCGCGCATGTCCCGCGCGGTGGTGGAAGTCTTCGTCGAACTGTTCAATGAGGGGCTGATCTATCGCGGCAAGCGCCTCGTCAACTGGGACCCGGTGCTCGGCACCGCCGTCTCCGATTTGGAGGTCGATAGCGACGAAGAGGACGGCAGGATCTGGGAGCTGCGTTACCCGCTCGAAGACGCCGGCGGGAAAAATGAGGGCTCGCTCGTGGTCGCGACGACGCGGCCCGAGACGATGTTGGGCGACGTCGCCGTGGCGGTTCATCCGCGCGACGAGCGCTATCGGGCGGTCGTCGGCAAGAAGGTAAAGCTGCCGCTCACGGACCGAACCGTTCCGGTCATCGCCGACGAGTACGTCGACCCGGCGTTCGGCACGGGATGCGTGAAGATCACGCCCGCGCACGACTTCAACGACTACCAGCTCGGGCGCCGGCACGGTCTCGAGCCGATCAACGTGCTGCGCCTCGACGCGCATCTCAACGACAACGCGCCGGAGAAGTACCGCGGGCTGGAGCGCTTCGCGGCCCGCAAACAGATCCTCTCCGATCTCGCGGCACAGGGTCTCCTCGTGTCGGAAAGGCCGTACAAGCTGCGCGTGCCCCGCTCCGGCCGCACCGGCGTAATCGTCGAGCCGATGCTCACCGATCAGTGGTTCGTGAGAATGGACGGTCTGGCGAAGCCGGGCCTCGCCGCGGTGGCGCGCGGCGACGTGCGCTTCGTGCCGGAGCACTGGACCAAGGTCTACAACGACTGGCTGGAAAATATCCAGGACTGGTGCATCTCCCGGCAACTGTGGTGGGGGCACCAGATCCCGGCGTGGTACGACGAGTCGGGGGCCGTGCACGTCGCGCGCAGCGAGGAAGAGCTGCAGCGCAAGTTCCCGGGACGCAAGTTCCGGCGCGATCCCGACGTGCTCGATACCTGGTTCTCCTCGGCGCTGGTGCCCTTCACCTCGCTCGGCTGGCCGGAGAAGACGAAGGACCTGGAGGTGTTCCTGCCTTCCTCCGTGCTGGTCACGGGCTTCGACATCATCTTCTTCTGGGTCGCGCGGATGATCATGATGACGCTGCATTTCACGGACAAGGTGCCGTTCCGCGACGTCTACATCAACGCCATCGTGCGCGACGCCGAGGGCGAGAAGATGTCGAAGTCCAAGGGCAACACGCTCGATCCGCTCGACCTCATCGACGGCATCGGCTTCGACGCCCTGCTCGCCAAGTCCACCGTGGGCCTGTTGAAGGTCGAGCACCGGAAGAAGATCGAGAGCTACGTGCGCGCGCACTTCCCGAGCGGCATCCCGGCCTTCGGCGCAGACGCGCTGCGCTTCACCTTCGCTTCGCTCGCGAGCTTCTCGCGCACCCTCAACTTCGATCTCGGCCGCTGCGAGGGCTACCGCAACTTCTGCAACAAGCTCTGGAATGCGACGCGCTTCGTGCTCATGAACACGGAGGGCAAGGACTGTGGTACCGACGAGTTGCAGCCGGTAAAGCTATCTTTCATCGACCGCTGGATCGTCAGCACCCTGCAACGGGTGGAGGCCGAGGTCGAGACGGCGTTTGCCGAATACCGTTTCGACAACGCCGCGGGCGCGATCTACCGTTTCGTGTGGGACGAGTACTGCGACTGGTACCTCGAGCTTGCCAAGCTGCAGCTGCAGAGCGGCGACGAGGCGGTCCAGCGCGGCACACGCCGGACGTTGGTGCGCGTCTTGGAAACGGCGCTACGCCTAGCGCATCCGATCATTCCGTTCATCACCGAGGAGCTGTGGCAGAAGGTCGCGCCGCTCGCCGGCAAGCGGGGCGACACGATCATGCTGCAGCCCTACCCTAAGTCGCAGCCCGAAAGGATCGACCTATCGGCCGAGCGCGACGTCGCGGCGCTCAAGGAATGGACCGTTACGCTGCGCAACCTGCGCAGCGAGGCGAAGATCGCGCCGGCAGAGCGCGTCCCGGCGTACCGCACCGCGGATCCGACGGTCAGCGACGTACCGGGGGCGCTTGCGGCCGTGGCAGCGCTTGCGCGTTTGTCGCGCTTCGAGAAACACGATCCGCTCCCCGAGTCCACATCCCCCGTGGCGCTCGTCGGCGCCGCGCGCGTGATGGTGCACAAGGAGGTGGACCCGGCAATCGAAGCCGAGCGCATTTCCAAGGAGATCGCGCGGCTCCAGGGCGAGATCGCTAAGTCGAAGGCCAAGCTCGGCAACGCTTCGTTCGTTGACCGCGCCCCACCGGCAGTCGTGGAGCAGGAGCGCCGTCGCCTCGCCGATCACGACGCTGCACTCGCTAAGCTCCAGGAGCAGCTCAAACGGCTGCGCGGCGACAAGTAACTCGCGCGGCTGGCCCCTAGCGCGCGGCGAGCGACACTGCGCCGATGGCCTCGGCCTCCGGCCGGCTCGGCCAGGAGAACTCGAAGCTCCAGCCGTGCTGCGCCTCGAGGCGCAGCCGGAACGCCTCCTCGAGCTCGCGCGAGGGCGTGGCGACGCACGAGCCGGGAAAGCGCATGAGGAAGCTCGAGGCGACGACCGCGCACTCGCCACGCACGAGAACGCGCGAGCTCGCGATGCGGCGCGCGTGCAGCGTGATTTCGCCGTCGAGATATGCGGGCACGCCGAACTGCCGGTAGGTCGCCACCGCCGCGGCGAGGCCCCAGGAGAGCCAGCGGTCGCGGCGCCCCGGCGCGTGCTTGAGCGGCACGACGAGCGCAAACGGATAGCGCGCCGCCTCCTCCGACCAGAGGAGCAGCGGCGCGGCGCAGCGCTCCTGCATGGCGGCGAGCGCGGCATAGGCGGCGTCGAACTCCACCTGGCAGATCGCACCGAGCCTTATCCAGCGTGCCGTCATGCGGCCGATTATTCCATATCGCGTATAAGATGCGCCCGCATGGAAGCCCGTTCGGCCCACTGGCTTGTCTTGGTGGTGCAGCTGCCGCTCGAGGACCCGGACGCGCGCATGCGAGTGCTGCGCACGCTCGAGTCACTCGGCGCCGGCGTCATGCGCGAGGGAGCGTACCTCATGCCCGACACGCCGCCCGCGCGCCAGTCGCTCGAGGCGCTCGCCGAGTACATCCGCAAGAGCTCGGGCGCGGTGTACCTGCTGGAGGTCACCGCAGGCTCGCCGGCACAGCAGGAAGCGATGGTGGGACTGTTCGACCGCTCGGCGCGCTACGAGGAGCTTATCAAGACGGTGCAGAGCCTGCGTGTCGGCTTCGGCCATTCAGACCCCTCGGCGATATCGCGCGTGCTCGCGAAGCAGCGGCGTGAGTTCGAGAACCTGGTCTCGCTCGACTTCTTCCCCGGCGCCGCGCGCGCACGCGGCGAGCGCGCGCTCGCGGAGGTAGAGGCCGCAGTGAAGAAGCTCATCTGCGCGGCGCAGTCGCAGACCACCCTCGGCGTCGAAGAGAAGCTTCTCGCGCGCACATGGGCGACGCGCAAGCCGGTATGGGCGGACCGGCTGGCCTGTGCCTGGCTGATCCGGCGCTTCGTGGATCCGGAAGCGAAGCTGGTTTGGCTCGACAAGGCGGAGAAAGCGCCGCCCCACGCGATCGGCTTCGGCTACGACGGCGCTCATTTCGCGGCGAGCGAGACGCGCGTGAGCTACGAGGAGATGTTGCGCCGGCTCAATCTGGGCGCCAACCCCGCCCTCGTCAAGATCGGCGCGATCATCCACTCGCTCGAGATGCGCGGCGAGGCGGTCCCCGAGGCGGCGGGAGTGCAGACCCTTCTGCAAGGAGCGCACCGGCGCGCCAATGCCGAAGTCGAGCTCCTTGCCGAAGCGGAAAAAACGTTCGATCTGCTCTACGAGGCGTACTACGAGCCGGCGAAACGCTAGCTAGCGCTTCGCGTCTCTGAGCTCTTCCGCGTGGCGCGCGCGCAGTTCCTTGAGCCGGGCGTCGATCATGGAGAGCTGATAAAAGTCTCCGTCGCCCGCGGCACGGGCGATCTGCAGCTGTTCGATCGCCCCTGGAAGGTTCCCTTGCAAGGCATAGGCCTCGCCCTGTGCCTGGTGCTGCAGCAGCTGCTTGCCGAGCGCCGCATAGGTCTGTGCCTGCAACGCGTACAAGCGCGCGTCTTGCGGTTGCAGGCGCAGGGCCTCGCGCAGCGCGGCGAGTGCCGCCTCGTTGCGCTGCGCCGCCTGAAGCGCCGAAACGTGCGCGTAAGCGAGGGCGTGCGATTCCGGATAGCGCGCGCTCGCATTGGCGAGGAGCGCAAGCGCGGAGTCGCGGCGCCCCGCCGCCTGCTGCACGCGCGCCTCGAGAAGGTCGATCATCGGATCCTCGGCGCCGAGCGCGCGCAGGCGCGCCAGCTCGGCGGCCGCGTCCTTCGCGTTGCCGGCGCGCAGCAGCGCGAACGCGAGGCCGTAGCGCGCGGCCGCCTCGGACCCGTAGCGCTTATCGCGCACCGCCGATTGGAAGTGCGCAACGGCGCCTGCCGGCTCGCCGGACTCGGCGCGCAGCTTGGCGCGCACCAGGTGAAACTCGAGCGAGTCGACGTGCTGCTTGTAAGGCATCGCCGCCGCCTTGTTCTGCGCGTCGGCGATGCGCTCGACCGTCATCGGGTGCGTACGCAGCCAGCCCGGCACGGCTGCGTCGTCGCTCACGCGCGTCGAGCGCTGCAGCTTCTCGAAAAACGCCGCCATCGCCCGCGGATCATATCCGGCGCCCTCGAGGGTCTGCAGGCCGACGCGGTCGGCCTCGCGCTCGAACTCTCGCGAATAGGCAAGCGAGGTCTGCACCGCACCTGCCTGCGCGGCGACCATCGCGCCGGAGGCGAGATCGGGATGCGCGCGGCTGAGCAGAACCGCCGCCGCCATCGCGGCGAGCACCGGAAGCTGCATCTGCTGCTCCTGGCCGAGCCCGCGCGCGATGTGGCGCTGCGAGACGTGCGCGACCTCGTGCGCGAGCACGCTGGCGAGCTCGGATTCGGTGTCGGCGAGGTTGATCAGCCCAGTATTCACGCCGATGAACCCGCCCGGCAGAGCGAAGGCATTCACCACGCTGTCGTGCATGGCGAAAAACTGGAAGTCCTGGCGCGCCGCCGGGTTGGCGCGGACCAGCCTGCCCCCGAGGCTGTTCAGATAGTCCGCGATTTCCGGATCGTCGAGGTAATCGGGCTCATGCCGGATGTCGCGCATCACGCTCTCGCCGATGCGGCGCTCGGCCTGCGCAGACAGCACCACGTCGCCGGCGCTGCCGAGGTCGGGCAGCGCTTGCGGCAGCGCGCGCGGCGCAGCCGCGAGGAGCAGCAGCAGGGAAAAGGCGCCAAGGCGCATGCGTTTATGATATCGCCCGCCATGCCAGGTTCCGTGACGCGCGCACGTAGAAAAAGCGGGGGCGCCGAGAAACCGCGTGCCGAGCTCACCCATTTCGACCGGCGCGGCGCGGCCCACATGGTGGACGTCGGCGAAAAGCCTGCCACGCACCGCGTTGCCGTCGCGTCGGGCCGCATCCGCATGAGCGCGTCGACCCTGCGCCTCGTATCGAGCGGCCGGGCGAAGAAAGGCGACGTGCTCGGCGTCGCCCGGCTCGCCGCGATCCAGGCGGCCAAGCGCACGGCGGGGCTCATTCCGCTCGCCCACCCGATCGCGCTCACCCGCGTCGCCGTCGATTTCGAGCTGGAGCGGGCGGCGGTACGCATCGTCGCACGCGTGGAATGCCGCGGCCCGACCGGCGTGGAGATGGAAGCGCTCACCGCCGCGGCAGTCGGCCTGCTCACGGTGTACGACATGCTGAAGGCCGTCGAGCGCGGCATGATGCTGAGCGAGCTGCGCCTGGAAGAAAAAAGCGGCGGACGTTCGGGCGTGTACCAGCGCGCCGCACGCTAACTAAACTCGCGCCGACTCTAGTCGTACCCGGCTGTAACAGAGCGCGCGGGTGAGGTCGGCTTACAGACATGGCGGCGAGCGCGGGCACATGACGCCTTTGCCCAGATCCTGTGGAGTGGCCCTGATCAGCGGCTTGGGCCGGCCAGTGGCGATCGGCATCGCTTTCGCCTTCGCGGTTACCGTGTCTTCGGCTTTGATGCGCCGAGAAAACCGTCACGCCTCAGACGTGTCGATGCCCTGCGCTTCTAGTAGTATCCGGCCATCGAAGAAGAAGGGTAGCCGATGTCGCGACGCCCCGGTCTCCGCCTGTTTTTCGTCAGCCTTTTGATCCTGTTCCTCGAGCATCACCTCGCCGCGGCGCGCCGCCGCTTGGCCGAGCAACGGTGAGAAGCATCCTCTTCACGCGACTCGCGGCCGCGGCAATCACGTTGCCCTTCGTCCTCGCGCTTCCCGCCGAGGGCGGCGATAACTGGCAAAGCACCTCATACGCGGCGCTACTAGTCGCGACGTTCTTCCTCGCCCGGTTCGTCGCGGAACAGCTAGCGGGCCCGCCGAACGGCAAGCGCCTGATCACCGGCTTCGCTCTGCTTTTCCTGCTCTTCGCTCTGCTCGCGTTCGCCAGCACCGACAGCTATCGCTTTGGCCACGCCGCGGCGGATCTCGCCACCCTGTATCTGGTTTTCTTTCTGGCGGTCATCGTCGGGCAGATCGCCCCGCGGCTCGCCCGGACGCTGCTCGTCGTGCTGATCCTCGCTCAGGCGCTCGGCGCGATCGTACAGATGGTGCACTGGCAGAGCTTCGGCTTTGCCATTGAGGCGAACGGCTATCGCGCGATCCTGCAATCAGATCCCGGCGAAGCGGAAGACTTCATCGGCCGGTTCGTCAGCGGATACGTGCTCGCTGCGGCATTGCTCAGCATGGCGATCGCAGGTGCGGCCGGGACGGTCGTGCGACCGGCGAAGCTCTCGCGGCAAAGCCTTGGCTGGGCGGCCGCCTTTGCGTTCGCAGCACTCGGCGTCGTGAGTGGGCACCTCCAGTTCGCGGCATCGCGCGCGGCAGTGTTCAGCACCGCGTTGGACTATGCCGCGGAGATCAGCGAGTACCGGGCGGTGCGCGAAGCGCGGCGAATGCGGGTCGGCCGGCTCGACATGGGACAGCAGGGCCCGCTCGCGGGAGAGCCGCTGACGCTGGTGTTCGTCGTGGGCGAGTCGTTATCGCGCAACCACATGTCGATCTACGGCTACTGGCGCGACACAAACCCGGCGTTGGAAAAGCTTTCGCGCGAGACCGTGGTCTTCACCGACGTGGTGTCGCCGCATTCGCATACCGACCCTTCGCTCAAGCTCGTCCTAACGCTCGCCGACCATGCGAACCGCATGGCGTTCGGTGACGCGGAAAACTACAGCTTGATCGAGCTGCTCAAGGCGGCCGGCTTCACGACCTGGTGGCTGAGCAATCAGAACGTGTTCGGCCCATGGGACAACGAAGTGGCGGCGCTCGCCCAGGACGCCGACCACGTCCATTACACGAGCCGGAGCTTCGGCCCCATGGTGAAGGGCAAGCCCGATGAGGTTCTGCTCGCGCCGCTTGCCGCCGCCCTGCACGATCCGGCGCCGCGCAAGGCGATATTCCTGCACCTCCTAGGCAACCACTGGGAATACGCGAAGCGCTACCCGGCGAGCGCCTCGGCCTTTCAGGCGCTGCCGAGCTCGGCGGAGATCGGCGCCCTGCAGGTTCGTCCGAGCCTGAGCCTGATCAATCAATACGACAACGCGGTGCGCTACAACGACCAGCTGGTCGCGCGCGTGATCGAGGCGCTGCGCGAAACGCGCCAGCCCGCGGCGCTCACGATGTTCTCTGACCACGGCGAGGACGTCTGGGGCGCCAAGTACCACTATTGGAAGCAGTTCACGCACGACCATGTGGAAGTGCCGCTGGTGCTATGGTTCTCTCCGGAATACCTGCGCCTCGCGCACGGTGTGGTCGAGAGAGCGCGCGAGCACGGTGCGCTGCCCTTTGCACTGGAAGACCTTCCTCATTTGGTGGCCGACCTGGCTGGCCTGCGCAGCAAGGCTCTCGACCCGGAGCTGAGCCCAATCTCCAGCCGCTATCGTGCGCCGCAGGCTCGCTGGTTGTTCGACGGACAATTCGCCTACGAAGAAGCCGACGAGCCGATGCTCAATGCGCGTCGCCTGCTCAGGCAACTCGCCGCCGAGCATCCAGCACTCGCCCGCTCGATCTGGGCGCATCGCGTCGACACGCTCGGCAAGATGATGGAAGCGGCGCAGCTATTCCCGGGAGTGGAGATGGACGTGCTTTACGATGCGGGCGACAACCGGCTGATGATCAACCACCCGCCGCAGCCGGTGTCAGGGCTTACGCTCGAGGCGATGCTCGCGTACGCGCAGCGCCTGAATCCCAAGTTGCGGCTGTGGCTAGACGTGAAGAACTTCGACGAGGCGAACGGGCCGCACATCGTCGCCGCGCTCGACCACCTGGACAGGCGCTATGCTTTGCGCGAGCGCGCCCTGGTGGAGACCGACTACACCGGGCCTGCCACGGCGTTGCTGCATCGCGCCGGTTACCACTCGAGCTATTACCTGCCGACGGGCGTTGTTACTGGCACGGCGCACGACGCGCCGGAAACCTCCTGCGCCGGCGCCGACCGGATCACCCGCGCGCTCCTCGCTCGGCCTTTCGCCGCGGTCTCGTACGACTGGCGAGGAAACGCCTGGGTCGAGCGCTGCCTCGGCGCTTTCGTCCGTGAGCACGGGCTCAAGCGCTATACATGGGATCTGCGGACGGTATCGAGCCGCGCCGACGCATTCCAGGCCGTGGCGGCGCAATGGCGCGACTATTCGCGCATGGCGGCCATTCTTCTTCCATATAAATCGCAGTTCGATGACCTGCGCTGAGCCTCCGGCGCGATGTCCGACGTGAAGCAAGCGGCGCCTGTGCGCGTAGCGGTGGTCGGCCTCGGATGGGTCAGTCTGCACCGTCATCTTCCCGTCATGCGCGGCAGCGCGGCTTTCGACGTGGTCGGCGTGATCGACCGCCAGCCCGGGCGCGCCGAGCTCGTCGCCGAGCGGCTCGGCCTGTGCCGGCGGCATGCGGGCGCGCAGCTGTCCGACGTGCCGTGGCTCGACGAAGTCGAGGCGTTCGTGGTCGGAACGAGCCCCCTCTCCCATGCCGCGCTTATCCGCGAAGCGCTGTCGCTCGGCCGGCACGTCCTCACCGAGAAGCCGTTCGTCATTGAGGTCGCCGAGGCGGAGCGCCTGGTTGCACTCGCCGAAGAGAAGCGCCGGGTTCTCGCGATCGTGCACAACTTCCAGTTCGCGCGCTCCACCCGACGGCTACTCGCCGACCTGCAGGCGGCGCGCTACGGAGCGCTGCGCTTCGTCCACGCGCAGCAACTCGGCAATCCGCGCCGCCGGCTGCCTTCCTGGTACGAGGAGTTGCCGCTCGGCCTGTTCTACGACGAGAGCCCCCACATGTTCTACCTTCTGCGCGCGTTCGCGCCCCCGCCACTGCGTTTCCTGCGCTCGGAGATCCACCCCAGTACGACCGGCAAGCGCACCCCGGCATGGATCTCCGCGCATTACGCCGCTGGCCCGGAAGGCGTTCCGGTCAAGCTCGACATGGCGTTCGAAGCGCCCCTCAGCGAATGGCACGTGAGCGTGGCCGGCGAGCGCTGCTTCGGAGACCTCGACGTCTTTCGCGACATTTACCTCAGGCTTCCCAACGACGACCTGCACACAACCTGGCCGGTCCTGCGCACGTCGCTGACCGCGACGGCGTCGCACTGGGCGCAGCATCTGTTGAGCGGGCCGCAACATCTCTTCGGCACTCTGCGATACGGCAATGACGAGGTGTTCCGGCGCTTCGCAGCGGCGGTGCGCTCGGGGACAGCACCGCAGGACATTGGCACACAGGACGCGCTCGCTGTCCTACGACTGCAGCACCAGGTGATCGACCACAGCGAGGTCATGGGACCGCGGCAATGACGACACGCGAAGAGCTGCTGGCGGGCCTGCTGAGGGAGAACCCCTTCCAGCCGGCGACGAGCTGGTGGCGTGCCGTGGAACTCGAGGCCGTGATCAAGCATGGTCTGCCATCCGGCAAAGGCCTCGATTTGGGCTGCGGCGACGGCAAGCTAATGCGGCTGCTGCTCGATGGCCTGGCCACCTCGCCGCCGGCGCTTGTCGGCGCGGACATCGACCCGCTCGAGACACGCGACGCAGCGGCGTCCGGCGTCTATCAGCGGGTCCATACGACACCGGGCAGTCGCATCCCGGAGCCCGACGCCTCCTTCGACTTCGTCTATTCCAACTCGGTGCTCGAGCACATTGACGATCTCGAGCCGGTCATCGCCGAGGTCAGTCGTCTGCTCAAGCCGGGCGGCCGGTTCGTGTTCACCGTCCCGGCCGAGCGCTTCCACGAGTGCCTTGCCGGGCCGCTCCTGCCCTGGCGCGAGCGTGAGCAGTACCTGCGGCGGCTCGATCGGCGCTGCGCTCACCGCCGCTACTGGTCCGAGGAGCAGTGGGCCGCCTGTCTGCAACGGCACGCCATGGAGATCGTCACGGCGCTGCGCTATCTCACGCGCCGGGAGGTGCAGCGCTGGGAGACGCTCTCGCGCTTCACGGCAGGCATCCTTTACACCCTAGTCGGAGAACGCCTGCAACCGATCGAGATCCAACGCAGGCTCGGGGTGCGCCGGCGGCGCCTGCGCCTGCCGCAGCGGGCGGCGCGGCTCGCCGGCCGGGTGATCAGCGTTGGCGTGCGTCCGGATGCCGCGGGCGTCTTTGGCTGCCTGCTCGTGGACGGCCGCAAGCGCACGTGAAGTTCGTCAGCTACGCCATGATCGGCGGCAGCTGTGCGCTGCTGAACCTGGCGCTCTTGTGGCTGCTCACCTCGGCGCTCGGCATGCATTACCTTATCGCCGCCATGATCTCGTTCTTCGCTCTCACGCCGGTCGGTTTCTGGCTGCAGAAAATGGTCACCTTCCGCACTCCGCGTGTCGCGGCGCGCCTGGAGTGGCCTCGCTACTTCACCACCATGGGCTCGAGCTTCGCCGCCAACGTGGCGCTGATGTACGTGTTCGTCTCACTGCTCGGCATCTGGTATCTCGCTGCAAGTGTGCTGGTGACGCTGACGCTGCTGGCGGCGAATTTTCTGGTCAACGACCGCTGGAGCTTCTCACTGCGACGCTGAAGACATGCGCCTCGCTTTGGTCACTCATTACTACCCCGCGCACGGCGGGGGCATCGAGCTGGTCGCAGCGCAGCTTGCGGGACGGCTCGCCTCGGGAGATGCTATCGCCATCGCATGGCACGCGAGCGACTGCGATCCGCCACCTGCCATCGCCGGCGTGCGCTGCGTCCCGGGACACGCTTGCAACGCGATCGAGAGGCGCTCCGGGGTTCCCTACCCGCTCTGGTCGCTCCGTGGGCTGAAGCAGGTTGCCCGGGCGGCGAGCACTGCCGACGTCGTCCACATCCACGACTGCCTGTATCTGCCCAATCTCGCAGCCTTCGCAGCCGCCCGCCGCGCCGGCCGGCCGGTGCTCGTCACGCAGCATGTCGGCTTGGTGCCGTTCCGCAATCGCCTGCTTCGCGCCCTGCTGTCCGCCGCCTACCGAGTGCTCGGGCGCGCCGTGCTCGGCCGCGCCACGCGCGTCGTGTTCGTCAGCGACTCGGTGCGCCGGTACTTCGCTGATTTCGTAAAGTTCCAAGCGCCGCCGCAGCTCGTCGAGAACGGCGTCGACACGACGCAGTTCCATCCCGTGGACGAGGCGCGACGCCAGGCGCTGCGCTCCCGTTGGGCGGTGCCCGTGCAGGCGCCGCTGCTCGTCTTCGTCGGCCGCTTCGTCGAGAAGAAGGGGCTGCGGCTATTGCGCGGCCTTGCGCAGAGGCTGTCGCAGGCGCGCTGGCTGTTCGCCGGCGCGGGTCCTCTCGACCCGGCGCAGTGGGGCCTCGCCAATGTGGAAGTGGTGCGCGGCCGCCGCGGCGCCGCGCTTGCCGAGCTCTATCAAGCGGCCGACCTGCTCGTGCTTCCGAGCAGCGGCGAGGGCTTCCCCCTCGTCGTCCAGGAAGCAATGGCGTGCGGCACACCGGCGCTCATCGCCAGTGAAACGGCAGTCGGCTGCCCCGGCGCCGGCGCGCTCCTGCTCGCCGAGGAGGTGAGCGGCCCCGACGCGCTGGAGCGCTGGGAGCGGCGGTTGCGCGAGCTGACAGCAGGCAAGGCCACCCTCGAGCGCCTGAGACCCGCAGTGGCCGCTTATGCTGCCGAGGCATGGTCCTGGGAACGTTGCACCGAGCGCTACGCTGCGCTGCTGCACCAGTGCATCGGCCAATGACTGAGCGGGCGAGACCGATCCTCTGGGGATGGGGCGAGCCCGGCGCACGAGGGCTGGCGGCCGCGTGCCTGATAGTCGGCGTCGTTTCCATCGTCTTCTTTCTCGATTACGCGGGCTTTCCTACCGAGCCCGCCCGATACCGGGTTCTGCAATACCTCGTCGCCACGCAGGACGTGCACGCCGCGCTGGTTCTAATGGGGCTCGTGCTCCTCGCTGGTATCTCGTCTTCGCGCGTGCCAGCGCTGCGCCTCCTCGATTTCATCGCTCGCCATCCCTGGAAGGTAGCAGCCATCGCTTTCGGGGCGCTTTGCCTTGGCGCGCTGTACGTCGAACATAACCATCCGCTCGCACAGGACGAGTACGCGGCGCTTTTTCAATCGCGTGTATTCGCGGCCGGCCGTCTGACCGGCCGGTTCCCGCCGGAGCTGCTCGGCCACCTGATCCCGCCCATCTACCTCAACCAGTTCCTCTACGGTTCATTTGCCACGGGAGAGGTCGCCTCTGCGTACTGGCCCGGGTTCGCGCTGCTGCTCGCACCGTTCAGCTTCCTGCACGTCCCTTGGGCCTGCAACCCACTCCTCGCGTCACTCGCGCTCGTTCTCATGGCGAAAATTGCAACGCGCCTCGGCGGCGAGCCGCGCGCCGGCGGCTGGGCGATGCTACTAGCGCTTGCTTCGCCCGGCTTCACTGGGATGGCTCTCACCTACTTCTCGATGACGGCGCACCTGTTGCTTAACCTGGTGTTCGCCTGGCTTCTGCTCGAAAGAACTCCCAGGCGCTTAATGCTCGCCGGCGCTGTGGGATCGCTTGCTCTGCTGCTGCACAATCCGCTGCCGCATACGCTTTTCGCACTGCCCTGGATCGCCTGGCTCGCCCTGCAGCCGACGCGACGCCGCGACCTGCTCGCGCTCGCCGCAGGCTACGCACCCGCCACCGCGCTGGTCGGCCTCGGCTGGCCGATCGTGCTTGCCGGCTTGCAAGGCAATGCGAACATTGGTCTCTTTCCCTTCGACGACAATCCGTTCCACCGCCTGGTCAATTTTTTCTGGGGCTGGCACATCAAGCTGCGGACCGCGTTGGCGATGCCGAGCGAGGACGTTCGCGCAACGCGGCTGGTGGAGATGCTGCGCCTTTGGAACTGGGCGGTACCCGGCCTCGCGCTGCTCGCGGCTGCCGGGTGGTGGCTCAAGCGCCACAATCCGGTCGTGCTACTCCTCGGTGCATCGCTACTCGCCACGGCAGCTGGCTATCTCTTCATCGGCTTCACCCAGGGCTACGGCTGGGGCGCACGCTATTTCCACCCGGCGTGGGGCGCGCTTCCAGTGCTCGCAGCGCTCGCGCTCGCACACCGGCGCGACGAAGGCCAGTCGCACCCGCTGGCTCGCTACGTCGCGTCGCTCGCCGTGCTCAGCCTGGTTTTCGCGACTGGGCTACGCGCAATCCAGATCGACCGCTTCGTCACGGCGCACCTTGCGCTGCGCCCGCCCCTAGTGGCCGACGCCCGGCAGGTGGTTTTGGTGACATACGACTGGTGGAATTACGCGCAGGACCTCGTGCAGAACGATCCCTTCCTGCGCGACAGCGTTTGGTACATGCAGAGCTTCGGCGAGGCACGCAACGCCGACTTCGTGCGGGCTCGATTTCCGGGTGCGCAACGCGTGTTCAGGGACAGCCGCGGCGAAGTGTGGCGCCTGCCGCCGCACTAGAGCGGCGGCCCTCCGCACGCGGGCGGGCGGAAAACCTGCGAACCCTCCCATTGCGGGAGCTTCCCCAGATCGACGAAGCGGTGCGCTTGGTAGAAGTTCAGCACGATTCGCTCGCCGAAGGATTCGAGCCGGGCGTCGAGCCCGTTGTAGTTGCGCGACCAGCCCTCGAGGAGTGGCTCGGTGACCGCCGTCTGGCCGCGCAAGAGTCGCGGGCAGGCTCTCTCGATTCGATCGAAGAGCTCTGACACGCGCCGTTCGGTCTCGGCGACGGCCAGATCGATCGGCGTGGGCACGAGCGCGCAGCTCACCGCGGACAACGGCTCATGCGAAGGCAGGCTGCCGGCCAGCCGGTTGGCCGCACGCGAGAGCAGATCGTCCGTGCGCGGGCGCCAGGCGACCGTAAAGCAATCGCGAGGATCGACGCGGTAGCCGATGCGCACAAACGTCTGGTCGTAAAGTTGCACCACATCATCGCGTGGCCTGCCGTCGACGAGCGTCAAGGCTCTACCCAGCGTTCGCACCCGGCCGGGGTGGCGCGCCAGCAGTGTGGCAAGCCGGGGCGAATCGGGCGGGATGCTGAGCTGCCCGCGGAAGTTCGCGAACGAGGAATCGCGATGGAAG
>DASUFD010000114.1:0-8776 GCA_036274735.1 Burkholderiales bacterium
TGGTTCAAGTTCGAGATCTTCTGGCATCGCAGCACCGGCAACGACGGCCGCGTGTGGATCGCGGTGAACGGCAAGGTGATCGACGACCACTACGGCCGCACCATCGGCGTGGCCAACGACCCGATCGGCCGGATCATGATCAACCAGGTCTACTCGGGCGCGCCTTACCCGATCTACCAGTGGACCGACGACATCCAGATCTGGAAGGGCTGGCCCACCGCCAAGCAGGGCGACGCCTGGTACGACCCGCCCTACGCGCCGCACTAAGCAGAAAGCACCAAGCAGAAAGAACCGGAAGGGCGGCAACGCCGCCCTTCCCACCGAACCCGAGGGAGGACCTCCAATGAACAAGCAGTGCATGCGCAGGCAGGGCGGCTTCACGCTGCTCGAGCTGCTCGTCGTCATCGTCATCATCGGCCTGCTCGCCGGCTACGTCGCCCCGCGCTACTTCGCGCAGGTCGGAAAATCGGAAGTGCAGGTCGCGCGCGCACAGATCGACTCGCTCGAGAAGGCGCTCGACCAGTATCGCCTCGACACCCGCCACTACCCGAGCACCGAGCAGGGCCTCGCCGCCCTGGTGCTGCGCCCGCAGGGCGAGGCAGCGTGGACCGGGCCATACCTCAAGAAAGCGGTGCCGAGCGACCCGTGGGGCCGCGCCTATGTGTACCGCGTGCCCGGCGAGCACGGCGACTTCGACCTCTACTCGCTCGGCAAGGACGGCCAGCCGGGCGGCGTCGGCGAGGACGCCGACATCGGCATCGGCGCGGGCCCCGATACCTCGAAGGTGACGCTGCGCTGATGCGCTTTCGCGTCCACGCCCTCGACGCGCGCCAGCAGGTGGTGGCGCTCAGCCTCGACGCCGCGAGCGAAGCCGCGGCGCGCGAGCTGGCGCGCGGGCGCGGCCTCGAAGCCTTTTCCATTTCGCAGAAAACATCGCTGCCGACGTTGCGGCTGGCGCGCAGCGCCGGCTTTCGCACCACGCTCTTCTCGGTAGAGCTGATGTCGCTCCTCGAGGCCGGGCTCAACCTGGTCGAGGCGCTGCAGACGCTCGCCGAGAAGGAGGGCGCGGGAGAGCGGCGCGAGATCCTCGCCTCGCTCTCCTCGGCCATCCATCGCGGCGAGCCCTTCTCGCAGGCGGTCGCGGCCCTGCCGCAGCACTTCCCGCCGCTCTACGTCGCCACGGTGAAAGCCGCCGAGCGCACCGGCAGCCTGAAGGAGGCGCTCGGCCGCTACCTCGCCTACCAGGAGGAGCTCGAGCGCGTGCGCAAGAAGGTGGTGTCGGCGTCGATCTACCCGGCGATCCTGCTCGCGGTGGGCGGGATCGTGCTCGCCTTCCTCATGTTCTACGTGGTGCCGCGCTTCGCGCAGGTCTACGAGGAGATGTCGAGCCAGCTGCCGTTCTTCTCGCGGCTGCTCCTCCTCTTCGGCAGGTTCGTCGGCGCGCATGCCGCGCCGATCGCCTTCGCTTCCCTGCTCGTCCTGGGAGCGGCGATCTGGGGCTTCACCCGGCCGGCGCTGCGCGCCGCGCTGAATCGCCGCCTGTGGCAGATCCCGGCGATCGGCGAGCGGCTCAAGGTCTACCAGCTCGCGCGCCTCTACCGCACGGTCGGCATGCTGCTGCGCGCCGGCATTCCGGCGATGCGCGCGCTCGAGATGAGCGAAGAGCTGCTGGCCCTGCACTTGCGCGAGCACCTGAGAAAGGCGCGCTCGCGCATCCGCGAGGGCCGGCCGATGTCGGCGGCGCTCGGCGAGGCCGGGCTCGCCACGCCCGTGGCGACGCGCATGATGCTCGTCGGCGAGAGGAGCGGCGACATGGGCCGCATGCTCGGCGAGATCGCCCGCTTCCACGACGAGGAGGTGGCGCGCGCGCTCGAGTGGTTCACCAAGGCCTTCGAGCCGGTGCTGATGGCGCTCCTCGGCGGCGCGATCGGCCTCGTGGTGGTGCTCATGTACATGCCGATCTTCGAGCTGGCGGGAAACATCCGATGACCCACGACGAGATCGCCGAGCTGTCGGCGAAGCTGCACATGCCGGTGCTGTCGCTCGAGCAGATGTGCGCCGAGAGCCCGGCCTTCGACCTGCTGCCCTACGCCGAGGCGGCGCGGCGCGGCTGCCTCGCGCTGCGCAACGCGCACGGCGCGGTGTCGGTCGTGCTCGGCAACCCGTTCGACCTCGACACCCAGGACTGGCTCGAGGAGCGCCTGCAGGCGCCCTTCCGCTACCGGGTCGCCGCGCCCTCGGACATCGCCGACTACCTCGCGCGCGAGGAAGCGAAGATGCGCGCCATGGACGGGCTGGTCGCCGCCATGCCGCTCGCGGGGGCGGCCGGGGACGCGGGCGAGGACCTGTCCTTCGAGGCGATCGCCGAGACCGACAACACGGTGGTGCGCCTCGTCGCCTCGACGCTCTACGACGCGATCAAGGCCGGCGCGAGCGACATCCACCTCGAGTCCACCGCGAGCGGCCTCACCATCAAGTACCGCGTCGACGGCGTGCTGACGCCGGCCGAGTCCGTGCCCGGCGTCGAGATCGCCGAGCAGGTGATCTCGCGCATCAAGGTGATGAGCGAGCTCGACATCGCCGAGCGCCGGGTACCGCAGGACGGCCGCTTCAAGGCGCGCCACAAGTTCGGCGCGACCGAGGCGGGCCGGGACATCGACTTCCGGGTCTCGGTGATGCCGAGCGTCTTCGGCGAGGACGCGGTGCTGCGCATCCTCGACCGCCGCGCCTTGAGCGACCAGCTGCGCGGCCTGACCCTCGACTCGCTCGGCTTCGACGCCGAGACGATCGAGCGCATGCGCAAGCTCTCGGTCGAGCCCTACGGCATGCTGCTCGTCACCGGCCCCACCGGCTCGGGCAAGACCACCTCGCTCTACGCCGTGATCAGCGAGGTGAACAAGGGCCTCGACAAGATCATCACCATCGAGGACCCGGTCGAGTACCAGCTGCCGGGCGTGCTGCAGATTCCGGTGAACGAGCAGAAGGGCTTGAGCTTCGCGCGCGGCCTGCGCTCGATCCTGCGCCACGACCCCGACCGCATCATGGTCGGCGAGATCCGCGATCCCGAGACCGCGGAGATCGCCATCCAGTCGGCGCTGACCGGCCATCTCGTCTACACCACCGTGCACGCGAACAACGCCTTCGACGTGCTCGGGCGCTTCATGCACATGGGCGTCGACCCGTACAACCTGGTCTCGGCGCTCAATGCCGTGCTCGCGCAGCGTCTGGTGAGGATTTTCTGCCTGCAATGCAAAGGCGCCGGCTGCGCCGCCTGCCGCGGCACCGGGTTCAAGGGCCGGAAAGCGATCGGCGAGCTGCTCGTGCTGAACGACGAGCTGCGCGAGCTGATCATCACGCGCGCGCCGGTGCGCCGGCTGCGCGAAGCCGCCGCCGCAGCGGGCACGGTGGCGCTGCGCAGCCAGGCGCGGCGCCTCGTCGACAACGGAGAAACCAGCCTGGAGGAGATCAATCGTGTCACTTTTGTGGCGTAACCGGGAGCTGCGGCTCGGCCTGTCGCCCGAGCGCATCTACGTGGGCGGCGGCAAGTCGATCGACCTGGCGCCGAGCGAAGACGGGTGGCAGGCCGCCCTCGCCGCGCTGCCCGGCGTGCTGAAGGGCCGGAGCGGCCTCGCCTGGGTCGTGCTCGCCGACCAGTTCGTGCGCTATGCGCTGCTGCCGCACAACGAGTCGCTGAAGAGCGACGAGGAGTGGAGCGCGCTCGCGCGCCACCGCTTCTCGGTGCTGCACGGGCCGCGCGTCGAGGAGTGGGAGGTCCGGGTGGCGCGCACCGCGCCCTCGGGCGTGCGCCTCGCCTGCGCCGCCGACCGGGCTTTGCTGCACCGTCTCAGCGAGATATTCGAGAAGACCGACCTCAAGCTCGGCTCGGTGCAGCCCTTCCTCATCGCCGCCTTCAACCGCATCCGCAGCCGCGTCGGCCAGGGCTCGTGCTGGATCGTCGTCGAGGAAGCGGGCCGCCTGACGCTCGCGCTGATGCAGCGCGGCGCCTGGGTGGCGGTGCGCGCGCGCCGCTGCGACGGCCACTGGCGCAAGGCGCTCGCCGAGATCCTCGAGCGCGAGAGCGCCTTCCTCGGCCTGTCGCAGCCGGTGACGCGGGTCATCGTCTGCGCCCAGGGCGCGCAGCCCGTCGAGCTGCACGAGCAGTGGCGCGCCGAGGCCATCGATTACCGCGAGCTCGCCATATCGAAGGGATGATGCAGAAGATCCAGCTCAATTTCGCCGGCCGCAGCCGACGCTCGCCGTGGGCCGGCGCCCTGCTTTTCGCCGTCGCGCTCGCCGTTGCCGGCGACGCGGCGTGGAGCTACGTGCACGCGCAGCGCACCCTCGCGCAGGCCGAGCGGCTGCTCGCGCGCGCGCAGCCGCGCCATGCGCCGCGCGCCGCCGTGGCGCCCGAGGAGCTCGCGGCGGCGCGCGACACCGTGCAGCGCCTCGCCCTGCCCTGGCCGCGCCTCTTCGCCGCGCTCGAGTCGGCGGCGAGCGACGACGTGTCGCTCACCGCCGTGGAGCCCGACCCGCGCGGCGGCAAGGTCACCGTCTCGGGCAACGGCAAGAACTATCTCGCCGCGCTCACCTACGTGCTCAACCTCTCGCGCTCGGACGCGCTCACGCACGTCGAGCTCGTGCGCCACGACGAGAGGCCGGGCGGCGGCCACGCGGTCGCGTTCTCGGTGAGCGCGGCATGGAAGGAGGCCAAATGAACCTGCGCAAGCTCGATCTTCGGCGCGAGCTCGGCCCGCTCGGCACGCTTTCGCTCGCCCTGCTCGCCGGCGCGCTCGCGTTCTCGGTGCTCGTCGTGCAGCCGCTCGAGGCGAAGGGCCGGCTCCTCGCCAACCGCCTCGCGCACGCCGGCGCCGCTTCCGCGCCGGCCGACGACGCCGCGGAGAAGCTCGCCGCCTTCTACGACTATCTCGCGAAGCCCGAGCAGAAAACCGACTGGCTCGCCAAGCTCTACGCGATCGGCCGCGCGACCGGCGTCGAGCTCGCCTCGGCGAGCTATCGCAGCGAGCAGGCGGGGCGCATCGAGCGCTACCAGATCGTGCTCCCCGTCTCGGGCACCTATCCGCAGCTGCGCGCCTTCCTCGACCGCGCGCTCGCCGAGGTGCCGGTGCTCTCGCTCGACCAGATGACGCTCCGGCGCGAAGCGAAGGCGAACGCGGTGCAGGCCGAGCTGCGCATGACTCTTCACATGGTGAAGCGATGAAACCCATCCTGAGAAAGATTTTCGGCGCCGTGGTCGTGGTCGGCTCCCTCGCCTCGGTGGTCGCCGGCCGCGAGCGCCCGACGCTCGAGCTCCCGCCGCCGCGGCCGCAGCCGCGCACCGCGGTGATCGAAGGCCTCGACCTCGAGCGCCTCGCGGTTCGCGCCGAAGCGCCCGCCGCCGAAGCGAAGAAGGTCGACCCGTTCGCCTCGCGCAGCGCCGCCGAGCCGGTGCCGGGCGTGCCGACCCCTCCGACGAAGCCGACCGCCCCGCCGCTGCCCTTCCGCTACCTCGGCAAGATGATCGAGGACGGCAAGCTGAACGTCTTCCTCGCGCGCGGCGACGAGAGCCTGTCGGTGCGCGCCGGCAGCCGCATCGGCGAGTACCGCGTCGACAAGGTGAACGACCACGAGGTGGTGTTCACCTACCTGCCCCTGAAAACCAAGCAACGCCTCCCGCTATGAAAAAAGCACTACTGATGATCTTCGCCGCCCTGCTCCTCGCCGCCTGCGCGACGAGCCAGGAGCGTTTCCGCGAGGCGCGCCTCGACCTGCAGGCCGGGCACGAGGAGGAAGGCCTCGCGCGCCTCAAGCAGCAGCTCGAGAAGAATCCGAACGACGTAGAGCTGCGCAACTACTACGAGGCGCACAAGGCGGTGATCGAGCAGCGCTACCTGATGCTCGGCGACAACGCGCGCGCCGCCGGCCAGCTCGACCGCGCCGAGGACGCGTATCGCCGCGCGCTCGAGATCGATCCCGGCAACGCGCACGGCGAGGCCGGCGTCAAGGCGGTGGAGATGGATCGCCGGCACGCGGCGGCGCTCAAGGAGGCCGGCGAGCTCGCGCAGAAGGGCGACGACGCCGCCGCGCAGGCGAAGCTGAAGGAGATCCTGGCGCAGAACCCGGCCAACCGCGACGCCGCCGAGGCGCTGCGCAAGCTCGAGGAGAAGCAGCTGAAGGCCGAGCGCACGCCGAAGCTGAAAGCGGCGCTGCGCAAGCCCATCACCATGGAGTTCCGCGACGCGCCGCTGCGCTCGGTGTTCGAGCTGATCTCCAAGCAGACCGGGCTCAACTTCATCTTCGACCGCGACGTTCCGCCCGACGCGAAAGCGACCGTGTACGTGCACGACACCTCGATCGACGAGGTGATCCGCTTCGTGCTGGTGACCAACCAGCTCGAGCGCAAGGTGCTGAACGACAACACCGTGCTCATCTATCCGAACACGCCCGCCAAGGCGCGCGACTACAAGTCGCTGGTGATGCGCAGCTTCTACCTCACCAACGCCGACGCGAAGCAGACCGCCGGCATGCTGCGCCAGCTCCTCAAGACGCGCGACGTGTTCATCGACGAGAAGCTGAACCTGCTCGTCATCCGCGACACGCCCGAGGCGATCGCCGTGGCGGAGAAGCTGGTCGCCAACCAGGACAAGAGCGAGCCCGAGGTGATGATGGAGGTCGAGGTGCTCGAGGTCGGCGAGAACGAGCTCACGCAGCTCGGCATCGAGTGGCCGGGCCGCGTGGCGGCCGGCCTGCAGGGCGCGGCCGGCGTGCCGGGCCAGCTCACCGGCCAGGAGCTCACGCACATGAACAGCGGCCTCGTGCAGGTGACGGTGAGCGATCCGCTGGTGGCGCTCAACCTGCGCCAGCAAGTGGGCCGCACCAACGTGCTCGCCAACCCGCGCATCCGCGCCAAGAACCACGAGAAGGCGCAGATCCACATCGGCGACAAGGTGCCGGTGATCACCACCACCGCGGGCGCCACCGGCTTCGTCTCCGAGACCGTCAACTACCTCGACGTCGGCCTCAAGCTCGAGGTCGAGCCCAACGTCCATCTCGACAACGACGTCGGCATCAAGGTGGGCCTCGAGGTGAGCAACGTCGGCGGCCAGGTGAAGACGAGCTCGGGCACGATCGCCTACCAGGTGGGCACGCGCAAGACCAACACGGCGCTGCGCCTGCACAACGGCGAGACCTCGGTGCTCGCGGGCCTCATCAGCAACGAGGACCGGCGCAACGCCTCGCAGGTGCCCGGCATCTCCAAGCTGCCGGTGCTCGGCCGCCTGTTCCAGAACAAGGACGACACGGTCAACCGGACCGAGGTGGTGCTGCTCATCACCCCGCATGTGATCCGCAACGTCCAGCGGCCGGGCGTGCGCATGGAGCAGTTCGAGTCGGGCACCGAGGCGGAGATCGGCGGCGCGGCGCTCGCGCTGCCTTCCATGGCGCCCGAGGCGGCTCCGGCCGCGCCGCAGCCCATACCCGCGCAGCCGGCGCCCGCGCAGCCTGAGCAGCCGGCCCCCGGGCAGCCGGCGCCGTCGCAGCCCGAGAATCGCCAGCCGCTTCCGCCGGCCGCCGGCCCGCAGCCGCAACCGCAAACGCAGCCGCAAACGCAACCCAGGCAATGAAAGCGCGCGGGTTCACCTCGCCGCACGAGTGCGGCTTCACTTTGATCGAGCTGATGGTCACGCTCACCATCCTCGCGCTCCTCGCCTCGGTGGCGCTGCCGCTCGCCGAGCTGCAGGTCCAGCGCGGCAAGGAGAGCGAGCTGCGCAGCACGCTGCGCGAGATCCGCGGCGCGATCGACGCCTACAAGCGCGCCGCCGAGGACGGGCGCATCGAGCGCGCCGCGGACGCCTCGGGCTACCCGCCGAGCCTCGCGGCGCTCGTCGACGGCGTGCCGGACAAGCGCAGGACCGACGGCACCAAGCTCTACTTCCTGCGCCGCGTGCCGGTCGATCCGATGACCGGCGAAGACTGGGGGCTGCGCAGCTATGCGAGCCCGGCCGACGACCCGCGCGCGGGCGACGACGTCTACGACGTCTATTCGCGCAGCGACGAGACCGGCATCAATGGAGTTCCCTACGCCCAATGGTGAAAAGCAAAGGCTTCACGCTGGTAGAGCTCATGGTGGTGCTGACGATCATCGCGCTGCTGATCTCGATCGTCGCGCCGCACTACGTCGGGCGCACGAAGCGCGCCGAGGAAGCGGTGCTCAAGGAGAACCTCGCGCTCATGCGCGACGCGCTCGACAAGCACTACGCCGACGCGGGCCGCTACCCCGCGTCGCTCGACGAGCTCGTCAGCAAGCACTACCTGCGCGCCATCCCCAAGGATCCCTTCACCGACTCGAGCACCACCTGGGTCGCGGTGCCGCCGCAGGACCCGCGGCGCGGCGCCGTCTGGGACGTGCACTCGAGCGCCAAGGGGTATGAAAAGTACTGACCAAAATCGGGGTCAGGCACCGATTTCCCCGACCCCAACGCCCCTGCGCCGCGAAAGCGGCTTCACGTATCTCCTGCTGCTGATCATCGTCATGATCATGGGCGCGGCCCTCGCCGCCACCGGCACGCTCTTCTCGCACCAGGCGCAGCGCGAGAAGGAGCGCGAGCTGCTTTTCATCGGCCATGAGTTCCGCAACGCCATCGGCAGCTACTACCTGCGCTCGCCCGGCGTCGCGCAGGCCTATCCCAAGTCGCTCGACGATCTCCTCCAGGACAAGCGCTTCCCGATGCCGGTGCGCCACCTGCGCCGCCTCTACGCCGACCCGATCACCGGCAAGGCC
>DASUFD010000115.1:0-5938 GCA_036274735.1 Burkholderiales bacterium
GCTCCGGATCCATCTGGCACACCTTCACGCACGGCGACTTCACTGGAGCTTGAAGGCCTTGTTGACCTTGGACGAGGGCTCGCGGCCGAGCACGCCGCAGATCCAGCGCCCGATCGCGACCAGCTTCGCGAGGTCGACTCCGGTGCGCACGCCCAGGCCGTTCAGCAGGTAGACGACGTCCTCCGTAGCGACATTGCCGGAGGCGCCGGAGGCATACGGGCAGCCACCGAGGCCGGCCACCGACGCGTCGAAGGTGCGCACGCCCATCTCGAGCGAGGCGTAGATATTGGCGAGCGCCTGGCCGTAGGTGTCGTGGTAGTGCCCGGCCAGCTTCTCGATCGGCACACGCTTCGCGCACGCCTCGATCATCGCCTTCGTCTTTCCCGGCGTGCCGACGCCGATCGTGTCGCCGAGCGAGATCTCGTAGCAGCCCATCTCGTAGAGCGCCGAGGCGACCTCGGCGACCCGCTCGGGCGCCACTTCGCCTTCGTAGGGGCAGCCCAGGACGCAGGAGACATAGCCGCGGGCCTTGATCCCATATTTCTTCGCTTCAGAAACAATCGGCCGGAAGCGCTCTAGCGATTCGGTAATCGAGCAGTTGATGTTCTTCTTCGAGAACGCTTCGGACGCGGCGCCGAAGACCGCGACCTCGGTCGCGCCGGCCGCGCGCGCCGCCTCGAAGCCCTTGAGGTTGGGCGCGAGCACCGGGTAGTCGACGCCGCGCTTGCGCCGGACGCGCTCCAGCACCTCGGTGTGGTCGGCCATCTGCGGCACCCACTTCGGCGAGACGAAGGCCGTGGCCTCGACGGCCGGCAGCCCGGCATCCGCGAGCCGCTCGATCAGCTCGACCTTCACCTCGGTCGCCACCTCGCGCGGCTCGTTCTGCAGGCCATCGCGCGGCCCGACCTCCACCAACCGCACAAAATCAGGGACAGACCACGTTTTTTCGCTCATGGGTCTACTCGAGACGAATGAGTTCGACGCCTTCGAGCACCTGGTCACCGGCGGCGCAATGGACCTCGGCCACCGTGCCGTCGTAGGGCGCGCTCAGGGTGTGCTCCATCTTCATTGCCTCCAGGATGAGCAGCGGCTCGCCCTTCGCCACCTTCGTCCCCGCCTCCACCATCAGCTTGACCACGCGCCCGGGCATCGGCGCGGCGAGCGAGCCGCTCGAGGCATCGACGTCGAGGCCCTGCAGCTCGTCTTTCAGCGCGAGCGTCCAGCGCTCGCCTTCCCAGAACACGTGCCAGGAGCGGCCGTCGCGCATGCAGTGCGCATTGATCGGATGTTCTTCCGGAAAAGAGATCCGCACGCGAAGCTCTTCGCCCTCGTGCACGAAGACGAACTCGTGCCGCGACTCCTCGTTCAGGCGCCAGCCGTCGACGGCGTGCCAGGGCGAATATGGATCCCCCGAGCGCAGCGCATGCTCTCGCGCCGTGCGCTCCTCGTGCCGCAGCTCGGCGAGCGCCGCGGCCTGCAGCACCTGGGCGGGAAGCGGCCCGCGCGGCGGCAGGAGCTCCTCGCGATGGCGCTCGATGAGATGCGTGTCGAGCTCGGCCGCGCGAAAAGCGCGGCTCTCGCAGATGCGGCGCAGGAACTCCACGTTGGTCGTGACCCCGGCCACTTCCGTAGCGCGTAACGCGCCGGAGAGCCGGTCGAGCGCCTCCTCTCGATCGCTGCCGTGCGCGATCACCTTGGCGATCATCGGGTCGTACCAGGACGTGATCTCGCCGCCCGCTTGCACGCCGGCGTCTACGCGCACGTTGTCGGGAAAGGCGAGGTGCACGAGGCGCCCGGTCGAAGGCAGGAAGTCGCGCCGCGGATCCTCGGCGTAGACGCGCGCCTCGATGGCATGGCCGTGGATCTGCAGCTCGTCCTGCTTGAATGGCAAGGCTTCCCCGGACGCGACGCGCAGCTGCAGCTCCACGAGGTCGAGGCCGGTGATCATCTCGGTGACCGGATGCTCGACCTGCAGCCGCGTGTTCATCTCCATGAAGTAGAAGCGGCCATCCTGCTCGGCGATGAACTCGACCGTGCCGGCGCCGGTGTAGCGGATGGCGCGCGCGGCGGCGACTGCAGTGGCGCCGATCTCGCTCCTTTTGCCGAAACGAGGCGCAGGCGCCTCCTCCAGCACCTTCTGGTGGCGCCGCTGCACCGAGCAGTCGCGCTCGAAAAGATGCAGCACGTTGCCGTGCGAGTCGCCGAAGACCTGCACCTCGATGTGCCTCGGCCGCTCGAGGTAGCGCTCTACGAGCACGCGATCGTCGCCGAACGCCGCCTTGGCTTCGCGCTGCGCGCCCTCGAGCGCGGCCGCGAATTCCTTGGCGCTTCGCACGATGCGCATGCCCTTGCCGCCGCCGCCGGCGGAAGGCTTGATGAGCACCGGGTAGCCGATGCGCGTCGCCTCCTTTTCGAGGAAAGAGGCATCCTGGCGCTCGCCGTGATAGCCGGGGACGAGCGGCACCTTGGCTTCTTCCATCAGCCGCTTCGCCGCGGCTTTATCGCCCATGGCGGCGATCGCCTGCGGGCTCGGACCGATGAACACCAGGTCGGCCTGGGCACAGGCGGCGGCGAAGCGCTCGTTCTCGGCGAGGAAGCCGTAGCCGGGATGCACGGCCTCTGCACCGGTCGCTTTCGCCGCCGCGAGAATCGCCTCGCCGTCCAGGTAACTCTCACGCGCCGGCGCCGGTCCGATCCGCCGCGCTTCGTCGGCGAGGCGCACATGCGGCGCTTCGCGATCGGCGTCGGAGAACACCGCCACGGTGGCGATTCCGAGCCGCCGCGCGGTACGGATCACGCGGCAGGCGATCTCGCCGCGATTGGCGATGAGGATCTTGCGGAACACTAAGGCTTGCCCGTCCAGGAAGGCTTGCGCTTTTCCAGGAACGAGGCGATGCCCTCGCGTCCTTCGGCAGAGGCGCGGATCTCGGCGATGCGCCGCGCCGTGTCGGCCTTGAGCGTCTCGTCGACCGGGCGGCTGGCCACCGCGCCGATCAGGTCCTTGATCTTCGCATGCGCCTGCGCGCCGCCCGCGAGCAGGTGCTTCAGCAACTCGTCGAGCGAAGGGTCGAGCTCGGCTTCGGGAACGAGGCCGGAGAGCAGCCCCATGCGATAGGCTTCCTCGGCGCCGAACACCTCGGCCGAGAGGAAGTAGCGACGGGCCGCGCGCTCGCCGATGGCACGGATCACATAGGGGCTGATGGTCGCCGGCGAGAGGCCGAGCTTCGCTTCCGAGAAGCAGAACTTCGCCTGCGGGGTGCCGATGGCGATGTCGCAGGCGGCGACGAGGCCGGTGCCGCCGGCGAAGGCCGGCCCGTGCACGCGCGCGACCGTAGGCTTGGTCATGCGGTCGAGCGTGGCGAGCATGCCGGCGAGCGCCTCGGCGTCGCGCAGATTCTGCTCGTAGCTGTAGGTCGCCATGCGCTTCATCCAGTTGAGATCCGCGCCTGCGCAGAAGGCCGGCCCGTTGCCGGCGAGCAGGACGACCCGGGTGGCCGCATCGGCGTTCAGGTCTTTGAAGACCTTGGAAAGATCGGCAATCAGCGCGTCGTCGAAGGCGTTGCGCACTTCCGGACGGTTGAGCGTGACCCGCGCGACGCCGCCCGCCTTTTCAATGAGGACGTCCATTACATTCTGAACACGCCGAAGCGCATCTTCTCGATGGGAGCGTTGAGGGAAGCGGAGATGGCGAGGCCGAGCAGCCGCCGGCTGTCCGCGGGGTCGATGACCCCGTCGTCCCAGAGGCGCGCGCTCGAGTAGTAGGGGTGACCCTGGCGCTCGTACTGCTCGCGAATGGGTTGCTTGAACCTTTCCTCGTCGTCGCTCGACTTGAAATCGCCGCGCACGGTAGCAAGCACGGATGCCGCCTGCTCGCCGCCCATGATCGAGATGCGCGCGTTCGGCCACATCCACAGCATGCGCGGCGAATAGGCGCGGCCGCACATCCCGTAGTTGCCCGCGCCGAACGAGCCGCCGATGATCATCGTGAACTTCGGCACGCGCGCGGTCGCCACCGCGGTCACCATCTTCGCGCCATCCTTGGCGATGCCGCCGGCCTCGTATTTCTTGCCCACCATGTAGCCAGTGATGTTCTGCAGGAAGAGGAGCGGGATGCCGCGCTGCGCCGCGAGCTCGATGAAGTGCGTGGCCTTGAGTGAGGACTCCGAGAAAAGGATCCCGTTGTTCGCAAGGATCGCCACCGGGTAGCCGTGGATGTGCGCGAAGCCGGTCACGAGCGTGGTGCCGTAGTTCTGCTTGAACTCGTCGAGCTCGGAGCCATCCACGATGCGCGCGAGCAGCTCGCGCGCGTCGTAGGGCTTGCGCGCATCGGCCGGGATGACGCCGTACATCTCCTGGGCGGGATAGAGGGGCTCCGCAGGCTCCCTCATTTCCATGGAAATATTCTTTTTGGAGTTCAAATTGCGTACGATGCGGCGAACCACGGACAGCGCATGCGCGTCGTTCAGCGCATAGTGGTCGGCGACGCCCGAGATGCGCGTGTGCACGTCGGCGCCGCCGAGCTCCTCCGGGGTCACGACTTCGCCGATCGCCGCCTTGACGAGCGGCGGGCCGCCGAGAAAGATCGTTCCCTGGTTGCGCACGATGATCGACTCGTCGGCCATCGCCGGCACGTAGGCGCCGCCCGCGGTGCACGAGCCCATGACGCAGGCGATCTGCGGGATGCCGTCGGCCGACATGTTGGCGATGTTGAAGAAGATGCGGCCGAAGTGCTCGCGATCGGGAAAGACCGCATCCTGCTCCGGGAGGTAGCCGCCGCCCGAATCGACGAGGTAGATGCAGGGCAGGCGGTTCTGCGCCGCGATCTCCTGCGCGCGCAGGTGCTTCTTCACCGTCATCGGATAGTAGGTGCCGCCCTTGATCGTCGCGTCGTTCGCCACGATCACGCACTCGCGCCCCGAGACGCGTCCGATGCCGCAGATGATCGAGGCCGAGTGCACGTCGCCGGAGTACATGCCCCAGGCGGCGAGCTGGCCGATCTCGAGGAAAGGCGAGCCGGGATCGAGGAGCGTATGCACGCGATCGCGCGGCAGCATCTTGCCGCGCGCGAGGTGCTTCTCGCGCGCCGCCGCGTCGCCGCCCTGGCGCACGATCGCCACCTTCTCCTTCAAATCCTGCACGAGCGCGCTCATGCGCTCGGCGTTGGCGCGGAAATCGGCCGAGCGCGTGTTGAGCTGGCTCTTGATGACGCTCATGACTGGCTCAACGCCCTGCCGATCACCATGCGCTGGATATCGCTCGCGCCCTCGTAGATCTGCGTCACGCGCGCGTCGCGCCAGAGCCGCTCTACCGGGAAGTCGGCGACGTAGCCGTAGCCGCCGTGGATCTGGATCGCCTCCGAGCAGACCTTCTCCGCCATCTCGGAGGCGAAGAGCTTCGCCATCGAGGCTTCCTTGAGGCAGGGCTCGCCGGCGTCGCGCAGGCGTGCGGCGTGCAGGTAGAGCTGCCGCGCCGCCTCGATGCCGGTCGCCATGTCGGCGAGCCGGAAGTTGATCGCCTGGTGCTCGATCAGCGGCTTGCCCATGCTCTTGCGCTCGCGCGCATAGGCGAGCGCCGCCTCGAGCGCGGCGCGCGCTACGCCGGTTGCCTGCGCGGCGATGTTGATGCGGCCGGACTCGAGGTTGGCGAGCGCGATGCGGTAGCCGACGCCTTCCTGCGCCAGCAAGTGGTCCGCCGGCACCTTGCAGTTCTCTAGGACGATCTGCGCCGTGTCCGACGCCCTTTGACCTGTTTTTTCTTCAATTCGGGACACCACGTAGCCCGGCGTGTCCGTGGGCACCACGAAGGCGCTGATGCCGCGCTTGCCGGCGCCCTTGTCGGTGACCGCGAAGACGATCGCGATCGCCGCGTTCTTGCCGGAGGTGATGAACTGCTTGACGCCGTTGAGGAGGTAATGGCCGTCCTTGCGCTCTGCGCGCGT
>DASUFD010000116.1:0-7118 GCA_036274735.1 Burkholderiales bacterium
TGGGAAAACCGCACCTTCGCTGGCCTCACGCGCGAGGACTTCGCCTTCCTCGCCACGCTCGAGCTCGAGATCGTGCTGCTCGGCACCGGGCCGAAGCAGCGCTTCCCGCACCCGCGGCTCACCGCCCCGCTCGCCTCGGCGGGCATCGGCCTCGAGGTCATGGACCTCAAGGCGGCCTGTCGCACCTACAACATCCTCGTCGCGGAACAGCGCAAGGTAGGACTGGCTTTGCTTTTCGCATGACCCGTTCCGGGGTCATCGTTCTTCTTCTCGTCCTGCTCGCCCTGGCGTGGTTCGGCACGCTGGGCATCCGGCCGCTCTACAAGGCCGACGAGAGCCGCTACGGCGAGATCCCGCGCGAGATGGTGGCGAGCGGCGACTGGGTGACGCCGCGGCTGAACGGCTTCCGCTACTTCGAGAAGCCGCCGCTGCAGTACTGGACCACGGCGGCCTTCTTCACTTTCCTCGGTGAAAAGGACTGGGTCGCGCGGCTCTCGACCGCGCTCGCGGGTTTCGCGGGAATCCTGCTCGTCTTCTACGCCGGAAACCGGCTCTGGGGCCCGCCCGCCGGCGCCTACGCCGCGGCCGTGCTCGCCGGCAGCCCGCTTTACGTCGTGCTCGGCCAGGTGAACACCCTCGACATGATGGTGAGCGTCTTTCTCGCCGCCGCGCTCATCGCCTTCCTGCGCGGTCGCATGCTTTGGTTCTGGGCGGCGTGCGCGCTCGCCGTGTTGAGCAAGGGGCTGATCGGCATCGTACTGCCGGGCGCGGCGATCCTGGTTTACCTCCTGTTGAAGAAGGACTGGAAGCTGATACCGCGCATGCGTCCGGTGGCGGGGCCGCTGCTCTTTCTCGCCATTACCGCCCCCTGGTTCGTCGCCGTGTCGCGCGCCAACCCGGAGTTCGCGCACTTCTTCTTCATCCAGGAGCACTTCCAGCGCTTCACCACCGAGATGCACCACCGCGTCCATCCTTTCTGGTACTTCGTGCCGATCCTCGCCGGCGGGCTCGCGCCCTGGCTGCTGCCCTGGTTGCGCGCGCTCAGGCCGCGCGATGATGCGACGCTCTTCCTCGTCGTCTGGACCGCGGTGGTGTTTTTCTTCTTCTCGGCGTCCGACTCGAAGCTTCCGCCTTACGTGCTGCCGATCGCGCCCGCGGCCGCGCTGCTTCTCGGCCGCTCGCTCGCGAAGGAATGGCCGCGGCGGCTGGTGCTTTTGCAGGTCGTTCTCCTTCTCGTGGTGAGCGTCTGCGCGGCCATCGCGCTGCCTTTTGTCGCCAAGGGCTACGCCGAGTACGCGCGCTGGCTCTCGGCGGCCTTCGCGCTCATGGCGCTCGCCGCGGCGATCGCAGGGATCTTCGCCTGGCGCGACGCGCGCGCCGCGGCGATCGTCTCGCTCGCCGCCGGCGGCCTCGTCGCGACGCAGGTCGGCCTCGCCGGCCACCTGACGATCTCCGGGCGCTTCAGCGTCGCCTCGACCGTGGCGCAGCTTCACGAGCGGCCCCCGCCCGACGTCCCGGTGTTCGCCGTGGCGGGGTACGACCACACCTTTCCGTGGACGCTCAAGCGGACCGTCACCATGGTCGGGTACCGCGACGAGCTCGCCCAGGCGATCAGCTGGGAGCCCGTGAAGTACATTCCCGACCTCGGCGCCTTCGCGCAAGCGTGGAAGGCCGCGCCGCAGGCCTGGGCTTTCATTCGCATGGGCGACCTCGAGAAGCTACCGCGCGAGCTCGGCCTGCGCTTCCAGGTGATGGCGCAAGGCCCGGTCTACGCGATCGTGAAGAAGCCCTGAGCGCCTCACGCGAACGTTTCTTCGGCGGCATCTCGTATCATCGCGCGATGGCTTTTCTGCCGTTCACGCGCCCGCAAATCGACGAGGAGACGATCGCCGGCGTCGCGGAGGTGCTGCGCTCGGGCTGGATTACCTCCGGACCGCAGGTGAAGGCGTTCGAGGCAGCGCTCTCCGATCTGTGCGGCGGCCGTGCGGTGCGCACCTTCAATTCGGGCACCGCCGCTCTCGAGGTCGCGCTCAGGCTCGCCGGCATCGGCCCCGGCGACGAGGTGATCACCACGCCGCTCTCCTGGGTGGCGACGGCGAACGTCGTGCTCGAGGTCGGTGCGCGCCCGGTCTTCGTCGACGTCGACCCGCGCACGCGCAACATCGACCTCGCCGAGGTCGAGAAAGCCCTGACGCCGGCGACGCGCGCCTTGATCCCGGTCGACCTCGCCGGACTGCCGGTCGATCGCGACCGCCTCTATTCGCTGGCGAAAGAAAGAAAGCTAAGGGTCATCGAGGACGCCGCGCAGTCCTTCGGCGCCAACTGGCACGGCCGGCCGCTCGGCAGCTTCGGCGACCTCGTCGCCTTCAGCTTCCACGCCAACAAGAACGTGACGTGCGCCGAAGGCGGGGCGCTCGTGCTCCCCGACGCCGGCCTCGTGCCGCTCTGCGAGAAGCTGCGCCTGCAGGGCGTGGTGCGCTCGGGCGAGGACGGCATGGAGGTCGATGTGCTGGGCGGCAAGTGGAACCTCACCGACGTCGCCGCGCGCATCGGCCTCGGTCAGCTCCCGCACCTCGAGCGCTTCACGCAAAGGCGCCGGGCCCTGGCGCGACGCTATTTCGAGCTCTGGGACCGCTCGCTCGGCTGCGAGCTGCCGCTGGAAGACTTCGCGCACTCGAACTGGCACATGTTCCAGGTCGCGCTGCCCATGCGAATCAAGAGAAGTAGTTTTATTGAAGAAATGCGAAAACAGCAGATCGGCGTCGGCGTGCACTATCCCGCGATGCACCTCTTCCAGCTCTACCGGCGCCTCGGCTGGCGCGAAGGCCAGTTCCCGCATGCCGAGCGCCTCGGCGCCTCGCTCGTCACCCTGCCGCTCTTCCCGGCGATGGCCGACGAGGACGTGGATCGCGTCTGCACGGCCGCCCGGAAAGCACTATCCTGAAACCCGAAAAACAGGGACAGACCACGTTTTCCCGATGAATCTCTCGGTCGTCATCCCGGTCTACAACGAGGAAGCGAGCCTCCCCGGCCTCTTCGCGCGGCTCTATCCGGCGCTCGACGCGCTCGGCCTAGGCTACGAGGTGATCTTCGTGAACGACGGCAGCCGCGACCGCTCGGCGGCGCTGCTGCGCGAGCAGTTCACGAAACGTCCGGACGTGACGCGCGTCGTTCTGCTCAACGGCAACTTCGGCCAGCACCTCGCGATCATGGCCGGCTTCGAGCGCTGCCGCGGCGAGCGCATCGTGACGCTGGATGCCGACCTGCAGAACCCGCCCGAGGAGATCGCCAAGCTCCTCGCGCGCATGGACGAAGGCCACGACTACGTGGGCGGCGTGCGCCGCCTGCGGCAGGATTCGTGGGGGCGGCGCGTGCTCTCGCGCCTCATGAACCGCCTGCGCGAGCGCATCACCAAGATCCGCATGACCGACCAGGGCTGCATGCTGCGCGCCTACAGCCGCGGCATCATCGACGCGATCAACCAGTCGCGAGAGGTCAGCACCTACATCCCGGCGCTCGCCTATACCTATGCGCGCTCGCCGGCCGAGGTCGAGGTGGCGCACGAGGAGCGTGCCGCAGGCGAGTCGAAGTATCCGTTCTACCGCCTGGTGCGGCTCAACTTCGACCTCGTCACTGCCTTCTCGTTGGTGCCGCTGCAGCTCTTCTCACTCTTCGGCATCGCGGTCGCGGTGATCTCGGTGCTCGTCTACCTCGTGGTGATGATCGAGCGCGTGGTGGCGGGCGAGCCGCTCGATGCGCTGCGCACCTTCTGGGATCGCGACCTGCTGCAGTTCTTCCTCACCGGCATCGTGCTCTTCGGCGTCGGCCTGGTCGGCGAGTACGTCGGACGCATCTACCAGCAGGTCCGCGAGCGTCCCCGCTATATCGTGCAGGCGGTGCTGGAGTCCGATTCCCCGAGCGCGGCATCCCAAACTTCTTGGTCACGGCAGTCGTCTTCGCCTACCACGACGTAGGCGCACGCTGCCTGCGCGTGCTGCTCGACGCCGGCGTGGCGGTGCCGCTCGTCGTCACGCACGCGGACGACCCGCACGAGCGCATCTGGTTCGCGAGCGTCGCCGAGCTGGCGCGCAGCCGACGAATTCCAACCCTCGAAGATCCGGACCCTGCCCAGCTTCTCGATGCCGTGCGAAAAGCAAATCCGGATTTCATCTTCTCCTTCTACTACCGGCGCATGCTGCCCGAGGCGGTGCTCAAGCTCGCCAGGCGCGGCGCGTTCAACATGCACGGCTCGCTGCTCCCCAGGTACCGCGGCCGCGCGCCGGTGAACTGGGCGGTGCTGCACGGCGAGAGCGAGACCGGCGCGACGCTGCACGAGATGACGGCGAAGCCCGACGCGGGACGCATCGTCGACCAGCAGACGGTGCCGATCGGCCCGGACGATACCGCGGCCGAAGTATTTGCCCGGGTCACGGATGCGGCCGAAGCAGTCTTGAAGAGAAGCTTGAAAGGCGTAGTCGACGGATCCGCCCCCTTGCGCGCGAATGATCTGTCCCACGGCAGCTATTTCGGCGGCCGCAGGCCCGAGGACGGGCGCATCGACTGGCGGAAAAGCGCGCGCGAGATCCACAACCTCGTGCGCGCCGTCGCACCGCCCTACCCCGGCGCCTTCTGCGACCGCCTCTGGGTCTTCAGAACGAGAATCGAGAACCGCGAGGCGCCCGCCGGATGCCCACTCGGCCCCTTTCAGGAGAAGGGCGAATGGTTCGCCCTCTGCGGCGATGGTAAAGTCCTGCGCCTCCTCGACGTGCGCGAAAAACAATGAGACGAATACCGCCCCTATGAAGCGCATCCTCATTCTCGGCGTCAACGGCTTCATCGGCCACCACCTCTCCAAGCGCATCCTCGCCGACACCGACTGGGAGGTGTACGGCATGGACATGCAGACCGACCGCATCGAGGACGTGCTCGGCGAGGCCCGCTTCCGCTTCTTCGAAGGCGACATCACCATCAACCGCGAGTGGATCGAGTACCACATCCGCAAGTGCGATACGGTGCTGCCGCTCGTCGCCATCGCCACGCCGGCGACGTACGTGAAGGAGCCGCTGCGCGTGTTCGAGCTCGACTTCGAGGCCAACCTGCCGATCGTGCGCGCCTGCGTGCGCCACAAAAAGCGCCTCGTCTTCCCGTCGACCTCCGAGGTCTACGGCATGTCGCCCGACGCGCAGTTCGATCCGGAGAAATCGCCGCTCGTCTACGGGCCGATCGCCAAGCAGCGCTGGATCTACGCCTGCTCGAAGCAGCTCATGGACCGCGTGATCTGGGCCTACGGCGACAAGGAAGGGCTCGACTTCACGCTCTTCCGGCCGTTCAACTGGATCGGCGCCGGCCTCGACTCGCTCGCCACGCCGAAGGAAGGCAGCTCGCGCGTGGTGACGCAGTTCTTCGGCCACATCGTGCGCGGCGAGAAGATCCAGCTCGTCGACGGCGGCCGGCAGAAGCGCGCCTTCACCTACATCGACGACGGCATCGACGCGCTCATGGCGATCATCGCCAACAGGAACGGCGTGGCGACGCGCAAGATCTACAACGTCGGCAATCCGCGCAACAACATCTCGGTGCACGAGCTCGCGCAGTCCATGGTCAAGCTCGCGCTCGAGTACCCGGAATACCAGGCGGCGGCGCGCAAGGTGAGGATCGTCAAGACGAGCGCCGACAAGTACTACGGGCGCGGCTACCAGGACGTGCAGAACCGCGTGCCGCGCATCGACAACACGCAGCGCGAGCTCGGCTGGCGCCCGCAGGTCGGGATGAAGGAAGCGCTGCGCCACATCTACGACGCCTACCGCAGCCACATCGCCGAGGCCAAGCACCTCGTGAAGTGAAGCTGGGCCTGAAAATAGACGTCGACACATTGCGCGGCACGCGCCAAGGCGTCCCACGCCTCGTCGAGCTCCTGAAGAAGCACCGCGCCGGCGCCACCTTCCTATTCAGCCTGGGCCCCGACCATACGGGCCGCGCGATGCGCCGCGTATTCAGGAAAGACTTTCTAAAAAAGGTCTCAAGAACCTCGGTCCTGGAGCACTACGGCGTGCGCACCCTCCTCTACGGCACGCTGCTCCCCGGCCCGGATATCGGTCTGAAATGTAAAGCCATCCTCCGGAGCGTTCGCGACGCCGGATTCGAAGTCGGCATCCACTGCTGGGACCATGTGCGCTGGCAGGACTTCGTCGCCGCCAGGGACCGGGCTTGGACCGAGCGCGAGATGGTCCTCGCTTGCGAGCGCTTCCGCGAAATCTTCGGCGAGGAAGCGAAAACCTGGGGCGCCGCGGGCTGGCAGAGCAACGTACACGCGGCGCGATTCGAGGAGCGCTTCGACTATGCTTCCGACACGCGCGGCATCGGTCCCTTCCAGCCGGTGTGGGAGAGCAAGCGGCTCGGCTGCCCGCAGATCCCGACCACGCTGCCCACCCTCGACGAGCTCGTCGGACTGCACGAGGACGTGGTGCGGCACTTGCTCTCGCTCACCGCACATGAGGGAAACGCGGGCGATCATGTCTTCACCGCGCATGCCGAGCTCGAGGGCGGGAAGCTGCTGCCGACGTTCGAGGCGCTGCTTGCCGGCTGGAACGCCCAAGGGTACGAGGTGGTCTCCACGCGAACGATTTTTCGCGAACTGCCGGCGCGGCTCCCAGCTTGCGAAGTGATTTACGGCGAGCTCCCGGGCCGTTCCGGCACCCTCGCCCTCCAAGGAAAGGAAGTACGATCATGAGCGCGCTCTTGCCCGGCTTCGAGAACCGCCGCATCCGTACGAGCGGCGCGACCATCAACCTGGAGATCGGCGGCGATGGGCCGCCGCTGCTCCTCCTGCACGGCTACCCCGAGACGCACGCCATGTGGCACAAGGTCGCGCCGCAGCTTGCGCGCGACTACACGGTAGTCTGCCCCGACCTGCGCGGCTACGGCGATTCCTCGAAGCCGCGCGGCCTGCCCGACCACTCGAACTACGCGAAGCGGGCCATGGCGCTCGACATGGTGCAGGTCATGGAGTCGCTCGGCTTCATCGCGTTCCACGTCGTGGGCCACGACCGCGGCGGCCGGGTCGGCCATCGCCTGGCGCGCGATCATGCAAAGCGTGTGCGCACGCTCACCGTGCTCGA